>JANXMY010000172.1 GCA_025354405.1 Armatimonadota bacterium
TCTTAAAATAGGCTCTAAGTTTGGATGGCGAGACACGTTGTCCACTTCCAGTCCACCCTCCCGTTTCGGGAGGGTCGCAACTTGTTGCGGGGTGGGTTCCGAAGACCTTCCGTAACGATACAACCTTTAAAGGTCTAACAATGCCGCAACCATTCGACACCATCAATACCCGCTTTGCCGAGACAGCGGCAAAGTATCCCGACCGGCCCGCGCTTTCGGCCAAATCGCCGGTCAGCAAAGTCTGGGAGACGCTTACCTACCGTCAGCTGGAAGACAAAGTGCGGCAGGTGGCTCTCGGACTTCGGGCGTTGGGGGTTGAGCGCGGTGACCGAGTGGCTATCCTCTCGGAGAACTGCACCGAATGGGCCATCGCAGATCTGGCGACACTCGCCGCGGGAGCCATCTCCGTACCGATCTACCCCACCCTTCCCGCAGGACAGGTCGCACATATCCTGGCCGACAGCGGTGCGAAAGCGATATTTGCAGAGAACTCCAAACAGTTAGCAAAAGCCCAGCTTGCTCAGGCGATAGCAGCGGAGCTTTCGGTATTTATCACGATCGAGGAAAAGTCGAACGAACCTGGAGTATTCACTCTGGCCGACATCATTACAGTCGGCGAGACGGCAGTTCTTGGGGAGAGCTATGAAGCGCGGCGCGACGCAGTCACGCCCGAGGACCTGATGAGCCTGGTCTATACCTCGGGAACCACCGGCAGCCCGAAAGGGGCGATGCTGTCCCATGGCAGCATGGCGGCGGCACTCGACGGAGCCAACCGACAGTTCCCCCTCTTCCAGCCGCCCTACGATCTATTCCTCTCTTTTCTGCCGCTTTCGCACGTCTTCGAGCGCGTCACCTATAACCTGGCACTGACCCAGGGCGCACAGACCTGCTTCAATGACAGCATCTTCAAGCTCATGGATAATCTGGGTGAGCTGCACCCGACTATCATGCAGTGCGTCCCGCGTGTCTACGAAAGCATCCACGAGCGTGTCATCGACGGCATCGCGAAGCTGCCGGAGAAGCGTCAGACTCTGACACACTGGGCCCTCGGAGTCGGCAGCACTCGTGCCGAAAGCATCAATGCCGGCAAGGGTATCGGCCCAATTCTGTTTCTGCAGCACCTGGTCGCCGAGAAGCTGGTGCTGTCCAAGATACGTGCCCGTTTCGGCGGCAAACTCAAGTTTTTCGTCAGCGGCGGTGCCCCGCTCAATCCCCGTACGGCCAACTTCTTCCTCGCCATCGGCATCCCGATTTTGGAAGGCTGGGGCCTGACCGAGACCACCGCCGCCGTCTGCGCAAACCTCGCAGGCCGGGTCAAGGTTGGCACCGTCGGCCCCTCGCTGTTCAATGTCCAGGTTCAGACCGCCTCCGACGGTGAGCTGCTCGTCAAAGGCCCGACCGTCATGCGCGGCTACTGGAACAACCCCGCTGCAACAGCGGAAGTGATCGACCCTGAAGGCTGGTTCCACACCGGCGACATCGGCATGATCGATAGTGACGGTTACGTTAAGATCACGGACCGTAAAAAAGATATTCTTGTGCTGGCAAATGGCAAGAACGTCGCTCCGCAGCCTATCGAAACCCTGCTGAAGCACAGCCCTCTCATCAGTGAGATCGTCCTGCTTGGCGACAAAGCCGGCACCGTCAGTGCCCTGGTCGTCCCAAACTTCGACATATTAAAAGCCTGGGCCAAAGCGCAGGGCCGTGAGAAAGCCACTTCTGCCGAACTAGTCGCCGACCCTGCCGCCCGCAAATATGTAAAGACCGAAATCGACTCACTCTCCAAAGAACTGGCTGACTACGAAAAGATCAAGCGCATCGCCCTCATCGACCATGCCTTCTCCGTTGATGGCGGCGAACTCACCCCAACCCTGAAAGTCAAACGAAAAGTCGTCGCCGAGAAATATGGAATGCTGCTGGAGAAGGAATGAGATCGCTTTGCATACAGCAATGCATACGTTAAAATTAATCGCAGATGGTTTGGGGGCGATATTTCTGCTGCTGGGGCTTTGTTGCGACTTGTCCAACTACCAAATCAGCAAATCCGTTGGGCCAAGGAAGCCGTCACCTGTTGTTCTTGTCCCCCTCCTGCTCAATTGCCTGGCGGCAATAGCACTGTTCTGGGGAATGGGAATCTTCGGGTGGGCAGGGCTTTTTGGGATTGTTCTTCTGCTTGTCGGTGTATTTGAGCCACTACCCTACCCGAAATCCTGCTCAAGTTACCAGTGCGTCCTGCCGATAAAAGCAGCAGGGCTACTATGATGAAAGCAGATTTCACATCAGAACCAAAACAAGCACCTTTCGAGGAGCGTCTGTCGGAGCGCATCCGGACCTCCCTGCTCCCGGTTCTGCTGCTGGCAGCCCTCGGAACCACCGCCGGATGCCTCAGGGAAGCACTGGCGAAGCCCAAAGTGCTGGCCGAGAGAATCCTCATGGCACTACTGCTGGCACGGACCATCTACCAGACTCATTCCGCAAAGCTGCGGGGGCAGGTCGTCAGCAGCATCAAGCAGCAGCTGAATGCCCAGATGACGGCGCTTTGGCGGACGGAGCAGGCGCTGCGCAGCAGCGAGGCCCGGTTCGAAGCCTTTATAGACAACAGCCCAGCAGTATCTTTGATCAGGGACAAAGCCGGCTGCTAAGTAATCGTGCAAATGTAATCAGGTATTTCCCTCAGCCCCGGAGGGGATTTCTCCGAATAGCCCGGCCCTTCAGGGCCGGGTCAGAACACCGGGAAACATATGCACGACTACTTAGTCGGAGATGAGGCCGATATCGCGCATATTCTGACATTCGTCCTGGAGCACGAAGGCTGTGGAAAGGATCCGCACTATGCCTCCGCCGAGGCTAATCCTGCTGGACATCATGCTGCCGCGCATGGACGGTATGCTGGTGATCCCCTATAGCTTATGGCCCGCCTCAGGCCGTTTCTAAGCACGGGTGGCTAACAAAAGCAGGAATACCGACGCCGGCCGCCGAACTGTGCGCCTATATGGATAGCGCACCACCGACTCGGACTACGGTCGCCGAAGGCGATGTACGAACACCACTCTCCGCCGCCGGCGTTTTTTGGTACGCTCTGGCAAATCTCGGCTACGGTGCGTTTTATGCGTTCAACAACTTCGTCATCCCACTGTGGCTCAGAAGTTTCACGGGAAATGCCGTCCTGCTGGGCCTGATGGGTGGATCGCACTCGTTTGAAGGGGTGTTTATTCAGCCAATCGTCGGCTCTATCAGTGACCGTTTGTCCGGGCCGGGCGGGCGGCGGCGGCCCTTCATGCGGGCCTTCGTCGCCCTCTCTGCGCTGTTTCTGCTGCTGGCACCGGTGGCGGCACATTTACCCCCGGCACTGCGACTGACAGGTATCATCAGTTGTATATTTCTATTCACTTTGACGTTCAATGTCGCCATGGATCCGTATCAGGCGCTGCTGGCAGATATTACCACGTCAACCCAGCGGGGCAAAGTGACCGGGACCTGGTACTTTGTCGGCGCCTTCGGGCAGGTGCTGATCCTCGCGCTGATCGCCGTTTTGAAGCTGCCATTGGCCGTCGGCTTCACGCTAGTAGGCCTGCTGATGCTCGCGACGACATTACTTACCTGCGCCCGGACACCCGAGCCGCTGGTTCGAACGCCGCCCGAGACGCGCCGCGGCCACTGGGACGACATCAAGCTGGCACTTGCCGGGCTGCGGCTGCTGAAACAGGCGCGGGCGTACTACGCGATGTTTTTTTTCTTCGGGGCAGGGGTCGGGGCCGTGACCCCGTACCTGACACTGTTTATTGAGCGCATCACCCACTGCGCCGACAATACCCTCCATCCCGATCAGCCAAATCACACGCCTGCCCTGATGCTTTCCGTGCTGCTGCTGGCGAGCACCGGCATCGGAAGCCTGCTCTTTGGGCAGCTGGTCAATGCGCTTGGCCCAAAGCGCCTGCTGCTGCTCAGCCTAGGACTCATCGCAGTCGCAGCGGGAAATGCCCTTTGGGTGACCACCCTGCCACAGGTCGCAGGCATCATGTTCCTGGCGGGCCTGGGGATCGGAGCGCAGAATGCCTCGGCATATCCCCTGCTGACCCGACTGGTACCGCCGAAGGAGATCGGCTTTTATGTCGGTCTGCAGACAGCGGCGGCGTCCATTGCCGGGCCAGGATCTGTCTGGCTAACGGGCACTTTGATTAACCGCTCCGGCTACCGCGTTATCTTCGCCGTCTGCGCCGTCTTTCTGCTCATTGCTATCGTTGCCCTTTCCAGCCTGCACGAGGATCGAGCCGCAGCGGAAATCGCCCAACGGGAGCTGGAGATCGCCGCGTGATCTATTTCCTGGCCTACCCCGCCGTCTTTGCAGTGATGCGGCTATTGATGCGAGTCCTCGGCCGACTCCGATCGTCCGGCGAGGCGAATGTCCCGCGCCGGGGGGGAGTTCTATACTGCCCTAATCATTCCAGTGACTGTGACCCGGTCGCCATTTTCGTCTCCGCCCCGCGCCGCTGCTGGATGATCGGCAAAAGTGAACTGTTTGATATCCCCCGCCTGGGCTGGTTTTTCGCCCACTTTCAAGCATTCCCCATCAAGCGCGGCAGCCCTGACCGGGCCGCACTTCGCCGGGCGGAGAATCTGCTGAAGTCCGGGGAAGCTCTTTTGCTCTTTCCCGAAGGCCGCCTCTCGGAAGACGGCTGCCTCCAAACACTTCAGCCCGGAGCCGCCCTGCTCTCCCTGCGCTCCGGTGCCCCGATCATTCCGATCGGTCTGCGCAATACGAATTGCATCGTTCCGTACGGCGCAGTCAGCCCCCGCCGCTCCCCCTACCCCGTCACCGTCACCTATGGCTCGCCGATTGATCCCCGCGGTTTTGCGCATCTTTCGCGCGGGGAAGGAGTAAGTGCGATGACCCAGCAGCTGAGCGAAGCGTTGGCACATTTGACCGGCCTTAACCTAAACTTAACCTAAGCTTAATCTTGCCTTAACATAAACCTCCTCTGCTACCCTGTATAATTACAACGAAAAGATTATTCTACACTAGAGGAGTTTACTTATGCTGCAAATAAATGCACGCCCTGCCGCGGATCGCCGCAAGGGCTTCACCCTGATCGAGCTGCTCGTCGTCATCGCCATTATCGCGATTCTCGCCGCAATCCTGTTCCCCGTCTTCCAGAAGGTTCGCGAGAATGCACGCCGCACCGCCTGTGCTTCTAACTTGAAGCAAATGGGCACGGCATCAGTTCAGTACACCCAAGACTATGATGAGTCCTACTATCCCCACCGCTACAACTGCGGCGCAGTAGGTTCCGCTTGTAATCCACTGCTTCAGCAAAACGGGGGACCGCTGCCAAATAATTACTATGGTACGGCCAGCTCAGAGCGCAAGACATTCTGGATCAGCGAATTGCAGCCCTATATCAAAAGCTACAACGTATTCATCTGCCCGGATGCTCCGAATGGCTTCGCCGGGGCTGATTCGACGAACACTGTTTGTGCGGTCGGCGGGGCGAAAGGCTGTGACGGCGTGGGATATGGCGGCGAGAACAGCTACGGCCACAACGATGCATGGCTTAGCCCTGCAGGTGCCTATAACTCATCGACAGGAACACCTCATGTCGTGAGCCTTGCGGAAGTCAATCGGCCCGCAAGCACGATTATGATTACAGATTCGACCTACTACGGTGTCTGCCCTGATGTTACAAATCAAACAGGCACACTTGTCAATAATATTGGTAGCACGTCTGATGCAGCATGTGCAGCTGGAGCTGCCTGCAACAGCGACGAAGGTTACCTCAAGGCGCAGAGTGGTGCTAACACCTCCCAGTACGAGTCCTACTGGCAAAATATCGGGAACTCAAAGTATAGCTATGCAGCCACACTTCCTAGTGTTGCACAGGCCGAAAGCGACATCAAGTCTCGTCACACAGAATTAATCAACTGTCAGTTCGCTGATGGCCATGTGAAAGCGATGCGCTGGGAAAAAGTTGTTGGCGATATTTGCCTTTGGGCAACGGACTACAACGGCGCACACCCGAACTGTAACTAGTTCCCTCTCCGCCTCAAAATCAAGAAGCCCGCGACCATCCCCGGTCGCGGGCTTTTTCTCACTAGACCTCTTGCATAAGTCCCCGGATTAAAATCCGGGTCTTTGATAAAGCGATTGTCTACTGCGTAGACAGAGGAGATAATGCTCGACCCGAATCTTTGTCCGCTCTGCGGACACTCGCACTTCTACAGACCCGCACTTCTACAGACCCAAATTTCAATCCGGGGACAAATGTAAGAGGTCTACTTGAAGAGATTTTATCAAAATCACAGCACTCGAAACGCCTGTGACAGTGCCGATTCGGCCTCCCAGGCCTTCACTTCGGCTGCCTGCCGAGAAGGGTCCCAGCCCAGCAATGCCGCCATTTGGCCCAACACCGCAGAGACGGAGGAGCGGCCTTGGTCTGGTGACCAGAACCGAGAGCTGCGGCGAATGAGAAAATCGTTAAGTGTGTGGCACTGCTCGTACTTCACGGAATACTGGACCGCTGCCGCCAGAGTAGATTCGTCGTGGAAAGTGATACCCGGTGTGGTACGTGTCCCTGCGGAAAGCGGCAGGACGGAAGTTCGGCACGCTGGGGTCGACAGTGCCCGGCCCAGCTTGCGGCAGGCAAGGTCCACCACTTCTTCGGCCTGACTTCGGCAGGACAGCAGGCTGCCGCCTGCCGCTGAAATGAGGCCACCCAGGCCGTCACCGCTGGCCGCATGGTCGATTACCAGGGGCAGGAACGTATCCGGCAAAGCGGGTGGACCGGGGAAGGGAGGCGAGACGCGCAGTGCGGCCAGGGCCAGAGTGGGATGCTCCCAATCAGCCTCCGGCAGGTATTCCCGTAAAGGGTGCAAGAGGGCAGCGACTTCGCGCCCCGTCGCGTACAGTGCCTCGGGGGACTGGCCGGCAAAATCCGTTTCCAAGGTTCCCAGCAGCGAAAAGCCCGGGCAGGGAACGACGGAGCGCAGACCGTCATCACCCCAACCCGGAAAGAGAAGCGCATCCCGTCCCCCCTGCAGCGCAGGCAGAGCCACGGAAATACACTTGCGGCGCATTGCCAGCACCCCGGCCAGTCCTTTCACCTGCCGATCAACGTCCGGCAGGCTCGCCCCAGTGGCGTTTATGACGAGCGCTGCGGGGGTTTCTCCCTCTTCACCGGTCAGGAGATTTGTCCAGCAGACCCCTTCAACATTTTCACGCCGCCGTGCAGCCGGACGGAGCCGAAGGCCGTCCACGCGCGTATGCGTGTAGAGAGATGCCCCCTGCGCCTGGGCATCCAGTGCGATTTCCAGTGCCAGACGTGCGGGGTTTGGGACTGATGCTTCCCAGACCAGTGCCGCACCGCCCAGCCCCCGAGGGCTGAGATTTGGTTCACGCTCCCGAGCTTCCGCTGCCGAAAGGATCTGATGCAGGGGCAGGGACTTATCGAAACCCAGCGCGTCCGTTAGGGCCAGGCTGGCCCGCAGGCGTGCCTGCACCAGCAAATTAGAGTCGTAGAAGGGAATCAAGCAGGGAAGTGGGACGACCAGGGGTGAAGCAAATTGAAGCAGCACTTCCCGTTCGTGAAGCTGCTCGCGTACCCGGGTGAAGTCGAGGGTCTCCAGGGCACGCAGCCCTGCGCCCAGAACCCGTGCCCCATGCGAAGTCGCTCCGGCCCCGAAATCCTCCGCTTCGAACAGGGCGACTGACAGACCGCGCAGCGCCGCATCCCGCGCTGTACTCGCTCCCAGAACCCCACCACCAATCACAACGACATCAATCATTAGAGAAGAGTATACACGATTCTGGCGGATGTTATGCATCAGGTCGCGAGTGACGCAATCGAGCATTTAAAAAATATTGGGACTATCTTAACTGATGTTAGCAGGGAGGACGTGAAAGAGCAGGGCGTGGACCGGGCAAGATAGGGACAGGGCAAGACGTGGGAGTAAACTCCTACGCTTCTTTGCCTCATGCTTCTCCGGCTCACGCTCTTGGCCGGGACTGACTCGAGAAACCCTGCGTAACGTCAGCATCTTAACTCAAACTTAATCTTCGCTTAACGCCCGCTTAATCTGGCTGAACCAGAATGAGGAAGATGGAAGAGGTTGAAAGACCTCCCATTGCTCATCTCCTTCACTCTGGCTGTGGCTCCCGCCGCAGCCTCTTTTTTCGGGTACAATGGCCCCATGCCCGCAGAAGACATTGTTGAAGAAGATCCCATTGCAGATACCTATTTGGAGGGCTTTATTTCCGTCAGCTCTGCCCTCGAGGGAGGAAGGCGCGATGTCTATTCTCTTCAAATACGCACGGGAAAAGTGGATGGGCAGACACGTCACTTGGAGAATCTCGCACGCAAAGCGCAGATCTCTATGGAGAGGGTTTCAGGAGAAGCTATCGACGCACTCGCCGGTGGACGGACACACGGGGGGGTGCTGGCCCGGGTCGGCCCGTATCGATTTGCCGAGATTGACAGCCTGACGGAAGGCAAAAAATCTCCGTTTATCGCCATGATCGACGGCGTAGAAGACCCTTTCAACTTCGGGGCCTCCGTCCGCGCCCTCTACGCCGCCGGAGCCGACGGCCTGGTTCTGCGCCCGCGCAACTGGCTTTCTGCAGCGGGAGTCGTAGCCCGTGCTTCCGCCGGAGCCTCAGAGCTGATCCCAACAGCCCTCTGCGAGACCGCCGCTGAGGCAGCAGCGCACTTTCGCTGCCAGGGGCTTGCCGTCGCCTGTGCGACCGACGCGCGCAGCAGTACATCCCTCTACGACGCTGACCTGACAAAGCCCCTCTTTCTGCTGATCGGGGGCGAAAAGCGCGGAGTGACACGATCGTTTTCGGACGGTGCCGACCTGAAGCTATGTATTCCCTACGGCCGCCCCATGCCGCACTCTCTGGGGACAGCCTCAGCAGCCGCAATCATCGCATTTGAAGTCATGCGTCAGCGCAGCTTGAAATCTTAGACCCCGATCCCGGCGGTCGCTCCGGAGGATAGCCGGGTGAGGACATCCCGCACGATGGCATCCGCGCCGACCCCTTCTGCTTCACCCTCAAAATTCAAGATCAGGCGATGGCGCAGAGCCGCCGGAGCGACCGATGTAATATCGTCATAGGCGACATTGTAGCGGCCATCGAGCAGGGCACGGATCTTAGCCGCCAGCACCAGGGCCTGCGCCCCGCGCGGGGAAGCCCCGAAGCGGACGAACTGGTTGACCATCGGAGTTGCGACTTCGGAACGGGGGTGCGTAGCAAGGATAACCCGCACCGCGAAATCGCGGACATGGGAGGCGATCGGCACTTCGCGGGCGACCTGACGCATTGCCAGAATCTGCGGCCCGTCCAGCACTTTTTCCACCTGGACCGACTCTGCTCCGGTGGTCCGTTCCACGATCGCCGACAGCTCAGCCAGGGTTGGCGAGGGCACGATTAACTTAAACAAAAAACGGTCCAGCTGGGCTTCCGGCAGCGGGTAGGTGCCTTCCATTTCAATCGGATTCTGGGTCGCCAGCACGAAAAATGGCTCTTCCAGCCGGTACTGCTTGCCGGAGACAGTCACGGAGTGCTCCTGCATCGCTTCCAGCATCGCCGATTGCGTTTTGGGAGTCGCTCGGTTGATCTCATCTGCCAGCACGATATTCGCAAAGACCGGCCCTGGCTGGAACTGAAAAATCTTCCGGCCCGATGCATCTTCCATCAGGATGTTGGTCCCGGTGATATCGGCAGGCATCAGGTCCGGGGTGAACTGCACTCGGTTGAAATTTAAATCCAGCACCTGCGACAGAGTCCGTACGAGCAGCGTTTTGCCCAGCCCCGGCACCCCTTCCAGCAGCGTATGTCCGCCGGACAGCAGGCAGATCAGTACCCCGTCCACAATATCGGTCTGCCCGACGATGACCTTTCCGACCTCGGCCCGGACGCGGGCGAAATCTGTCTTGAACTGCCCAATAGTCGCTTCATTGATTTCCATGATTTTAAGTTCGCGACCGCCGCATGAAATCCTTCTCAAATGCACTTCGTCCAGGGAGGAACAACCGAAGTGTCTGGTGAAAAGCACTGCAAGTCAAGTAAGGAGGGGAAGATGATGTACTACTCTTCTCTCAAAATATCTCCGCTGCGAACATCTTTTCTAAAAACAGCGCTGATGCTGTCTCTAAGCACGATCGCTATCCCTGCAATAGCCTCAGCCGCTGATGTGCAAAAAACGCTGCAGGGTTATTACGCCGCGCGTGACACCGCGTTTGTGTCGAAGAACGTCGAGATTGTTCTGGCACATTACGCCCCAGATTTCACGGGGATCAGCGATGCCGGCAAGTCGCACGATCTGAAAGAAGAGCGGGCGGACTATCTTAAGACATTCGCTCTTCCGGCAAAATCCGCCATCACCCAATCTACCATTGAAAAACTGGCTCTGGGCAAGAGTGGGACTGAAGCAGTGGCGACGCTGCATAAACACGCCATTCTGCTGTTCTCCGACCCGCAGACAGGACGCAACAGCGTCCTCGTACTCGATGGCAGGGTTCAGGACACATGGACCAAACGCCCCGCGGGCTGGCAGCTCACGCACGAAGTCTCTTCGGTCATCACCGCCACCATGAACGGAAAGCCGCTCTGAAAAATTTCTTTACAGTAGTACAGTTACCCTGGTAAAACTTGTGGTACAATTAAGACGTCGCACGCAACATCATTATTCCTATTCTATCCTTCAAGGCCCCACGTTGTTTCAGGCAGTAGTATTAGAAGGAGACTGTTCGAATGGTAAGTTACGTAGTGTACGACACGCTTCTCGGCGAGGACCTCACCCGGCGACGCAAAATCCGTGTGGATAAGCATCCGAGCCTGGAAGCAGCAAAGCAAAGCGCACAGCTGCGCTATATCCGTTTTGCCCGTGGCCCCCTACCGGAAAATACCGGCAAAGTCGAATGTATCACAGTTGAGACCCAAGATGGCCAGATCGTTTACGAACTGCCCGAAACCGCCACTTCTACCAGTTGATGGCTTGTAAGAAATACTTAGATCTGACCCACTGCGAACTATAGGCAGTGGGTGATTTTTTGTCTGCCCTCGAAACCCCCAAGGCCACCGATGAGGGCGGTGCGCTCGGGAGCCCGCAGTATTGCCTGTGCAGGGGCAGGGCTTGCCCCCGCCCTCTGATATTCCCTGAACCGCCCTCTGACGTTTCCTGATACGTTGACAACGAAGGCGCGAAAAGAAGGGCAAAAAAAACAGGGCAAAAAAACAGGGCGGGGGCAAGCCCCGCCCCTACGTCGATACTTTTTGCAAGAAGCGTTAAGCTGCCATCTTTTCATAGGCCGTTTCAGGAACTTCGTCATAGCCACCGTTCCAGAGCAGGCGCAGCTTGTTGGAGCCGTTCAGCGCCGCGACTTTGTAGCACTCGGCCAGGGTCGGATAGTTAAAGACATTGTTAATAAAGTAGTCCACAGTACCCTTGAAGGCCATCACGGCCTGACCGATATGGATCAGCTCGGTCGCACCGGTGCCGATAGCGTGGACACCGAGGATCTGGCGGGTTTCCTCATGGATCAGCAGCTTAAGCATACCTACCTCGTCGCCGAGGAGCTGGCCACGGGCGATCTCCCGGTACTGGGCCACACCGGCTTCATAGGGAATACCATCGGCGGTGAGCTGAGCTTCGGTTTTACCGACCATCGAAATCTCAGGGATTGAGTAAATACCAAGCGGGAAAAGCTCCGGGATTGAAGTGGTCGGCTCACCGTAGGCATGGCAGGAAGCCCGCCGGCCCTGCTCCATAGAAGTCGAGGCCAGAGCGGGGAAGCCGACGACATCCCCCACCGCGTAGATGTGCGGAACAGTGGTCTGATAGTTTTCGTTGACTTTTAAGCGCCCCCGATTATCGGGGACGATACCCACGGTTTCCAGGCCCAGCCGCTCCGTTGTCCCCTGACGCCCGATACAGTAGAGTAAAGTCTCTGCCCGCAGGTGCTTGCCCGACTGCAGCGTCGCCTGTACCAGACCATCAGGCAGGACGAGGATCTCATCCACGCGTTCCCCGAGCCGCAGGGTCACACCCATCGCCCGCATCCGGTACTGCAGGGCCTCGCTAATCTCCGAATCCACAAAGTCGAGCAGCGAAGGCCGGGCTTCGGTCAAAATCACGCGCACGCCCAGAGTCGCCATCATGCAGGCGTACTCTGTGCCGATGACGCCCCCGCCGACGATGATCATGCTTTTGGGCAGTGTGGGCAGCTCCAGCAGGTTATCGCTGTCCAGCACTTTGAACCGATCAAACGTCACGTTGGGTGGCCGGGCCGGAACGGTGCCGGTAGCGATGACGAAATGGTCGGCACTGAGGCTCTCTGAAGAATACTCGTGCGAAATACTGAGGGTATGCGGGTCCTCAAATCTGGCCTCACCGCACAGAATATCCACCTCATTCCGGATCATGTGCTCGCGTATGACTTCCATTTCGGTGCGAATGACCTGCTGACCGCGTGCGATAAGATCTTCGATAGTGATCTCGGCAGGCTTGCCGCGCCCGTCCTGCTTGCCGTAGAAGCCGCGCTGCTGAATCCCCGACAAATGCAGCACCGCCTCGCGCAGGGCTTTGCTGGGAATAGTGCCCGTATGTGTGCAGACGCCGCCAAGAATTCGGTTTCGCTCGACCAGTGCCACGCTCTTGCCGAGCTTGGCGGCCTGAATGGCGGCTTTCTGTCCCGCCGGTCCGCTCCCGATGACGACCATATCTACATGCTTCATAGTTATCCCTGCCAATTAGTGTTCTCTGTCTTATCCTCGGAGAAATACCTGGACTTCTCCAGTGTAGACAGAAAAAAGACGTCTTACCCTCTCATTCGCCCGAATTGCGGGTCGAAGAAAGGAGACGTCATTGCCTCAGCAGTATCCTTGAAAACTCTCCGTGGAGTGCTTATATCATATCACACTGGGACATTTAATGTCAATCCATGATATTGACAATCACGCAAGTAACTGCCATAATCGGTAAAACCGTAATTTGTAGTGGTTGCAATGATTGCCACTGCCGAAAGTGATGTTCATGAGAATTCCCCTTCTGACCGCGTTTCTTGTCTTGCTGGCTCTGAGAGCAATTCCCGCCGGGGCACAGTCTGCGGCATTTCCTCCTCTGCGCCCGCTCGCCCCCGAGACATGGACCGCCACGGATGCCCTGGGACGGACGACGCCGACAAATATCACGGCGCAGCAGCCGCACCCGAAGCGTTATGTTGGCATCTTTTACTTTCTCACTCACGGCAGCCGGGCATATTATGACCGCCCGAAGGAGAATCTGGATTATGGGACGTTCGGCGACGACCCACGAACTCTCCGTGACAACACGCAGATCATCGCGACAAGCGGCGGAAGTCCCGTCACCAACCCCGGCGCCTGGAAAGACGGCGGAACCTACTGGTGGGGAGAGCCCGCCGCCGGGTACTTTCTGGCCGACGACCCCTGGGTCGCCCGCAAAAACCTCGCCATGCTGGCCAACGCCGGCGTCGACGTGCTGATTTTCGATGTGACGAATGCCCCCCAGTATACCACCGCCTATGCCACCGTCCTGGATGCCGCCGAGCAGATGCGCCGCGAGGGCAGCCCAACGCCGCAGTTTATGTTCATCACCTACAGCTCCACCGGTCCGGTCGCGAATAGCCTGTTCGATGCCATTTATGCCAAAGGCCGTTACAAGAACTTATGGTTCCTCTGGCAGGGCAAGCCGCTGATTTTGGGCGACCCGAACGGTTCCAGGCCGAATAAAACACCTCCTCGGCCTGAGGTACAGGATTTTTTCCACTGGCGCTATTCCTGGGCAAATACTAACGGTCCCACCAATGACGGCAAAGACGAATGGGAATGGATTGAAACCGGTCACCCGCCAACCTATGGCTGGCACGGAGACCCTAAAATCGCGGAAGAAGTTCCGGTGACCTTGGGAGGCTGGTCTTCGTCTAATCTGGGCCGCAGCTACGAGGGCGGCCAGCGGACAGGGGGGAAGGAGCCGCCGATTGATGCACGGGCGCTGGCAGCGGACACGGATAAAGGCTTGCTCTTTTCCCAGCAGTGGCGAGACGCACTTAAAATCGACCCGGAGTTTGTTTTCGTCACCGGCTGGAATGAATGGACCGCCGGACGTCAGTACCAGCCGACCGTCCCCATGCTCGGCCTCGTCACGGGACCGGGTCAGTACTACTTTGTGGACGAATACAACGCTGAGTTTAGCCGGGATGCCATGCCGATGAAGGATGGGTTCAGCGACAACTATTATCTGCAGCTTGTAGACGGTATCCGGCAATTCAAGGGTGCCTCGCCCCAGCCAATCGCGCAAGGATTTCATTCACCAAAGACGATGAAGGACTGGAAAGCGATCACTCCCGAATATCTGGATGCCGTCGGCGACACGAAGCATCGCGACTGGCCCGGCTGGGGCGGAAAGTATTACACAGACACCTCAGGCCGCAACGATATCGTCGCCGCAAAAGTCGCCGCAGACGACCGCAATGTTTATTTCTATGTCCGCAGTCAGTCTCCACTGACCCCACGCACCGGCCCTCGATGGATGCAGCTCTTAATTGATGCTGATCGCAATCCGAAGACGGGGTGGAACGGATATGATTTCGTCATCAACAGCCCGGTGATCAGCGCCAGGGTGACAACGCTCAAACGCTTCTCCGATGGTAAAATATGGCCGGTCTTTTACCGGGTCGTCGGCAATGAGATGCAGGTCACGATACCCCGTGTCCTGCTGGGTTTAACGGCCAAAAGCCGCACCGATTTTGATTTTCACTGGGTGGATAATGCCCCGGTCGGCGGCGACCCAAAGCGTATTGCCGATTGGTGGTATGTCGGCGATAGCGCACCAGATGGACGATTCAACTATCGATATCAAAATGTAAAATAAACGATGTCGCTCCGAAAACCGTTCCGTGGCCCTCTGCTTTCTGGGAGCAGGCAAGGGGGGACAGATCTCAGGTAAAATGGGGAGAGCACTGATGCGATATTCACAAAAGTGTTCGCTTTCACGGGGCGACCCCAAATTTGGCTTCCGCCGCAGTGTCTGCAGGGGCGGATTATGCGGCATTTTGATCGCAAAGATAGCCAGCAGTTTAACTGGAATTGGTTTGAGTTCACGCACGAAGGAGTACGAAGATGAAGCGACGGGAGTTTTTGATTAAAGGCGCAGCCATTGCGGGCGGCGCGATGATATATTCCACTTTACCATTGACAGCGGCGCGGGCAGGAGCAGTGCGGGCGGGAGCGGCTTCCACGAAGGCCGCCCCGGCTGCCCTGTGGCGCGTACGCCCCGTCATCTCCGGGAAAGTGCAGGCCTTCGACCTAGCCGATGTCCGCCTGCTGAGCGGCCCCTTTCAGCAGGCTCGGGAACGGGACACCGCCTATTTATTGTCACTGGAATCCGACCGCCTGCTGCATAACTTTCGCACGGAGGCGGGACTCGATGCGAAGGCCCCGATCTACGGCGGCTGGGAAAACTCTGGGGTCGCCGGACATATTCTCGGACACTATCTTTCCGCCGTTTCGATGGACTACCGTGCCACCGGAGACCCGCGCCTGAAGCAGCGCGTCGATTACATCATCGGCGAGCTGGCGGTATGCCAGGAGAAAAACGGGAATGGCTACGTTTCGGCTATCCCAGGCGGCAAAGCCATGTTCGCCGATGTCGCCGCGGGGAAAGGCGACGGCACGCATCGCGGCTGGGTTCCGTGGTATACCATGCATAAACTGCTGGCAGGCCTGCGCGACTCGTATCTCTATGCCGATAATATTCAGGCAAAAAACGTCCTGCTGAAGCTGTCGGATTGGGTGATCGCCACGACCGCCGCACTCAGCGACGAGCAGTGGCAGGTGCTTCTCTCCGACGAACACGGCGGCATGAACGAGGCCCTGGCCGATGTCTACGCCCTAACCGGCGAGCAGAAGTATTTAGACATCACACACAAATTTTATCACAAAGCCGTTCTTGACCCACTCACGCGCCGCGAGGACGAACTGACCGGACTGCACGGCAACACGCAGGTTCCGAAGCTGATCGGCCTGGCACGGCTCTACGAATTGACCGGAGACGTGAAAGACCGCACCGCCGCCGAATTTTTCTGGGACCGGGTGGTCAATACGCGTTCCTACGTGATCGGGGCAAATACTGACGGCGAGCATTTCGATGCACCCGGCAAGCTCAGTGCGCACCTCAGCCCCGGTACAGCGGAGACCTGCAACACCTATAATATGCTGAAGCTGACCCGGCACCTCTTCGAGTGGACCGCCTCCCCGGCCTACGCCGATTATTATGAGCGTGCACTGTACAACCATATTCTGGCGTCGCAGGATCCAAAGCGCGGCATGATGACGTACTACGTCTCGCTCAAGCCCGGCCACTTCAAGACCTACAGCAGCCCGACCGAATCGTTCTGGTGCTGCGTCGGCACCGGCATGGAGAACCATGTCAAGTACGGCGACAGCATCTATTTCCACGACGCCAACAGCTTGTATGTCAACTTATTTATTCCCTCGGAGCTGAAGTGGCACGCGAAAGGCCTGACTGTCCGGCAGGAAACAAAGTTCCCCGAGAGCGATACCACCCGACTCACTTTGACCTGCGCCCATCCGGTGAATGCCTCCCTCAAAATTCGTGTTCCCGCCTGGACACGCGGCATGAAAGTCGTCGTCAACGGAAAAGTGCAGCCAATCAACCCGACGCCCAGCAGCTATGTGACCGTGCACGGCCCCTGGAAGAACGGCGACAAAGTAGATATCACTCTGCCAATGCATCTTCACTCCGAGGCCATGCCCGACGATCCGAATAAAATCGCGCTTCTCTACGGTCCAGTCGTCTTGGCCGGGCAGCTAGGCGAAGCTGGGATGAGTGCACCAATGCCCTATGCCTCCGGGGACCAGTGGGCCTATGCCGGTGTCAGCGACCCGCACGTCCCAGTGTTGATCGCTGTGGGCAAGCCGCTCGACACCTGGATCAAACCCGTAGCCGGACAGCCGCTGACGTTCCAGACCGTCGGCGCAGGCCGCCCGAACGATGTCACGCTGAAGCCGTTCAACACGACCTACTTCAGCCGCTATACCGTCTACTGGGATACCTTTACCCCGGAAGGCTGGAAGCAGCATGAAGCTGAATACCAGGCCGAGCGAGAGCATCAGCGGGTTCTGGAAGCACGAACGGTAGATCAGATGGGGATCGGCGAGCAGCAGCCCGAAGTAGACCATCAGCTGCAAAGCGAAAGGTCTAGCTCTGGCCCCTTAGGCGAAAAGCACTGGCGGGATGCGGCGGATGGTGGCTGGTTCTCGTTTACGCTTAAAGTGCTGCCCGAGACGGCCCAAGACCTAGTCTGCACCTATTGGGGCGGGGAAACGGGAAACCGTGCCTTTGATGTTCTGGTAGACGGCACGAAAGTCGCTTCTCAGACACTGAACCAGAACAGGCCGGGCCAGTTCTTTGATGTCACAACTCCCCTTCCCGCTTCACTGATTGCTGGAAAAACCGTGATCAGAGTTCGTTTCCAGTCCCAGCCCGGAGCGATGGCCGGCGGCCTCTTTGGCTGCCGCATCGTGAAGCGTGTATAAGTCAAAGGGAGGAAGATATGAGTCAATGGATCAGCAGGCAAAGACAACTGTTGTGTTCGGCTCTCTGCCTGTTGCTGCTGGCCCCATGGCAGGGAGGCAGGGCCCAGTCGCCCGTCCCTGCCTGGGACACCTACAGCGATACATGGGTGGGTTCAGATGCTCTCGGGCGGAAGCTTCCGACTTATGAAGGGGCCGGCCCACCGCGCCCAAATAAGACGCTCGGCATGTTTTATTTCCAGGTCTTTGAATCCGGCGGGGATGGGCCATATGGTCACTGATGTTACTTAAGGCTTTCGGAACCCACCCCGCAGCAAGCTGCGACCCTCCCGATACGGGAGGGCGAGCATGCGGTGGGAATGAAGCTCTGCCTATTGTTTGGATACCTAATCAAGAAGATAAAACCCTGCGACTGCCCTCCCGCAAATCCTCCCGTTCCGGGAGGGTCGCAGCTTGCTGCGGGGTGGGTTCCGAAAGCCTTGCGTAACATCAGTGATAGCACTCAAATTCTCAAGGCTCACCCGGAAGCCATGGCTCGACGCACACAACACAGCCTGGGGACCACTCGAATCAAGCCACTACTGGGGAGATGCTGCTCCCGATGACCGCTTCAACTATCGGGCTGAACTGCAAGGGAGCCGCCCGCAGTAGCGCCGACCGAGCGGATTCGGCGAACTGTCATCCGTCAGCGCGCCTCTTCCTTGACATCACCCCCCCGCGCGGGTATAACGGGTTTATGCTCCAAAGACTTCCGGGCACGGCTGCCCTGCGCCTTCTTCCCTTCTCCCTAGTTCTCCTGATGCCCGCACTTGGAGGTCCCTCCATGGCGGCTCCCAAAACTCTGTCCGCCGAGGAGGCGAGCGGTTTACGGGTCGGCACGATGTACACAACTTGGGACGACTATTATTTCTATGCGGCATTCCGGGTCAACGATACGAATGTCATCGGAACCAACAGCAGCACGACATCTCAGCCGCAGCAGGATGACGATGTGGAGGTTTTTTTCGAGACCGATGACGCCCGGGCCAAAGTGCGGACTGCGCAGAGCTATCAAATGGCTGTTTCGGCAGCGCAAGGGGCTTACTTCAGCATCGGCGACGGCACGAAAACGCCGAAAGGCAAAGCTGTTTACAGCTACAAGTACGCCGCTACGGTACATGGCAAGCTGAACTCCGCTGCGGGTACGGACAAAGGCTACGATGTTGAGCTGGCGATTCCCTGGTCTGAGATCGGTCTTTCCGGTCCGCCGAAGGCCGGGGCGACCTGGGGATTTAATGTCATTTCCCGAGACCGGGAAGCCGAATCGACGCCCAGCAGCAAGTTTTACTCCCTTTCGCCGAAAGTCAAAGGCCGGGGTGACGTGCAAAATCCGTCCCACTGGTCACGGCTGACTTTTGCCGCACCGGGAACGGCTTCCGCGTCTACCCCGGAGAATGTGGTCTGCGCCAAGGTGGTCGGGGCATTCCCGCGTGTCAATGGAACCATCGTCAGCGGCGACTGGCCTGCGGCAACCCGGCTGGCCTTTGGCAGCGAGCCGATCTCTGCAGCCGCCCCGACAATCGCCGAAGAGCCAAACACGACAGAGTCCCCGTTCGATAATCCTCCGCCGCTCAGCATGCCTTCGCCGGTGCAGACAGCCACACTCCCCACCGGAATGATTGACCTGCCAGGAGGACACGGATTTATTCAAGTGGTCCCTGGTGGCATTAAAAATCCTGCGGGTCTGGAAGTGCCGGTAATCGTCCCCCTGCCACCCACCCCGAAGCCGGGTAAAACCCCTAAACCAGTGCGGACGGCGCAGAATACCTCGATCCCGGACGGCGTCGTGGTCAACAGCGGGGCATTCGTGCTCGGTGCTCCGAAGCCTCCCCCGTTCGTCATGGCAGTCTATCGCATCGATTACAATGCCAACTCCCGAAAGGGAGCCTCGCAGAATGTCTGGAATACATCCGGCGGCACGCTTCTGGCCGATCAGCCGATGAGCGGTGCCGGCCCCTGGTTCTCCGGACTGCGCTCGGAATGGCATCGCCAGCAACTGCTGGAAATGCGCCAGGCCGGGGTGGAAGTCGCCCTCCTGCGGACCAGCGCAGGCGACACTCTTCTGAGCCGTGAGCTGGATGCCCTGGTCGTTGCCCTCAAAGAGCTGAAAGCCGCGGGTCAGGACTACCCCCTGATCGGAGTCGACGCGACCGCCGGCCAGCCCGATCTGGACGTGATCTACGCGCACTTGCCTGCAGAGTTCCGCGCCATGCAGGAAGTCGTGGGCAAAGACGAAAGCGGCGTCCTGGTCTATGACCTCACGGTCGGCACCGACAGCAAAGCAACACTCGCCGACGGCACTCCAATCGCTCGGGCTTACTACAATGTCGGCGTAGCTTCGGTTTCGCCGGGGCGCGTGGACAAGAATGGCATCATCGGCCGCAAAGGCGGACGCACCTATGACACGTCCTGGCAGGTCGCTCTGGTCTCCACCCCTGACCAGATTGTCGTGGACAGCTGGAACGACTTCCTGCACGGCAGCGAGATCGCCGCGTCACGTCAGTACGGCGAGCAGTACGCTGATGCTACCCGCGCCCAGGCGATTCAGTTCGACGGCAGCCGCCAGTGGCACGCCAAATATCTGGCCCACGCTGTCCCGCGTACGATTTATCCAAAAACTCTCTATCAGATTCCTGTGCGTATCGAGAACGCCGGATCTCTCCCCTGGCGAGCCGGCGAAGGCTATTCGCTCAATACCCGATGGTACAAAGACGGCCGCCTCGTCGACGACAGCGCCCCTCGGATCGCCGTCGGCAAAGACGTTCTGCCGGGGCACGCACTCACGCTCTCCATCGGCCTCGTAGCCCGCAACAACTTTGGTGAAGACCTGGAGCCGGGCGACTACACCCTGGTCGTCGACATGGTGCAGGGCCAGGACCGCTGGTTCTCCTACGCCGGAGACACGCCGCTGCAGGTGCCGGTGACAATTATCGGCGCGAATGCCGGAATTGGTGCCGCGCAGGCAACCTTTCTCGGCACGACCACCCCTGGGGTCGCGCAGGCCGGGACCGATGTCCCGGCAACAGTGCAGGTGCGCAACGACGGCGCGGCCTCCTGGCCTGTCGGCTACACTCTCGGCTGGAAAGTGCAGACGGTCGATCTGGACGGCAGCAATCCCGTGACTGTCGCCGAAGGCGGTCAGCCACTTGGGGCTGACCCGATCTCCCCCGGTCAGATCGCTGCCGTCTCCCTCCAAATTCCGGCCTCCGACAAGTCCGGTAAGGCTCTGAAAAGCGGCGATTATCGCGTTCACTGGTTCGTTGCCCCCGACGCTCTAGGCTCCGCTGTCAATGGCAGTTATGACGAGCCCCTCTCGGTGGCCGAGAAGCTGTCCGGTGCCTCTTTTCTGCTTGCTGACCTGCCCCGCACGGTCGAGGCTGGAAAAGAAGCGACCGCCACTCTTGCCCTCGCTAACCTCGGCCGCACGACGTGGAAAAAAGCCGATACGCATCTCGGGTATCACTGGTATTATCTGGACGGCACAGAGCGGGAATGGGATGGCAGCCCGACCGCCTTCCTGAGTAAAGACCTGGCACCCGGCGAAGTCGACGGTGCGGTTTCAGCGACGTTCATAGCCCCAAAGCAGCCGGGGCGCTACGCTCTGGTCTGGGACATACGCCAAACAGATGGCCTCTGGCAGTCCGCACAGCCTCTGACGATCGGTGAGGACATGCTGCAGGTACTCATCACTGTCGGCGGCAAAGGCACGACAGTTCCCGTGGATCTGACTAAAGATTTTAACAGCGTCGGCATCGGATCCGCCCCCGCTTCCAAATCCGGCGGCTTCGACGGGCACGGTGCGACCTTGCCCGCCGAATTGATGCCTCCGGACGGCACAGCCGAAACCGATCTGAACCCCCTGCTCATCGGCAAGCCTGGCCCGCCGCTCTACCCTTCCGGGTACTACACCGCCCAGGTCGGCAAAGAGCTGGCCTCGAACCATGCGATTTCGTTCCTGTACCCAAACGTCCGCGACGGCCAGCCAAACGTCGTTGCCTGCACCGGTCAGACTCTTTCTCTGCCCACCGGTAAATACAAAGCCATCCATCTGCTGATGGCCGCCGGCAGCACCACACCCGTCAGTGCAGGCTTTGGCCTGCAATACGACCGCGATGCTCCCTCCCCCATCGTCCTGGCTGTTGCCGAGTGGAGCGCCGTGCCGAACACAAGCAGCGCGACAGCCGCGTACACAGCTCCGTATTACTATTCACCCGCAGGTATCACACCTTCGCCCGTCACCCTGGGCGATTATACGCTGCGGCTGGATACGGGTAGGAAGCTAACCGGCCTGGTCTTACCAAACAACTCGGCGATTAAAGTCGTCGGGGTGACACTCGAAAAAGAATAAAGAAAACCGCAGCTCAGTTCGAAGGGTGCAGGGCCTATCCCTGCACCCAAAAAGGACCAAACCCATGTCCAGCCGACAGCGATTTCCTGGTCTCTCCTCCCCCTCCTTCGAGCATCCTACCGATCGATCTACTCTCGCTGCTTTGCGCAAAGCTCCCGGCCTCGACTGGGTATTCCGAAAGTTCAACGAGTTTGGCGGCGACCGGGCCGGGAAGATGCTCTGCCTCTCGGATATGGTCCGGGTAGACCGAAACCAGTGCCAGGACCTGTACGCAGAACTTGTCGATTGCTGCGCCATTCTGGACATGCCTGTGCCGCAGCTGTATATCGATCAGCGGCCCGACGCCAATGCGTTTACCTTCTGCGTCGAGTCCCCAATCATCGTCGTGCATTCGGGCCTGCTGGAGTTGCTCGACGAAGAGGAGTGGCGTGTCGTGCTGGGGCATGAGCTGGGGCACATCAAGGCTGGTCATGTACTGTACCGGCAAATCGCCGAGTTTCTCGCCACTTTGCTGCTGCGCCTGGGGGGCCGGACATTCGGCCTGGCGCAGGGTCTGGGGGTCGGCCTGTTTTATGCATTTTTCCACTGGTACCGCCAGAGTGAGCTGACAGCAGATCGGGCGGGCCTGCTGACGACGCAGGACGTGGCGACAGTTTTAAACGTGGAGATGAAGGTAGCGGGCGGCTCGCGCAAGTTGTACGCCCAAATGGATAAAGAGGCATTTTTGCAGCAGGGGAAAGAATACGAAGAGATGGGCCGAGATGCCCTGAATTCTTTTCTGAGACTCGGCCGTACCCTGCAGACCACCCACCCCTTCCCGGCAGTGCGGGCGATGGAGATCGATGCCTGGGCGAAAAGTGAAGAATACATCAATATTCTGAATGGCGATTACGCAAAAATGTCCGAGACCCCGCGGCCGACCACGGAAGCTTTCACAGACACGCCCCCTGACGACTCTCGCACCTGCCCAAACTGCAAGGCGAAAATTCTCTATCGTGCCTTCGTCTTCTGTCCCGAATGCGGGGGAGGACTGACAAAGTAGGGCGCAAAGACGCACGACGAGAAAGAGCAAGGAACCATCTCGGCTCCCGGGCATTACAGAAATATGACAATTTTTGTCGGCCTGCTTGGCCTGTACATGATACTGGTGATTATCTGGGAGGGGTTTGAGACGGTTATTCTGCCCCGGTCGGTCACGCGGCAGCTTCGATTGACGCGTGGGTATTATCTGACAATCTGGTCTCTCTCTGCCGCCGTCGCTCGGAGGCTGCCGGACAGTCGGCGTCAGTTGTTTCTCAGCTACTTTGGGCCGCTTTCCCTGCCTCTGCTGCTGGTAATCTGGGCGCAGATTTTGATCCTAGCATTTGCCATGATCCAGTGGGCACTGCCTCATGGTCTCAGCCGGGTGCCAGGTATGAACCGATTTGAGACGGCGCTCTACGAGAGTGGGGTGACATTCTTCACGCTCGGCTACGGGGATGTGACGCCGCACACGCGGATCACGCGCTTTGCCGCAGTGCTCGAAGCAGGGGTCGGCTTTGGTTTCCTAGCAGTCGTGATCGGATACCTGCCGGTGCTGTACCAGTCGTTTTCCCGACGCGAGTCTATCATTTCCCTGCTCGATGCCCGTGCGTCGTCTCCGCCCTCGGCCACGGAGATGCTGAAGCGTTACAGTGAAGGGAAGAACATGATTGCGCTGGTTTCACTGCTTGCCGACTGGGAGGCCTGGTCGTCCGAGCTGCTGGAGAGCCATTTGTCGTATCCCGTCCTGAGCTATTATCGATCGCAGCATGATCGTCAGTCCTGGCTGGGCGCCCTTACCTGTGTTATGGACACCTGCACACTGATCCTCGTTGGCTCTCCTGGAAACCCCGAATGGCAGCATGAGCTGCAGTGGCAGGCACGGATGACCCTCGCGATGGCGAGGCACACGGTCATCGACCTGGCATATATTTTTAACCAGCAGCCTGCTCCGCCCGAAACCGACCGGCTGCCGGAGCCAGACCGGGCCAAGATTCGAGAGGTTTTAGCGGCAGCGGGTCTGCCTCTCAACGACAGTCTGGAAGATGACGAAAAACTCACTTATCTGCGGGGCCTCTACGAACCCTATGTGAACACTCTGGGGCACTTCCTCATGTTCACACTGCCGCCCTGGCTGCCGGAGCCGGGTTCCCCCGACAACTGGCAGACCAGCGCCTGGGACCGCGATACCCGACATTTCTAGAGAAGACTAGGAGAGAAGCCTAGGAGAGAAGCCTAGGTAGGTTTCTTCATATGCTATAATTAAGAACTTATGAGCACCCCTCGACCCACTATTACCAAAAGGCCAAAGATTGCAGTGGTCGCCATGCAGGGCGATTTTGAGAAGCATATTCAAATGCTTTTGCGCCTCGGTGCGGAGGCTTACCCAGCCCGGACATCGGCGGAGATCGAACGGGCTGACGGCATCGTCCTGCCGGGCGGCGAGAGCACGACGATCGGTAAGCTCCTTGCACGCTACGGGGTCGACGAGGCGATCAAAACCGCCGCCGGGCAGGGTAAGGCAATCTACGGCACCTGCGCCGGGCTGATACTGCTCGCCCGGGAAATTGCAGCAGGGACCGGCCAGCGCGGCGGTCAGCCGACACTGGGACTGCTGGATATCGTAGTCGCCCGCAATGCATTCGGACGGCAGCGCGATTCGTTTGAGGCGGAGCTGAAAATTCCCGTGCTTGGTCCGGAACCCCTGCACACAGTTTTTATCCGTGCTCCTTACATCGTCGAAGCCGGGCCGGAAGTGGAGATATTAGCCGCCTATGAAAGCAAAGGGATCTTTGTACGCCAGGGGAATATTCTGGGGAGCGCGTTCCACCCCGAGCTGAGCGATGATGACCGCACGCATCGGTTATTCCTCTCACAGATCGCCACCTAAATGCTAAGTGCGCAAAGAAGAGTTGTCCGGGAAATCATGCGCTGGCTGCCCGGCCTGGCCGTCACAGTGCTGCTGTGCGGAGTGGTGCTGCTGTGGGGGCATGCCAGCCGCCCAAAAGTAATTCGAACAGCGGCGGCGCAGGATGCCGCGCCGATGACACTCCTCTGGAGCCAGCCGATCGCCGGCTTTCGCGGCGCGGCCGTCTCTCCGCAGGGGGAGCTGATTGCCCTCGCCAGCGGTGCAAAGGGCGCGGTCTCCCTCTGGCACTGGCGGACACAGCCCACTCGCCCCCTGTGGATACATCCGGCGACTGGAGCATCCTCCGTGGCGGTCAGTGCGGCGGGGGGGTCGGTCGTCGCCTGGTCCGCACTCGACCCGGCCCTCAGCGACTTTTCTATCTTCCGCGGTGCGGACGGAACAACTCTCTCCCACCGAACACTCGACGGCGCCATCTGGGATGCCCGCCTCTCGGCTGACGGCTGCTATGCCGGAGTGGTGACGGGCAGCAAGCTCCTCTATCTTTACACGCTCAGCGATGAAACCTACACGACGGAGGATAAGCGAGTCCATCACTGGTCACTCGACGGCATCGGCAACTCCATCGCATTCCCCAGCACCGGGTCGTACCTGGTCTGCGGCACCTGGGACGACAGCGGGGTGGCCTGCTATACGCCCCAGGGGGCCTGCTTGTGGCAATACCCCGAGTCGGCTGCCGCACGGCGCTTGATATCGAACCGACTGTTTTTCGCACAGCTTTCCGGCAATGGCCGCTATGTCCTGGGAGTTTCGTATGGAAATGTTCGCCAGAGTGCCCCGGCACTTTTCCTGTGGCGAACGGATGGAGGGGGGAACCCGCAGTGGAAAACAGAATTGGGGGAAGATGCGTTTTACCCGAAGGCACAGATCACCGCGGACGGAAGCTTCGTGGCCGTATCCTATCTGCGCCAGATCGTGCGGGGCAATCAAAGCCTCTCCGAGCACCGCCTGCGCCTCCTTGACAGCCTCGGTAATACCGTGTGGGAACGCGGCGGCCTGCTCTTCTCCCCCACCCTGGTCGCCCTCTCGCCCGACGGCCAGCGGACGATCGTTTCCGACGGTCAGCGCACCCTCTATGCCCTGCGCCAGGACGGACGCATTCTGACGAGCCACGCCCTGCCGGGCCTGCTGCGCCAGAGCGTCCTCTCCGCCGACGGCCACACGCTGCTGGTCTACACCGGCGATGGCACCCTGAGCCTCTTCAAGCTCGGGTAATTCTTAAGCTAGGCTAATTTCTAGCCCACCGCATCCACGCCCGCCGCGCCGGCCAGGTGCTCGGCTTCGCCGGCCATGCCGCCGATGCTGAGCTGAATATCGGCTCGGTTTTCGATCTTCTCCACTTTGCCGTCACGGATCCAGATCACCCGGTCGGATACGTCGACCATTTTGTAGTCATGCGTCGCCGTGATAATGGTGACGCCCTGCTCTTTGTTCAGGCGGCGCAGCAAAGCGATGATCTCTTCCCCGGTTTTGGAGTCGAGGTTGCCCGTGGGTTCGTCGGCCAGGATGATGCTGGGGTTATTGGCCAGGGAGCGGGCGATGGCGACGCGCTGCTGCTGACCGCCCGAGAGCTGGGACGGCTTGTGGTGGTACCGATGGCCAAGGCCGACGATGTCCAAAAGCTCCATACCGCGTGCGATCCCGTCGTCGGTGGGTGTTCCGGCGAAGATAGTCGGCAGGGTGACATTTTCCAGGGCCGTCATGACCGTGATCAGGTTGAAGGTCTGGAAGATATAGCCGATCGTATGGCAGCGCAGATAGGCCAGCTCTC
The DNA here is from genome assembly GCA_025354405.1 of Armatimonadota bacterium. GTDB lineage: Bacteria > Armatimonadota > Armatimonadia > Armatimonadales > Capsulimonadaceae > JANXMY01. The sequence continues at coordinate 26,675 of JANXMY010000172.1, forward strand.
CGGCATCCAGCTGGGCCATGTCGACATCGTTGATGAACACGCTGCCGCTGTCGGGCTTGTCCAGACCGCCGATGGCATTGAAGAGGGTCGATTTCCCCGAGCCCGAGGGTCCCATAATTGAGATGTACTCACCCCGGCGGATGTCGACGTTGACTCCGTCAAGGGCACGCAGCTTCTCTTCGCCCAGGGTAAAGACTTTGACGACGTCCTTGGTGCGGACGATATATTCTGTGGCTGACACTAGTGGTTCTCCAGAGCGATCAAATAATTAAACTTCGGTTCTTAACGCCGCCGCCGGCGGCATCTGAGCGGCACGCTGGGCGGGCAGCAGGGCGGCTATAAGCGTCAGGGCCCCGCCGATCAGCACGCTCAGCACCAGGGATCCGGCGATGATGCCAGGTGTCAGCGAAGTGACGCCACCGGCCCAGCCAAGGGTGATCCAGCGCACCAGAAAGACGGCGAAAAAGCCAAGTACCCAGCCGCCAAACGACGACACGAAGCCCATAAACAAGGCCTCGATGAGGAAGAGGCGGACGATCAGCGAGTTGAGTGCCCCCAGGCACTTCATGGTTCCAATCTCCCGGAACCGCTCGGACACCGACATCAGCATGGAGTTCATAATGCCGACCGTACAGACCAGCAGAGCCATCACCACCAGCCAGACCTGACGGTTGAGGTCCGGGCCGGGGACGAGCTTATGCTGAAAGAGAGAGATCAAAATTGGCGACCCTGAAAAGCATAAAAACGCAATCCCCAGAAAGATGCCCGCTCCTGTGATCATGGATCGCCAGAAACGAATCTTCAGCGAGTTCATGGCAATCTGCGCCGCTTTGCTCCAGGGCAGATTGATCTGGGTCTTAATACCGCCGCCGACGCCCTCGGCCTTTGGTTTGCGCCCGGTTTCGGTCGCCTCTGTCGTCATGAGATTTCGCTCCTTCGTTTCCAATTTTCGGGAACCCGATCAGCCGACGCTGCGCCAGCATCTTCATCAGCGTCACGACCCCGACCTCACCCTGACGACGGTTCAGTTTGTAAGTCGTACAGGTGTACTTGATCAGCTGATCGACACTGGTCTCGCCGTCGCAGCGTGCCCAGATCTGGGAGTTTACTTCGTCCAGCTCGATCGTCTTCGTCGCCGGGATCTGAAAGATGCGCGAAAGCAGCTGTCCGATCCGGTCGTCCCGGCGCGGAACAATCAGCTTTGCCCCCGGAGCTTCATCGCCCCCTTTGAGTTCCCAGTCGATATCCGGGCTGCGCACCGGTCGAAGAGCCAGCAGCTCGCCGCGTGGCAGTCCACCCTTGTTGCGAGCCAGAAAGGGCACGTTGTTCGCGAGTATTTCGCGTAGATTTAGCCGTGACACAGGGTACGCTCGACGATCTCATCTACCAGCTCCGGCTGCGGACGCCGACTGAAGCTCTGCACCAGAAAAATCTTGTTGCTGTCCGGGCATTCCCAGATACGCGCCTCAAAGTAAGTGGCAGGCTTTTGCAGCCGACCGATCTGCTGCAGGGCCTGCGACATCCAGTAAGACATTCCCCAGCGCCGCCCGGAGAGCGCCAGCACCGGGTGTCCGTGCGTTTCGCCCTCGGTGGCAGTGTAGCGAAGTATGCCCTCAGCCGCTTTGTTCTTCTCCCGAAACCATTGGTCTAGATAGGCACCGCGAAGCTGCACATTGGCAACCCCCCACTGCTCGACCATCACGGAGTCCATCGACGTGCCACGCATGAAAGGAAGCTGGACGTAGATATTCATCAGCTGCGGCTTGCCGGTTAATGCGTAGTCGGCGGGAAGCTCCGTCTGCAGGTCGTACAATGACCAGAGCCGCCACTCCGAATCGACCGGATGACAGTCCAGAGTTTGCAGGACATCGGCGGCCAGGCTGTTGAAATCGTCACGCGGCCCGCCGAGCACCTGCGCAATGATCACCCGCCCGCATTCTCCGCAGTGCCAGATACGCCCCACGGCCTTGCGGTCGGCTTTCCAGGTAAATGACCGCAGCCCCTGTCGCTCCGGGTGCTTCGTATCCTGGAGCTCTTTCACCTGTGTCACCGCGACAATCTTCTGCCGCTTCGCACTTTTTATGATACTGTCCAGGTACTGCGTCAGGCGCTTTTCAATGTCAGCATCGGTCAGTTTACCTTTGATCGGTATCCAGCGGATATCGACGCCCAGAACTCCGTGCGCTTGAAACTCGCCGTTGTCCAGCCGCAGGCTGCCCGCTTTCGTATCGCCGCCGTAGGCCACCAGGTTCCACGCCGGCGGAACCTGCATCGAGAGACCCTGCCAGCCCATAACCTTCCAGCCCCGGCGCTTAAGCGTGTCTCCGCTGTTATTGATTTCTGTTCGTACTAATGTTGACACAGTTGTTATACGCACTCTATGACGAGAATGATGCAATGAGTTCGGAAACGGAGCCGAAGCCAAACGAACCTAAGCCCTTCGGAACCTAACGCCGGGGTTAGGTTCTTAACGCCGGGGTCAGGTTGCATCATCCCAGCCCGATCCCTAGAAGGGCAGATAATTCACGGTCTTCGCGATCAGCGCCAAGGCGATCGCGCTCATACCAATCAGCCCCGTTCCGCAGGCAAATCCCGCCAGCAGCACTGGCGTGTAAAGCTGCCAGCGCTCCAGGCCGAAACGTTTGGCAAAGTAATATCGGCCCAGTAAGGCCCCGATCATGGTCGGAATGGTATTGTGCGGGATGTTTCCAATTCCGCCGATGAAGCCGTAGAAGAACAGAAGCGGCCATTTGAAGAGCATCGTCGCCCCGTAGAGTGCCATCGCCGCTGCCGCACCGACCCCGATCACGGAGGGCTTGATCGCGTGGATCGCCCAGCCCGCACCGTGCCCGGCATTGATTTGGGTCCAGATCGAGAGGTTGATCACCGAAAGCGGCCAGAACTTCTGGGCATACGGGAACTGCGCACTCGGGATATCGTTGGTCTTCCACAGGAAGCCCCAGTACAGGAAGCTGGTCACGAGGATCAGCGGCAGCATAAAGATTTCCAGCTTCAGGATGCTGGTGAACTTGGTACCTGTCAGCTCAATCTCGCGGAACTTCTGCGCCTGACCGCCATAGTCGTTCAAAGGCAGGGGTGCAAACCAGATATCCGGCTGCGTGTAACCGCTGCGCAAGACGACCGCCTGGTTTAGGAAGGGGAAAGAGATGCCCTGCCCGGTCAAGCCGATCAGACGCGCGGAGACGTAGGAGTTCAGCGGGGTCCAGACCAGGCCATAGAAGATAATGATCCAAATCGGGAAGCCCGGAACCAGCTTGTGGTTTAGCAGAACGTAGCCGATTGTCGCCGCAAACCAGGCCCCCATCGCATACTGCCACGGGAAATCGCCGCGCCCTTCCGGCACTTTGCCGAGGCTTCCCCGCTGCGCCCGCTGCTCCGTGCCGCGCGACTTGAGGACCGTCAGCAGCACCGCCCCGATACCGATAGCCGCGATTGCCAGCTGGGTTCCGATCCCAAATGACATCCAAAAGTCGAAGTCAATCGCCGCTTTGGTCTGGATCGTCGGCGAGCCGGGAACCCAGTGTGGGAACAGATTATACGAGTGCAAAATCGGGTTGGCCACGATCTGCGCCCCGACCGAAGAGATAAAGCCGCCCAGAACAATCGAGTACGGCAGGATGAACCCAAACAAGATCAGGCCGAGGTCAGGATTATAGCCCGTCAATGCCGTCGGCAGGACGCGCTCGGTGTTAGGCGTCAGGTCCAGGAACGGGATCGGCAGAATCGTCAGGGGCTTGCCGAGGGCGACGCCCGTAAAGATTGGGATGGCCAGATAGAAGAAACCGAACAGGAGACCAATAATGGTTCCGGTGGAGAAGACCTGCCAGCGCCAGGAGTCCTCTTTAGACGATGCTTCCGCCAGAGCCGTCGCACCGGAAGCTGCAATTGGGGCAAACGGGAACGGCAGCCGCTCGATGTCGGAGGTCACCCGGAACAGCATATAGCCCAGGCCCATCCACTTCATACGATCGAAAATCTGCCCGAAGAGCATGACCAGGATCGGTATGGCCCAGGCCGCATCCATAAATGTTCGATGCGCATACGCCGGAGAGCCGAGCGGCGGCGCGATCCACCCGACATGGGTCAGGTAGGGTGCGACAGTCGCCATCGCCGGGGACTGCATAATATACTGCAGGGCGATGAAGTTGCCGAACGGTCCACCGGAGATGCCCGGGAGCGAGCCGAAGCCGGAACCTGCCAGCGCACCTGCCATGTAGAACAGGCAGTAGATCTCCTGCCGTTTCAGCGGCAGAAATGAGCGACGAGCGATCTCGGAAAACAGCACGATGGTCACCCACTGCGCCGCCGACCCCAGCCCCTGCCCCGCGACCAGGCCCAGATAGATGGCACCCGGCAGCATAATCAAGCAGACGAAGAGTGCCCCGAGCATGACTTTGCCCGTAAAACCCTCTTCAAACTGGATTTTCTGTCCGTTCTCGTCGCCGGAAGTGTCTTCGGACCGCTCACGCGCCGATTCAATGTCGTCTTCTGCCAAGCAGGCGTATCTCCTTGTTAATTCCGTAACTTACATTCTTACAGCGCAGGGGCCACTGTCGCACCCGCAGTCGCGGGCATCTGCACTGCGGTCGCCCCGGCGGCTTGCGTGCCGCCAATCTCCATATAGCGCTCCCGCTCGATCTCGGTCAGCGTCCGCCAGATCAGGAACTGCTTGCGCAGAACGTTCAGGAAGCGGCGATTGACGCGCTTCCAGTTGGAAACGTCGCCTGAAGTCCGGGTCAGGGTCAATTGTACATCGTACACCGATTCGAGGTCCGTCGGGGCCGTGTCCAGCATCAGGGTCTGCGAGACTCCAAGGTCGAACGGAGCCAGCCAGACCCGGCCCGTCAGACGGTAGCCGGGGCCAAGCGGCATAGTCTCGACACCGGTGCGGATATCCTGGGTCAAAAAGTCGCCGACCGACTGCTCTTCGTAGGCCCGGAACCACTCGGCTAAGAACTCGTTGATCCCCTGCGCCTGGGCTCCAGCGACGGCGAAGGGCAGCTTGATCTTCCAAACGTCGCCTTCCGGCTCAGGAACTTTCCAGGTGCGGTCGACGGCCGGGGTCGCAACTTCCGACGCTTTGCGAGCCGGGAAGATCGTCGACAGCAGCACCACCGCGATCACGAGGCCAATGGACAGCTCGGCCGAAGTCGACGAGAAGTTGAGATAGAGTCCCGGCAGAATGTGGAAGACGCTGATCAGCTTACTCAGACACTGCCCGATCAAGTAGCCTGAGACCGCGCCGATGATGCCGTAGACCACTGCTTCAGCAATGAACAGCATGGCGATATTACTCGGCGAGAGGCCGATAGACGAGAAGATGCCAATCTCTTTCACCCGCTCAAACACCGAGCCGAGCATCGTGTTGAGAACGATCAACGCTGCAATCAAAATCGGGATGATGATCGTGATCAACCCCTGCGAGGAAGTCGCGCCGATGGCCGAGAAGCGGTGGTTCTCCGGCGCATCCGTGACCGTGTCTTTAGGGCCATTATGGAAGCCCCCTGCGTAGAGGTTCAGGTCGAGGCGCGGCATGAGGTCCTGCAGCTCACGGTAGACCGTCTTGCCGTCGCCCATGTTGATCGCCACGGAGCGCAAATCGCCTCCCATGTTGATTAGCGTGCTGTAAGGGACATAAAGAACATTGTCCGGGTCAAGATGCAGATATTCCTGGAAGCCGGCCTGCGTCGAGGCCGCCGCGCCCGCAGACGCGCTGCTCTGCTGCTGCTGGGCCTGGTAGTCCACGGGGGTCAGGGTCTCGTTATCCAGGTCTTTGACGGCTTTGAACTTGACGGGGTCCACAATCCCAATCACGAGGTAAGGAACGCCGCTGAAGTTGATCGTCACCTTGCCAACATCGGACGGGGCGATCTGCAGGCTGGTCGCCACGCCCTGGGGAATGATCGCTGTGTAGGTATCGCCGCGGCTGAACCAGCGCCCCGCCGTCAGCGATTTATCCACGCCCGAAACCTGGGACTCTTGCGGGGTAAAGCCGCAAACTCCTTTGACGTCCGTACCCAGATGGGCGCGGGTGAGGTGCAGGAATGACTGCTGGCCCTGCGTTGTTCCGAAGAACCAGGCACGGGGCGCAACCGAGAACTTGTCGCCGTATTCATCGTTGAGCAGGCGGTAAGCAGGCTGCTGCAGCGCGTCCCAGGTCGGCAGCCGCAGCAGAAGCCCGCTGTACGGTGAAATGCCAGGGGCACTCACATTGTTATACCGAATGGTATTGACGATGGAGGTAAACGACAGCACCGTAAAGGTCAGCAGCACCAGGGTCAGACAGGTCAGCAGGGTGCGCTCTTTGCGGCGGCGCATGTTGGAGATGCCCAGCGCGAAGGCCGCGAATGCGATGGAGGCCTTGCCGACATCAGCTTTATGCACTCCTGATACGGACCGGTTCATCTGCTTGAGCTGCTCTTCGAACTTTCCCCAGACCAGCAGCGAGACGATCACCGAGAGTGCCAGCATGACAAACGCGATCAAAATGATCATCGGGTTGACCGACCCGATGCTGAATGCCGGGTGGATCTGGGAGAAGACCGCGAAGATCGCCAGGAAGATTGCAAACGCCGCTCCAAGCTGCCGCTTCAGGTCCGAGTAGCCAAATAACAGCCGCTCTAAGAAATAGGCGAACGGAATCAGCAGGAAAAGATAGAAGATGACGCCTTTGACCACATCATCTGCCGTCTGCTGCGCCTGCGGGTAAACGCGGGCTTCATTGGCCCATGCCTGACGGCTGAAGGCATCGAACGCTTCGTAGTCCTGCTTCGCATAAGCCGCTAGGGCCTGCTGAATTTCTTCCCCCGCCAAATGATGCAGATGCGTTATCGGATTCGTTTCGTCCTTGGTGTCCAAAATGCGGAAGCGAGCCAGGTTCTGGATACGGAATTCATCCAGGTTCCACATATCTTTGGCGACGCGCAGGGCCGTATTTGTGATTGCGCCGTTTCGCACTGCATCGTCGGGATTATTCGGGTCTGGCGGGCGGGTATCGCTGCCGAACCGGGCGGATGCCAGGCCGACGGCATAGCCTATCCCCTGGGCGTTGCGCTGGTTTTCGCCGCTGGATTTCTTCGGATCTGCAGGCAGAGAGTTGATCAGCAGGAACCTGGCCCCGCCAATTCCGGAGTCCATGACCACTTTCAAGCGTGTGTTCACGCCCGGTGTCGAGAAGAGCACGGCCACATCTTCGACATACGAGACACCCGGCTCCAGCCCAGCGAGAATAAAACCGTACTGACGCGGCTCGCCGTCGGTGGCTCCGTCGTAAATGTGCACGCCCGTCAGCGACTTCAAGGCCTGCTGATCGATCAGATCGTAAATGGAAGTGGAAACGCAGGGAAAGACGATCACCTGGGTTTCTTTAAGGTCACTAGTCAGATCAAACTCAGTGGGATAGTTCGCCGCCCCGTTGACCCCTTGATCCGGTGCATAGTCGATGTCGCCGCGCGCGGCCAGGGCATCGTCGGTCTGGTGAATGTGGAACGCAGCAACCTTGACCGCACCGCCCGTGCCGGCTCGCAGCCCTGAGCCATTTGAGATGACGATCGGCAGACCGACAAAGCTGAACTTGGCATTGTCCGGTGCGCCTTCGGTCGCCTGAATCAAGTTGCCGCGAACACCCATCATGGTTTTGGAGGTATTCGCGATCACAGCCAGAGAGTCGGCAATCGGCAGGTCAGGGACGAAGTTCCGTTTCGGCTGAAACTCCAGAACACGCCCTGTCAGATCGGAAAAGCCCAGGCGAAGGCCCTGACGCGTCCAGGCCGGCCAGCCGGGGACAGGCATCACGGATTGTGTGCTGTCGGGCTTCACCGCATCGGGATCGTTCGTATCGTTGAGCAGGTGCCAGTACTGGCAGGCCAGCAGCTTCGTCTGGGCCGATAAGTTCACGATGTTGACGTGACTGAAAGTGTCGGCTGGGGTATCGGTCTGCTGCCGCGCATCGTCGGTCGTCGCGAAAGTTATTCCTTTGCCGCCCGCCATCGTTGCAGCTTCGGCGTCAAAGGCAAACCGACCCGGCAGGTAGTTCCGCCAGTTCTTGCCGTTCGCGCCATTGACTCCATCCGCAAATGCCGTTGCGGGATCGAAGCCCAGCGTCTGACCGATCTTCTCCGAGTTCTCACGCAGGGTTCGCCCAATGTCCGAGAAGTCACTTTGAATATCTTCGCGATAGTCGTAGAACACGCCTTTATAGAAGACACCCACGCTGCCGGTCTGCGACGACAAGTCGATTCCGGAGAAGAGCAGGACATTTGTGCGCTTCGGCAATGGGGAGTGAAAAAGCGTATGCTTCAGCGTATCACCCATCGAAATCGGACGCCAGCTATCCAGATGGGTATCGACGAAAGTCCGTGCGCCTTGAATACCCAGAAAATGCGCGCCGCAGGCGACGAAAATCACCGTACGCTTCGGCGGATGCGCCTTAAAGGTACGCGCCAGCTCCAGCAGTGAGGCAATGCCCCCAGCCGATTCCGCTCCGGGTGCCTGTGTCGGCACCACGGACATCGAATCGTAATAGGACTCGATCACCACCGCCTGGTCCGCCAGGGGCCCGGTGCCCTGGATCGTGCCGACGATGTTTGCTGCCGTGCCCATCTTCCAGGGATTATCGCAGGAGAGGCTGACCGTAAAATTGGGGGTGGTGAGCGTAGCGGACTGCAGAACGGCGGCATCCGCACGGGAGATCCAGAAGCGAGGTACGGCGACGGGGATACCGATAAACTTGGATTCCCCCTCGCCGCGCATGGTCTGGGTCGGCTCGACGAAGATAATCGCTTTGGCCCCGAGCCGGGCGGCGTTCAGCCACTCCGTGCCGCAGTTGAAGTCCAGCAGAACGATGCTGCCGCCAACGGGCTTACCCCGAAAATTTCGCAGCTCGCCGCGTCCGGCATAAATCAGTGGGCCATTTATTCCCGCCGCCGGCAGAGTAGAGGTACGCACCAGGTTCGGCCAGAGCGGCTGCAGTGCCAGCGGCTTCGGCAGACCTGCTGCCTTGACATAAGCCCCGCCATCGATGGGAGTAGTCACCGTAAACGGCTCTTCGGTGACATTCGCCGTGCCGAAGATCTGTGTAAATTGCTGCTTGACATACGCCCGGGCAATGTCCCCGCCCTGCGTCCCGGCGACCCGAGAGTGCGCGGTGACCGGTGCGCCCAGTGGCTGGTTCAGTACCGGGTACTGGATATTCGACAGGTCGGCGACGGTCTGGGAGAGTCGTGCCGAACTGATACTCTGTGAGAGAGCAACATAATTCCGTGCCGCTTCCGGGTCGACCTTGATTTTACTGTCGGCGGCCCGTGCGCCGCTCAGGCAAAGAAAGAGCAGAGACACAGAGAGAAAGACACGAAACGCGGAGGCAGTCTCGCGGAGAATGCGGCGGGAACTCATCATGCAGTGCAATCCTTGAACAAGGGCCGCGTCGGCATCGACGGGCAGTGAAACGTTAAGAGAATATTAAGAGAATTTCAAAGGTCTTGATAATAATATCACAAAGCGGCAAAAAAGGCAATAGGGGGAAAGATAGGGGAGTGCCTATAATCACTCGGTAAGTATTTTTAGGCTATAATAGCCTATGACTGAACCGATTTTGTCCTGCCCCACCTGCAGGGAGACCACCAAGCAACATCGTGCCGGCAAAAACGCCACCGGCACCGCCCGCCGCGAATGCCGACACTGCGGGCGCACCTATACGCCCGAGCCGAAACACCACGGCTACGACCTGGAG
>JANXMY010000063.1 GCA_025354405.1 Armatimonadota bacterium
TGGTACATAAAGGTCGCTGGCCGAAGCTCGACCCCTCCGGGGCAAATGTGAATGTTCTTAACGGCGGCGAACGCGCCGATATGGCCGAGAGTTCCAGCGTTCACTCCGTCGAAGCCGAGTTGATACCACTGACAAATTAGAGGGAAGATGTGACGCCTGTCGAAACACTCATGCGCGAGGCCTTTCGGACTCTGCACTGCACCGGCAGGATCGCCGCGGGGGTGCTGCCCACCGCTTTCACGGGCCTAAGTCGAATCTTATGAACTACACTCACACAATCGCCGGGTCGGTCTACCGATTTGCGGACCTGAAAACGCTGCTGGCGAAAGCGACTCCGCTTCGTTCAGGCGATGTTTTGGCGGGCCTAGTCGCGGGCAGCGCGCAGGAGCGCGTGGCGGCACAGATGACGCTGGCGGATCTGCCGCTGACAACGTTTCTGTCCGAAGTCGTCATTCCCTACGAAACCGACGAAGTCACGCGGCTAATCGTGGATACGCATGACCGGGCGGCGTTTGCAATCGTCGCCCACCTGACAGTCGGGGGCCTGAGGGACTGGCTCCTGTCGGATGCCGCCGACACCGAAACTCTGGCACGGCTCGCTCCGGGCCTCACCCCGGAGATGGCGGCAGCCGTCACCAAGATCATGCGGCTGCAGGACCTGATTTTGGTCGGGGCCAAGTGCCGGGTCGTCACGCGGTTCCGCAACACCATCGGCCTCCCGGGACGGCTCTCGACACGGGTGCAGCCCAATCACCCCACCGACGATCCGCTTGGGGTCGCGGCCAGCCTCCTCGACGGCCTGCTGCTTGGGGGCGGGGATGCAGTGATCGGGATCAATCCGGCGACGGACAATGTGGACTCCTGCGTTCGTCTGCTCACGATGCTCGATGAGCTGCGGATTCGCTTCGACATGCCCGCACAGTCCTGCGTTCTGACCCATGTGACCAATGCCATGCAGGCGATGGAGCGCGGTGCCCCAATGGACCTGGTGTTCCAGTCCGTTGCCGGGACGCAGGCCGCGAACACCGGATTTGGCATCACGCTCTCCATGCTGCGCGAGGCGCGGGAGATGGCCTTGGCTCTGAGGCGCGGCACGGTCGGCGACAATGTGATGTACTTTGAGACCGGTCAGGGCAGTGCTCTCTCCGCCAATGCCCATCACGGCGTGGACCAGCAGACCCTGGAAGCACGAGCCTATGGTGTTGCCCGCGCCTTCTCGCCGCTGCTGGTCAATACCGTCGTCGGGTTTATCGGCCCGGAATATCTCTACAATGGCAAGCAGATTATTCGGGCTGGCCTGGAGGATCATTGCTGCGGCAAGCTGCTCGGCCTGCCGATGGGCTGCGATGTCTGTTATACCAACCATGCGGAGGCCGATCAGGACGACATGGACGCCCTTTTGACCCTGCTTGGCACGGCTGGCTGCACGTTTATCATGGGTATCCCCGGCGCGGATGATGTGATGCTGAATTACCAGAGCACGTCGTTCCATGATGCGCTGTATGTCCGCCGCGCCCTCGGAAAACGCCCTGCGCCGGAGTTTGAGGCTTGGCTGGAACGTATGGGGTTGTTCCAAGGAGGCGGCGAGCGGCGGCTGACCGGTGACACGGCGCTGAGCCCCGTCGCACAGGAGCTAAACGCTCTGGTTCCCGCATCCACTGCACTGACCCGTGCCGTCCTCTGGGATCAATTACGCCGCTTCACCCCTGCCCGGATCGGGATCGAGCCGACGGGAGTTTCCCAGCCAACGGACGCCCTTCTCAGCTTCCAGTGGGACCATGCCGGGGCGCGGGATGCGGTTTACTCGGAGCTGGAAGCCGAAGCACTCGAAGCCGAGTTTTGTGAGCTTAAGCAGCCGGTGCTGCGGCTAAAAAGCGGCGCGGCAACCCGGCAGGAGTATCTTCAGCGGCCTGACTACGGCCGCCGTTTAAACTCGGTTTCCGCCGAGTTACTATCGACGGAAACAGCGACGTGGGATGTCATCTTTGTGGTGGCTGACGGCCTGTCGGCGGCAGCTGCAAACAGCCATGCCGCGCCTCTGCTGGGCGAAGTGCTGCCGGCTCTGCGCGAGTTGGGGTGGCATATCGGCCCGGTCTGCCTTGTGGAGCAAGCCCGAGTCGCGATCGGTGATGACATTGCAAGTCGCCTCGCCGCGGAGATGGTTGTGGTGCTGATCGGGGAACGGCCGGGCCTCAGCTCTCCCGATTCGCTGGGCGTGTATCTGACGTGGAAGCCGAGCTGCGAGACACGAGACTCGCAGCGCAACTGCCTTTCCAATATCCGCCCGGGCGGCCAGAGCATCACTTTTGCCGCAAGCCGCCTGCTGTACTTGATGGCGGAGTCGCGCCGGAGGCTAGTTTCGGGGGTTGCTCTGAAAGAGGACGCGGGGGTTCAGTATTTGGAGAACAGAATGCAAGTGCTATCAAACCACTCGTCTTGACGCGTCTTGCTCAGCCACAACTGCACTGTCCTCAGCTTCCCGCCGCAATCTCGGCATCGACGACCGCCTGGCCTTCCGAATGCAGCAGGTCATAGATTTGAGCGCGTATTTGGAAGAATTCCGCAGACGTGCGCAGGTCGGGGCTGCGATCGGAGCCGAACGGCACGGCGATTTCGGCTTTCAAACGACCGGGCCGGGCGGTCATCACGAAAATACGATCGCTGAGGAAGACCGCTTCATCGATATCGTGCGTGATAAAAAGCGTCGTCGTACGCTCCTTGCTGCGAATGTTCAGAAGCAATTCCTGCATGACGGTGCGCGTCTGAGCGTCCAGCGCTCCGAACGGCTCATCCATCAGCAAAATCCGAGGCGAGTTGGCGAGGGCCCGGGCAATCGCGACACGCTGCCGCATCCCGCCGGAAAGCTGCTTAGGAAAATGATCCCGAAACCCATGCAGGCCGACAGCATCCAGGAAGTAATCGGCCAGCTCCTCCCGTTCGGCCTTTTTCGCGCCGCGCTGCTTCGGTCCAAATTGTACATTCTGGCGCACGGTCAGCCACGGAAACAGCGTGTAAGCCTGGAAAACCATGCCGCGCTCCGCCCCTGGCCCGGTGACTTCCTGGCCGTCCAGCATCACCCGGCCCTCGGTGGGTGTCGTCAGCCCGCCCACGATATGCAGCAGTGTGGACTTGCCGCAGCCGGACGGGCCCACAATACTGACCAGCTCGCTGACACCCACAGTCAGCGAAGTGGGTTCGAGCACCGTCAGCGGACCGCTCTTGGTGGGATACTGCTTAGAAAGCTTTTCCAGGGACAATATGGGGCTCGGCATCGTTTCTGGTTCCATCGCGGCGAGGCGCGTAGAAGATCGGAACTGGCTAAGCATGGGGCTAACTCCTCTGCGCTTCCGCCCAGGGCAGCAGTCGCGGCTGGGCAATCTTGAAAACCATATCGGTCGCGAGACCAAGGATACCGAGGATAAAAATCCCCACGAAAATCTCGTCAGCCCGGGAAAATCGCTGCGCCTTCATAATCGAGTAGCCCAGCCCGGAGCTGGTCGCCACGACTTCCGCGATCACGAGATAGGTCCAGGCCCAGCCAATCATTGTTCGGCAAGTATCTAGAATACCGGGCAAGGTTGCAGGCAGGAGAACGTTGAACAGCACTTGCAGCCGGCTCGACCCTAATGTCCGAGCGGCATTCAGCAGGTCCTTCGGCACCTGCCGGGTGACATCCGCCACCACCAGCACCATCTGGAAGTAGGTACCTAAAAAGATCAGCAAAATCTTTGCGGGTTCGTCAATCCCCGCGATCACCATCACGAGTGGAATAAGTGCGGGCACCGGAACATAGCGGATAAAGCCGACGAATGGCTCATGGGCCGCTTCTGCGAATTTGTAGGCCCCCATCAGAATGCCCAGTGGGATAGCGAGGACGGCGGAGAGGAGAAACCCGATTCCAATTCGGGTAACACTGATTTTAATATCTGGCAGCAAGTCCCCATCTCGGTACATCTCGATCCCAGCCTGAACCATATGCGTTGGAGTGGGCAGGATGAGTGCATTCGCCCGGCCGGAATACGACAGAAAGCACCAAAGGGCGATCGGCAAAAGAAACGAAGCGGCGGCGATCATCAGATAAGCGCCGCGCGGAATATCTTCTCCCAGCTGAAAGAGGCCGGGGCTCCGTCTCCGAGCCGCGGGCCTGAGAGTTGCCGCTTCTTTGGTTTGTATTCGCAGAATGGTTGCCATTTTGGTGCTTTCTGTTCCGGTCCGAGATCCTAGTCCACCTTCAGCGCGTAATCGAACGGCGGCTTCTTACCTTCGCCCTTTTTGATGGCGGCATGAATGAAAGTCGGGTCGATCGCGGAGGCATAGTCGGGAAGTTTGGGTATCTGCTTCTGGGCTAGCAGGAACTGGGTGATGGAAGAGCCGCTGGTAAATAGCGAGGTCGGCTTGCTGCTCTGCGTAAAGGCGGCCAGGGCTTCAGAGCTGCTGAAGATCCGAGTTCCTTTGATAAAACTCTGATAGAACGCAATTTGCTGGGCAGGCGTCCCCGGGTCTTTCGCGGTTTCTGCCATGATCTTGACCGCATCAGTCGGATGAGCACGCCACCAATCCATCGAATCATACCAGGCGTCTACAATGCCTTGGATTTCCTGCGGATGGGCGGCAATCGCTTTCCCTTGAAAAACCAGCAGGTCGGGAATCTGGCCCGGCAGAGAGCGGCTGTCGAAAATGACATGAGAACCGGGTAGTTTCGCCAGAAGCTGGCTTTTGTTGGGTTCCCAAACCGCCACCGCGTCCACTTGCTTGGAAATCAGTGCTCCGGGGCAGTCCTGGACTTTGATGGGGACATAGGTAATATCTTTTTCGGTCATGCCGCTCGCGGCCAGGGCTTTATCCAGAAGAAACTGCTCGACAGTGCCCAGCTCAGTCGCGACTTTCTTGCCTCTCAAATCTTTCATGGAGTGGATGCTTGGCCCGGCGACCACCGCATCATTTCCCGCCGAGTTGTCGTTGATCAGCACGGCTTTAGCGGCCTGCCCCTGCGCCAGCGGCCCCATGGTGTCGCTCCAAGTCTGGCAATTGGCATCCAGCTGATTTGCCGCAAATGCATTCAGCGAATCGGTGTAGTTAGGAAACCAGACCAGCTTGACGGCTACGTTGTGTTTCTTGAAAAAGCCCTGCTTGTCGGCGATAGCCCATGCTGTCCAGCCTGGCCAGTCGGAATACCCAATGGAGATTACCCCGCTTGTGTCTGCTGCGGCAGTTGGAGAATTGGGGGTGCCAGGGACCGAAGGCGGGGCGGACGCCTGTTTTGGACCGCAGCCGGCCAGAGCCAGTGCGGAAAGAGCTGACACAGCCAGCACAAGATGGGAAAAACGCATAAAAACGCTCCTTTTCAAAAATCGCGCGGCATTTAGCCGGGCCGGAATGGAAAAGAGCGCCATGCTCCGAGGGGGATTCAACACTGAGACCAGAAGGCAGAAACTGAGAAGAACTCGACTTCGAGGTTTAGTGAGTATACAAACTTTCGGGCGAGTTGTCAAGCCTCTGGAGATTTATTTGACTCGGGGTGACGCAAAACAGATTATCTCATGCTACAATGACGAAAATCGTCAGTGAATAGGAATAACACGCATGGTTCACGTCATTGATACCAACCTACCGAGAGAAGACGAAATCACTCTCGATGCACTTGATCACAAAATCATCGCGGTTTTGCAGGAAAATGCCCGCCAGACCAATGCCGAAGTCGCGGTGCAGGTCGGCAGCAGTGAACCCACGGTACGGCGCCGCGTCGACCGGCTGCTTCAGAATCAAGTCATCAAAATCGTCGCGATTGCCCCACCCTTTTCGCTGGGCTATCACGTTGTAGCCATTCTCGGCATCCAGATTGATCACAGCTATCTCGACGAGATTCAGGAAGCGCTGCTGGCAATGCCGGAAATACGCTTTGCGGGGGTAACTCTCGGCAGCTACGATGTCGTCACGGAAGTCTGGTTTCATAGCAACAAAGAGCTTCTGGCATTCCTGCATGAGCGGCTGAGCAAGATCCCGGGCATCCAGCGTATCGAATCGCTGCAGGTCGCGAAGATGATCAAGTATGCCTATGACTGGGGTGTTCAGCCCTCCGCATGACACCTATTCCGTCACTCACCTGACTGTTTTCAGCGTTATTCGTCATTTAGGGCACAAACAGTATCTATTTCGTCACATTGACAAATTCTATCGTCCCAAGGCTTGACAACACTTCCCCAAGTCAGTATACTAGTGTCAGCTCACAGACGAGCTCGACAGCTCGCGTCGGCATCGTCGCCCCCGCTTTCCCCACACCAGATACGGCACACGAATGGAATATACCGCAGCGCATGAGTACCCGATCAACGGTTACTGCCCGTCCGCATGACTTCCCGCTCGCAGTGGCACACGCAGCGGTTCTCGTCATCGATATGCAGTGCGATTTTTTGGACCCGGACGGCGGCTGTCCCCGGCTCCTGCAGGTCTCCCCAGAGACATTGGCAGGAGTGCGCGAAATCATTCCGCGCATCGCTTACCTGCTCAGCTGGGCACGTTCCCATGGCCTCACGGTCATTTACACACGGGAGGCCAGTCGACCAGACCTCTCCGACCTCAGCGACAGCAAACGTCTGCGCTACGAAAATGCGGGCTATCCGGTCGGGACTTCCGGGCCGCTGGGCCGACTGCTGGTTCGTGGCGAGAGAGGGTGCGCTGTCATTCCCGAGCTGGCCCCGCAGCAGGGCGATCTGGAGTGGGATAAACCCGCGCAGTCGGCCTTTATCGGCACGGACCTCGAGGCCAGCCTGCGAGCCAGAGGCATTATCGATCTGCTGCTCACAGGAGTGACGACTCAGTGCTGCGTGCTTGCAACTTACCGGCATGCCGCTGACCTGGGCTTTTTCCCCCTGCTGCTGGAAGACTGCTGCGCGGCGTTCGACCCGCATGAGCATGACGCGGCAATCCGGGTGATCACCAGCGAAGGCGGCGCAGTCGGCTGGGTGACCACTTCGGATCAGCTTTGGAGAGCGACTTTGGAGAACGACTTTGACGAATAGAGGAGAAACAGATGAAGAATAAGAGTATGATACTGTTTGGTGCTGCTGGCATCTGTCTCGCCCTGAGCGGCTGCGCCCCCAAAAATGCGGGAAACGGGGCCGCGCAGACAAGTGCGCCGGCGCCCGCCGGGTCAAAGCCTTTTGTGGTAGCCTACAACCAGTGGATTGGGTTTGTCGGACTGTTTACCGCATTGGATAAAGGCTACTTCAAAGAGGCAGGACTGGACGTCCAGCCCAAGCAGTTTGCCGGACCGGCAGACAGCGTGCCGCTGCTTCTGACCGGCAAGGTGGATGTTTCCCTGACCACGGCGGATACGGTGATTTTGCTGAACAAGCAGGCCGGCAGCACGCCGATGGCCTGTGCCTATGTCATTGACACCTCCGATGGAGCCGACGGCCTCGTCGCGCAAAAGGAGATCCACACGGTTGCCGACCTGCGCGGCAAAACAGTCGCGGCAACCTTGGGACAATGCAATGAAATGCTGCTGCTGAAAGCTCTGGCAGCCGCCGGCATGAAGCGCACGGATATCACAATCACCAACATGGATGCCGACACGGCGGGGGCCGCGATTATCGCGAATAAGATTCCGGCGGCGGTGACCTGGGAGCCCTGGCTGTCCAAAGCGACTCCCGGCGGAGCGCACGTCATCTACAGCAGCCATGATGCCCCTAACCTCCTGCTGGATGTCGCCGCGGCCTCGTCGCAGACGATGACGAGCCGAAGCGCGGACCTGCGCACATTCCTGGCCGCACTGGCAAAAGGGGCGGCCTACGACAAAGCCCATCCCGAAGAAGCCGCACAGATCGCTGCCAAGCATCTCGGGAGCTCCGCCGCCGACTCGACCGTTATGCTGTCGAAGGTCAAGCTTTACGGAGCCGATGACAACCGGCGGCTGATTGGGACAACCGCTGCCCCTGGAACTGCCTTTGCGTCGGCCACCGAGATCGGGCATTTCTTCGTTGACCAGAAGCAGATGTCATCGATGCCGGATGTTTCGAAAACGTTCACGACGGAATACCTGCCGCAATGAGCATCCCGACTCGACATCGATTTACCGACCAGCCGGATTGGTTTGTGCAGCAGGAGCTCGCCGAGGGCGTCTTTCACGTGTGGGAGCCGGCCTACCGGGAAGATTATCGCTGCAACATGTACGTCGTCAAAGGCAGCTCGTCGGACCTCATCCTGGATGCAGGGCTGGGGCTGGGATCACTCCGGGCATATCTGGCTCCCTTCGCGCCTGACCCGCTGCTGGTGCTGAGCCACGGCCATTACGACCACATCGGCAGCGGATTCGAATTTGAGCGGCGCGTGATCCACGCGGCGGAAGCAGAGATTTTAGAGGCACCCACACACGAAAACACGTATGCCGACCTGCTGCTGGCAGAAGGGGATTTTGCGCCGAAGCCCTGGGACAGCTTCACCGCCGCTGACTGGGTGGCTGAGCCGGCTCCGGCCACGGATTTGATCGGCGAAGGCGACGTGCTGGATCTCGGAGACAGACGTTTTACCGTGCTGCATACCCCCGGCCATTCCTGGGGAAGCATCTGCCTTTGGGACGAAGCTCGGGGCTTTCTGTTCTGCGCCGACACCGTCTATTCCGGCGAGATATTCGACCATTTGCCCTGCTCGAATATTCCTGCCTATCTTCAATCGATGCGCCGCCTGAGAGAGCTTCCGGTCCATACCGCCTTTCCCGGGCATGGTCCAATCCTCAGCGGCGACGCCTTTCGCGAGACGATCGACACCTATTTGGAGTCAAAGCAAAGGGAAAACACGTGAGCGAAGTCCTTTTCGAAGAAATATTATCGCCCGGCGCCACCTGGTCGCATATTCTGAAGCGCGGCACCGCCCTTCATCTCACCGATATTGAGGGCGGGGCTAACGTCGGTGCGATTCTTTACAATGCGGATTGCCCCGTCGAGCGGCTAAACATCCCCGACACGCTGAAAGCCCAGCACATCGCGAAGCTGACCCAGGGGTTTGTGCTCTACTCGGACATGGGCCGCATTTTGTGCTCGATGACAGAAGACAGTCTGGGCTGGCATGATGCCCTCAGCGGATGCGCAGATGCCGCTGCCGTACAGGCCAAATATGGCGTGGCGCGGTATCAAGAGTACCGCAACGAGTTCCACCAGAACGCCCGCGACAGTTTTTTGATCGAATTGGAAAAGTACGGCCTGGGACCGCGTGACCTTTCGCCCAATCTCAACTTGTTCAGTAAAGTCGGTGTCGAGGCGGATGGTGCACTGACGTTCCAGCCGGATCATTCGCCGCCCGGCAGCTTCGTCGAGATCCGCGCCGAGATGAACGTTCTGCTGATACTGAGCTCCTGCCCCCACCCGCTTGATCCGAACCCGAAGTATGCGCCCAGACCCGTACAGCTCACATTGAAGCGTGTTCCCTCCCCGACGGCGAACGACGCCTGCCGCATCTCACGACCAGAAAACGGGCGTGGGTTTACGCTGACGGAAAGATATTTCCTATGACTGAACTCAAACTTACCGAGAGCCTGCTGAACCCGGCAGATGCCATTTACAGCGAAATCATACCTGCAGGCGAGTCCTGGATCCATCCAATTCAGAAAGGGCAGACGTTTCGGATCGTCGACTTGGAAGGCAATCAAGCAGTTGACACACTGTTCTACGATGCCCGGGACTTCGCGGACCGGTATGACTTCCAGAATACGATCCGGGCACAGGGAAAAGTCTACCTCACGGCGGGCTCAAAGCTGATGTCCAGCAAAGGGAACTGCCTGCTGACCATTACCGCCGACACCTGCGGGCGGCATGACACGCTTGGCGGGGCCTGTGCCACGGAGAGCAATCAAGTGCGTTATGCCCTCGATAAAGGCCATATGCATGCCTGCCGGCAGAGCTTTCTGGCCGCATTGCTGCAGTATGACAGTGGACTGGAAAAGCGGGATATTCCAAACAATATCAATTTCTTTATGAATGTCCCGGTGACGCCCGAGGGTGGCCTGACATTTGAGGACGGCATTTCTGAAGCCGGGAAGTATGTCGAAATGCGGGCCGAGCGAGACGTGCTGGGCCTGATCAGCAACTGCCCGCAGCTCAACAATCCGTGCAATGCGTACAATCCAACGCCGGTTCAAGTTTTCATCTGGGATGCCATCAATGTTTAGCAAAGTCCTTATCGCCAACCGCGGCGCGATCGCGTGCCGAATTATCCGCACCCTGCGGACACTCGGCATCGGCTCCGTCGCGGTCTATTCGGAGGCCGACCGCCATTCGCTCCATGTCGCGCAGGCCGATGAGGCCGTGCAGATCGGTCCGGCGGCGGCAGCGCAGAGCTACCTTTCCATCGACGCGATTCTGAAGGCGGCTCGGGAAACCGGAGCGGAAGCCATTCATCCAGGCTACGGCTTTCTGAGCGAGAATGCAGAGTTTGCCGACGCCTGCGAAGCGGCGGGGATTGAGTTTATCGGCCCGACGGGGCGGCAGATGCGGGCATTCGCACTCAAGCACGCCGCCCGCCAGATGGCCGAAAGCCTCCAGGTTCCCCTGCTGCCCGGCACGGGACTGCTGGCGGATCTGGAAGAAGCACGTGAGGCTGCTGAAGTTATCGGCTACCCAGTGATGCTGAAAAGCACCGCAGGCGGCGGCGGAATCGGTATCCGGCTTTGCCTGAACGCCGAAGACCTCGATGCTGCCTGGGATGCCGTCGCACGGCAGGGTGCGGCAAACTTCGGCGACGGTGGGGCGTTTCTGGAGCGTTTTATTGCCCGCGCGCGGCACCTTGAAGTGCAGATTTTTGGCGATGGCAGCGGAGAAGTCGTCTCTCTGGGCGAGCGCGACTGCTCGGCTCAGCGGCGAAACCAGAAAGTCATAGAAGAGACCCCTGCCCCAGGCATTTCTCCGGAAACCCGCACCCGGCTTTGCGAAACTGCCGTGCGGATCGGCAAAGCAGTCGGCTACCGCTCGGCGGGAACCGTTGAGTTTGTGTACGACGACGCTGCCGGGGAGTTTTTCTTTCTGGAGGTCAATACCCGCCTGCAGGTAGAGCACGGGGTCACGGAGGAGGTAACGGGGATCGACCTCGTCGCCTGGATGGTGCTGCAGGCCTCGCATGATCTGGCTCCCCTCCGTTCCTTTCTGATCAAGCCCCAAGGTCATTCGTTCGAAGCCCGCCTGTACGCCGAAGATGCTGGACGAGGATTTCAGCCAAGCATTGGGCGTTTAACACATGTCCGGTTCCCAGAGGGAGTGCGTGTGGAGACCTGGATTGAGCCGGGAACCGAGATCACGCCCTACTATGACCCGATGATCGCCAAGCTGATCGTCCGTGGCGCAGATCGCCCGGCGGCACTGGCCGCGCTGCAGATCGCGCTCCGCGAAACGCAGCTTGCCGGGATCGAGACAAATCTTGATTACCTCCGCAAAGTCTGTGCGTCGCCCGAGTTTAGCAGCGGCGCGGTCACAACGGCCTTCTTGTCCCGATTTCCTTACCAGCGTACTGCAATTGAGATTATTTCAGGCGGGACGCAAACCACGGTGCAGGACACCCCGGGGCGTCTTGGCTATTGGAATGTCGGAGTCCCTCCGTCCGGGCCGATGGATAGCCTCGCCCTGCGGCTGGCAAACCGGCTGGTCGGCAACGACGACGGAGCGGCGGGCCTGGAGATTTCCGTTTCCGGGCCGGAGCTGCGCTTTGGCTGCGAAGCAGCCTTTGCCCTGGTCGGTGCCCCGATGGAAGCTACCCTCGACGGCGTTCCAGTTCTCTTCCGCCAGACGACCCTTGCTCCGGCAGGCGCGATCCTCAAGATCGGTATCGCCAATGGGCCAGGCCTGCGGGCCTATCTCGCCATCGGTGGCGGCTTACAAGTTGGAGACTACCTCGGCAGTCGGAGCACGTTCATGCTGGGCGGATTTGGCGGACACGACGGGCGAGCGCTGCGCCCCGGCGATGTCATTCACCTGCAGACCCCCGGCGCGGGCCTGGACAACATAGGAGCGACGCTGCCCCCCGCGGTGACACCAGCCTACTCCAATTCCTGGCGTATCGGTGTGATGTATGGCCCGCATGGCTCCCCCGATTTCTTTCGCGATGAAGATATCCAGATGCTCTTCAGTACGGACTGGAAAGTGCATCATCAGTCCGACCGCACCGGCGTCCGCCTCCTTGGCCCCAAGCCAGTCTGGGCACGGCTTGACGGTGGAGAAGCGGGCCTGCATCCGTCAAATATCCATGATAATGCCTATGCCGTCGGCACCGTAGATTTCACCGGTGACATGCCGATTTTGCTTGGCCCGGACGGCCCAAGCCTGGGCGGCTTTGTCTGCCCCGCGACGATTATCGATGCCGAGCTTTGGAAGATGGGTCAGCTTCGTCCCGGCGATACTGTGCGCTTTCAGGCCGTGACATATGCTCAGGCCACAGTCATGTCTCGGGGGAGAGACGAAACGGTCAGAACGCTTCAAACTCCCCTCTTGCAGCTCCCGGAAACGGATTTCCATCCGACGGAACCAGCAATCCTGGTGTCTCGACCGGCGACGGATAGCGCGCCATCAGTCGTCACCCGTGCTGACGGGGACCGTTCCCTGCTAGTCGAGTTTGGGCCAAATGTACTGGATTTGGCGCTGCGACTCCGTGTTCACGCCCTTGAAGCCCAGCTTCGCGGCCTCGCGCTGCCGGGCATCCTCGACATCACGCCGGGTGTCCGCAGCCTGCAGGTGCACTACGACACGAATCGCCTGCCGCGCGAGGCGATGCTGGAAGCACTCCGTGCTGCAGAATCAGCAATCCCCGCCGATCTGGATATCACAGTGCCATCGCGTACGCTCCACCTGCCGCTCTCCTGGGATGACCCACAAACACGCCTCGCCGCCGAAAAGTATATGCAGTCGGTGCGCCCCGATGCCCCGTGGTGCCCGGATAACATCGAGTTTATCCGCCGCATCAATGGCCTCGGTTCCGTGGACGATGTGCAGAATATCATCTTTGATGCCCGCTACTTAGTCCTAGGTCTGGGCGACGTCTATCTGGGTGCCCCAGTCGCCACTCCCACCGACCCTCGGCACCGCCTGGTAACGACCAAATACAACCCGGCCCGAACCTGGACCCCGCAGAATGCCGTCGGAATCGGCGGGGCCTACATGTGCATTTACGGCATGGAAGGGCCCGGCGGCTATCAGCTTTTCGGGCGGACGACCCAGGTCTGGAACACGTTCAAAAGTACGCGGGAGTTCGAGCCGGGAACCCCCTGGCTGCTGCGCCCCTTCGACCAGATTCGCTTTTATCCGGTGAGTGCGGCGGAGCTTCTGGAAATGCGTGACGCGTTCCCTCACGGCGAAGCGCCCATGCAGATCGAGCCTACCGAGTTCCGCTACCGCGAATATCTGGCGTTCCTCGACTCAATCCAGGGCGAGACGCAGATCAGCCGTGCCCGTCAGCAGGAAGCCTTCGCCGCCGAGCGTGCCCGCTGGGCCGCCGCCGGGCAGTCGGCACTGGCGGACTTCGAAGCTGAAGATCAAAACCCTCTGCTTTCATCGGAGGTCCCCGAAGGCTGCGAAGCGGTACCGTCCCCGATGACTTCGAGCGTCTGGAAGATACTGGTTGAGCCAGGGCAGCGCGTCAGCGCCGGGGAAACGCTGCTCGTGCTATCGGCCATGAAAGTGGAGTGGACAGTCGCTGCCCCGCATGACGGGGTGGTCGAAACTATTCTGACCAGGCCCGAGGCGCTGGTCATGCATGGTCAGTCACTGGTGATTTTGCGGATTGGGAGCTGAGCCCCGGCCTAAGTATTCGTGCAGAAGTAATCAGGTATTTGTCTTTAGCCCCGGCGGGGTTTTCTCCGAGTGGCCCGGCCTTTCAAGGCCGGATCTAAATGCCGGGAAACGTGTGCGATACTACTTAGTAGCCTCAGAACATCTTACCCGGATTGGAAATCCGGGTCTTTGATGGAGCGATTGTCTACTGCGTAGACATAAGATAACCGCACGGGAACTGTGTCTTTGTCCGCCCTGCGGACATTCTCACTTCGACAGACCCGGATTTCCAATCCGGGTAACGCAAGATCGGATGTAATTGTGAATGACCTGAACTTGAGTTTAACGGCCCTCAATGAAGCCTATGACGCGGGTGAAACCCCGATTTCCGTGCTTAGGGGCGTCTACTCACGTATCGAAGCCGGCGGTCTTAACCCCATCTGGATATCACTCGTGCCTTGGGATGCCGTCCTGGCCCGGGCTGCTGAAGTCGCGCGCGGCGACCGGGAAAAGCTGCCGCTGTACGGCGTCCCCTTCGCCGTCAAAGACAACATGGATGTCGCAGGATTGGAGACGACGGCGGGCTGTCCTGCTTTTGCCTATCTTGCCAAAGAGACAGCGACCGTCGTGCTGCGCCTGGAAGCAGCCGGGGCGATTCTGGTTGGCAAGACCAACATGGACCAATTCGCGACCGGCCTGGTCGGGACACGCACTCCCTACGGGGCCTGTGCGAGTGTCTACAACGCCGATTACATCTCCGGCGGCTCGAGTTCCGGGTCGGCAGTCGCGGTGGCAAGCGGGTTAGTCAGTTTTTCCTTGGGCACGGATACGGCGGGATCGGGGCGCGTCCCGGCGGCGTTCAACAACCTTGTCGGGCTGAAGCCGACACGCGGCAGCCTGAGTACGCACGGCGTGGTCCCGGCCTGCCGCACGCTTGACTGCGTCTCGATCTTTGCGCGAACGGCTACCGAGGCCAAGCAGGTCTTCGATGCGGCACGGGGATTTGATGCTTTGGACCCCTACTCCCGCCCCTCGGCAGGGAGAGACGGCCAAGCCCCCTGGCTCGGCGGTCCGTTTCGTTTCGGGGTTCCCCGGCGAGACCAATGGGAGTTTTTTGGCGATGCCGAAGCGCAGCGACTATTTGAAGCGTCTGTGCTTCAGCTGGAATCGCTGGGCGGCACCGCAGCAGAGTTCGATTTACGCCCGTTTCAGGAAGCCGCCAAGCTGCTCTACTCGGGCCCCTGGGTGGCGGAGCGGCTCGCAGCCTTGAAGCCATTCTTCGAGGTCCATGCCGACGAAATTCACCCAATCGTGCGAGGCATTATCGAGGGCGGGGCAAAGTACAGTGCGGTGGATTGTTACGAGGCGCAGTACCGATTGGAGGAACTGCGTCGGCAAACTGACGTGTTCTGGGCAAACACCGACTTGATGCTGCTGCCGACCACGGGAACAACCTACACGCATGCCGAAGTCGAAGCCGAGCCGGTACGGCTGAACTCGAACCTTGGGATTTATACGAACTTTGTCAACTTGCTCGATCTAGCCGCTATCGCCGTTCCTGCCGGGTTTCGCCCGAATGGTCTGCCCTTCGGCGTTTCGCTGATCGGCCCTGCACAGACCGATACCGCCCTGCTGGCGATGGCCGCCCGCATGCAGCAGCCTTCCGACCCCTGGCCTCTCACATCGCCACCCGGATGCACACTGCTGGCGGTCGTCGGAGCGCATCTGACGGGGCAGCCCTTAAACCGGCAGCTGACGGAGCGCGGGGCGCGGCTGGTTTCGACGACAAAAACCGCACTCGGCTATCGTCTCTATGCTTTGCCAAACACGTCCCCACCTAAGCCGGGCCTTGTTCGTGCCCCCGGCGGCGAAGGCCCGGGGATGGAAGTCGAAGTCTGGGCAATGCCCACGGCTCACTTTGGCAGCTTCGTCGCGGAGGTCCCTGCGCCGCTGGGAATCGGCGGCCTTGAATTGGCGGACGGCTCTATCGTGAAGGGATTTATCTGCGAGCCGTATGCCCTGGAGTCAGCCGTCGAAATTACGCAGTTTGGCGGATGGCGGGCGTATCTGGTCACTATTTGACGCCCCACGCGCTTTGAAGCGGTACTCTGACGGCGAAATCCCCTGGTACCGCTTGAACGCGGTGCTGAAAGCGAAGGGGTTATCGTAGCCGACTTTTTGCGCCACGGTTTCGATCGTGCAGAAATCCGAGGCTAGCAGGGCCATCGCCTGCCGCATCCGCAGACTTACTACGTGGCTCATCGGGCTGCGGCCCAGATGACGCTGACAGAGGCGGCGCAGATGCTCCCCGCTGATACTGACACGGCCGGCCAGCACTTCGACCGTCCAGGGCCGGCCAAGGTCCGCCCCGACCTCTTCCCATAAACGGCGCAGGCGGACATCACCCTTCTCCGGACGTACCATTTGACGGGCGTAGGCCGCTACCAGAAAGGCCCAGGGTGGCAGCAAAGCCGAATCGGCGGCGTCCATCACTTCCCGGCGCAGGCCGGTCAGGGCGGCCGCCAGCGGACCAGTTTCCACCGAAAGTAGTCGTGGCGCATCAAAGGGACTGAGCCAGCTCTCAGCGGACTGTACCCAGCAGACCTCCCATCGGGTATCGGTGGCGGCCTGATAGGCATGGAGAATGTTCGGGGGAGTCAAATAGGCCATGCCGGATTCGCAGCGTACCCACTGGCCGTCGAGCCAGACCCAGCCCTGCCCGGCCGTGCAGACAAGAAGCTGGCTCAGCCGGGGCGCAGATCGTACAAAGCGAAAGCCCGGGGCGGCATCCGTAAGGCCCGCCAGCAGGATACCATGCGGCTCAAGTGCGGGGCAAAGCGCGGAGCTGATCAGCCATTCGTGTGTTTGCGCACTCAAGACGTGGGTTTCGCAAAGGTCCGTGTTGAAATCTACGATGGACATGGCGGGCGGCATGGAGTATTATAGCAAGTAATTTACCGAAAGATCAATCTTGCGTCTCTCTCGAAAGGCTTCCATTCTTATGCGCTTTCAACCACTGATGGCTACAGCAGTGCTGCTGGCTTCTGCTCCCCTCACCCACGCAGCCCCGGACCCGTTCCGGCCACCGGCAGTGCCTTTGCTGACATCCGACCCATTTTTCAGCGTCTGGTCTATGTCCGATACGCTAAACGGCGCCCCGACCCGCCACTGGACCCAGCGCGAAATGCCGCTGACCAGTCTGATTCGTATTGACGGCAAATCGTACCGCCTGATGGGCAGCGCCCCCCACTCTCTGCCCGGATTTCCGCAGACTGGGGTGCAGGTTCTGCCGACCCGCACCATTTATGACTTTGAAGACACTGGTGTCCATGTCACCCTTACGTTCATGACGCCCAGCCTCCCCCAGGACATCGATGTGCTAGCCCGCCCCGTCACTTACCTGACCTGGGACGTGCGGACGGTCGACGGCAAGACCCACGACATCTCACTCTATGACAGCGTCAGCGGCCTGCTAGCAGTCAATGAGCCGAAGCAGCCAGTGACCTGGTCTCACGAGATAATGGGGCCACTGACGGCCCTGAAGATCGGTACTCCCACTCAGAAGTACCTCGGCGTTTCCGGCGACGATGCCCGCCGCGACTGGGGCTACGCCTGCCTTGCCGCGCCGACTGCACAGGTCAAACCCTATGCTGCCGCGAGCAGTATTCTGGCTCGTGAGTTTGCCGCCAGCGGCACCTTGGGATCGAGTGTCGACAATCTTATGCCCCGACCGGCAAACCAAGAGGAACCGACGCTGGCCGTAGCCTTCTCGCTGGGCAAAGTCGGTGCTGCCGCTGTCTCGCGGCACGTTCTGCTTGGCTATGACGAGCAGTACAACATCAGATACTTCGGCCAGAACCTGCGTCCCTACTGGCGGCGCAATGGAATGACTCTCTCAGACTTGTTCCAGACCGCTGAGCGCGAATACCCGGCGATTACCGCGCGGTGTGTCGCATTTGACAAGGAGCTGATGGCCGACGCCACAAAGGTCGGCGGCGCCAAGTATGCGCAGATGACCGCTCTCGCGTACCGTCAGTGCCTGGCCGCAAACGGCCTCGCCGCTGATGCTTACGGCAAGCCGCTGCTCTTTACCAAAGAGAACAATTCCAACGGCGACATCGCGACTGTGGACGTCATCTT
The DNA here is from genome assembly GCA_025354405.1 of Armatimonadota bacterium. Classification (GTDB taxonomy): domain Bacteria; phylum Armatimonadota; class Armatimonadia; order Armatimonadales; family Capsulimonadaceae; genus JANXMY01. The sequence continues at coordinate 17,886 of JANXMY010000063.1, forward strand.
CCCGCAGGACCCCATGCTGATCCTGCTGTCGCCAACTCTGGCGAAAGCCTCCATCGTGCCGGTGCTCAACTACGGTGCTTCCCCGCGCTGGAAGTTTCCCAATGCTCCGCATGACCTCGGCACCTATCCGATCGCCCGTGGAACCGACGACGGCGGCGAGCAAATGCCGGTCGAAGAGTCTGGCAATATCTTAATCCTTTGTGATGCAATCGCACAGTCCGAGGGAAATGGCAGCTGGGTCACGCCTTGGTGGCCCCACCTGAGCCAGTGGGCGCAGTATCTGGAGCAGTACGGTCAGGACCCGGAAGACCAGCTTTGCACCGACGACTTCATGGGCCATCTGGCACATAACTCCAACCTGTCGATCAAAGCGATCATCGCCCTGGCTGCGTATGCCGACCTCTGCAAAATGCGCGGCGAAACGGCCAATGCGACCAAGTATCGTGCGCTGGCCGAGGGCTTCGCGAAGCACTGGGTGCAGGTCGCAGGCAGCGGAGACGCCTCCCTGCTGGCATTCGACAAACCCGGCACCTGGGGCATGAAATACAATCTGGTGTGGGACAAGATTCTGGGCCTGAACGTCTTCCCCGCCAGCGTTGCCCGCAAAGAAGTCGCTTATTACAAGACACAGATGCAGCCGTACGGCCTCCCACTGGATTCGCGCACGCGTACCACAAAATCGGACTGGGCGATCTGGAGTGCGACCATGGCCGAGAACCAGGCCGACTTCGAGACACTTACCAACCCGATATACGACTATCTGGACCAGACATCCGCCCGCCGCCCGTTCTCGGATTGGTATGACACGACCGATGTCAACAGTGTCAACTTCAATGCCCGCCCCGTCGTCGGCGGCGTCTTTATTAAGATACTGGCTGATCCGGCCCTGCGAAAGAAATGGGCCAGCCGTGACACGACGGTGGTGGCCGGCTGGGCACCGCTCCCCGCCGCGCCTAAAGTCGCCGTGGTCGTGCCGACTTCCCAGGCTGCCGGGCTGATCTGGCACTACACGACGCAAAAGCCTGCCACTGATTGGATCAAACCAAGCTTCGATGACTCAGGCTGGAAGTCGGGCGAGGCTCCTTTCGGTACCGTTGGCGGCAGCCGGACGACCTGGAACGATACGCCGGGGGACATCTGGATTCGGCGCACAATCATCCTGCCGACAACACCGACAAAGAACTTGCAGTTCAACATCTTCCACGATGAAGACACGGAGATCTATGTCAACGGCACCCTGGCGGCAGAAGTGCCCGATTATAACAATGGCTATGAGCCTGTGGCAATCACGCCCGAGGCTCTCGCACTCCTGAAACCGGGTGCAGCAGTGACGCTGTGTGCCCACGTCCACCAGACCAAAGGTGGTCAGGTCATCGACATCGGACTGGTGGACGTCATCCCAGCGGTACCGAATGCCAAGTAATAGCAGCACCCGACCCGCCCGGCTTCGAGAGCCGGGCGGGCGCGGAACTCTGGCCGCCCTGTGCTGCGCGGCCCTTTTTTTGTTTGCGGTTTATCTCGGTGCCATCGGCATCTTTCTGCCCGTTCTGGGGCAGACATTCCATCTTGGTCCCGCCATGCAGGGGCGGATATTTCCCGCGAATTTCGGCGGATTTATCGTCGGTGTTCTCACCTGCGGGTTTTTATCGGACCGGATCGGACGCAAGCGTGTTCTGCTCGGCGCGATCTTACTTTTTGCACTGGCCCAGGGCCTGGTGGGCTTCTCACGGACCTTTGGGAGCGTGCTGGTCGGGTTCGCCCTGATCGGCGCAGGGGGCGGCGCAATGGAAACTGTCGCCAGTGCGCTTGCGGCAGACCTGTTTCCGCAGCGGCGGGCAGCGATACTCAATGCGCTCCAGGTCGCTTTCGGGGCAGGGGCGGCACTTAGCCCCCTGCTGGCGCATAAACTACTGATGGCAGGGGCCGACTGGCACCGCCTCTTTTTTGCGGTCGCGCTCGCCAACCTCGTATTGATGCTGCTGCTGGCATTCCAGGCCCTTCCTGCGGCCCCGCATCAGCCGGAATCGCTCACAGCAGCAGCCCTGCACTCGGTCCTGAAGCATCCCATTTTTTTGATCCTCTGCCTGTGTCAGGCACTCTATGTTGGGGCCGAGACGGGATTTTCATCCTGGCTGCCGAGCTATTTTGACCGCCTGCCGGGAGGCGTGGCTTGGGCAGGAATTGTCGTCACCGGTTTCTGGGCCGCCATGACTCTGGGCCGCGCCGTTGTCGGTGGGGGGATCGCCGGGCTTCCGCTGACACGTCTCGTCTGTGGCCTGGCATTTCTAGGTGCCGTCGCCGCAGGCCTGACGCTGCTGCCCCATCAAACGAGTATTGCCTTTATCGGGGTGCTGGGTACGGGCCTCTTCTTTTCGGGGATTTTCGGCTTGATACTCGCCGAAGCGGGAGACTGCTTCCCACACTCAGCGGGAACTGTCTTTGGCTGTGTCGTCGCCGCCGGAGGTGTCGGCGGGGCGGTCGTGCCCTGGGCGATCGGGGCTTTAACCGGTTCGGCCTGGGGATGGTCGGGGGCTATGGCACTGATCCCGGCGGCCGCATTACTGCTGGGAGTGGTTCTGCTGGTCTACGATAGAAGTTCCGGAAGAAAGCACATTTAGCGGACCCAAAACCGACACATCAGCTCGTGATAGACCTCTTTAAATTCGCCAGAGGAGATACTTATTATGTCAGAAATACTCGTACTGCAGCATCAAACCTGTGAGCCGCTGGGAATGATCGAACCGGCTCTGCTGCGGGCAAATCATACGATCCGCACCGTCCAAACTCAGCATGGTCAGGCCGTGCCACCGGAGCTAGAGGGTTCCGCGGGGCTGATCATCATGGGCGGGTCGATGGGCGTCTATGAGCAGGATCGCTATTCGTTTCTAGGGGACGAGATACGGCTAATTCAGCACGCCCTGACGCGGGAGGTGCCAATACTCGGCATCTGTCTCGGTGCCCAGCTTTTGGCGGCTGCTTTAGGAAGCCCTGTGCTGTCAAGCCAAAAAAAAGAGATCGGCTGGCACCCTGTGACACTCGCACCCGAGGCCGCTGGGGACCCACTCTGGCAGGATATTCCAACGACGTTTGCGGGCTTTCACTGGCACGGAGACTTTTTCGAGCGGCCGCACGGGGCAGTCTCCCTGGCCTCCTCAGCGCTGACCCCCTGTCAGGCCTTTCGCTTCGGCGCAGCAGTCTACGGCTTGCAGTTTCATATAGAGGTCACCGAAGCGATGATCCAGGACTGGATCACGCTCTTTTCGGGTGAATTGACGGAAACAGGGACGGATCCAGTCACTATTCTTGCGGGAATTCCGTCGCAGCTGCCACCAATGTTGAAAATCGCGCAAACGGTCTTCGATCGCTGGGCCAGGCTTCTCTGAGCGTACAGGCGTCAAATGTCTGTGTAACTGGGTACGATAGTGTTGAAATATTCACTGCGGGTCGCATTCTTAGAAAGAATACGTTTATTATGATTACTGTAGCCAATCGGCTGTATCTCAAGCCGGAACATGCGGAGGCCTTCGAGAAGGTCTTCCGGGAGCGGGCAGGCCTGGTAGACGGCATGCCGGGCTTTATCTCTAACCAAGTTCTGCGTCCCGTTAACGACGGGGATCCCTATATCGTTCTGACGATCTGGGAATCGCGCGACGACTTCATGGGCTGGATCCGCTCCGACGAATTCGTCAAGGGCCATGCCCAGTCAGCCACTCTCCCGAAGGACGCGTACTCCCAGCCAAACGTTCTGGAAATGCACGAGATCATTCAGGATTCGACCCGTCCGGGAATGGAACCGGAGCCGCACGGCGGGCCATTCAAGATGCACTGAAGTATTTGGAATCACTCTCTTCGGCCAAAGACGGCGAGTTGGCCCTCGATGCCGCGCATAAAGCGAAGAGCGCCTGGGGAAAAACGTCGCCAACGACCCGCTCAAGTATCCTGAACAAGATCGCCGACCGCTCCGGGAGACGCTGGGGGTGGTCGGCCAGATTATCCCCTGGAACTTCCCCATTCTCATGGCGACATGGAAGCTGGCCCCGGCCCTCGCCGCAGGGAACTGTGTGGTGATCAAACCCGCTGAACAGACGCCCGACACCCTCTTGCTGCGTATTCTCCCCTTCTGCAATCCTGTCGCCCGCCGCGGCGGCGTCAGGAATAACGCAGCCCAAAAAGAACGGATCACGCTCGGCCAGACCTTATGACCATATCCTATGCCTTAGTGGTATACTTCTATTTCATGAATTAATGACAGGTGAGAGCAAGAAGAATAGCAGTCAGGTAAACAGAATGAACTATCCTCGAATGACCCGTCGCCAATTGCTGATGCTGGCAGGCGCGGCAGCCGCGGCAGCCGCGCCTGCCGTATCCGGCGCTCTGGTCGGAGAGACCTATGCCGCCGCTCTGGAGAAACCGAACGTGGGGGCTGAGTTGCAGAAGGCCATGATCTGGACATCCGCTCCCGAACATGAGGGAACACATTTTATCGCCTTCCGCAAGCGGTTTACTCTGACAGCCCGGCCCCACATTGCGATACTGCACCTATTCGCGGATGTCCGGTACATGCTCTGGATCAACGGGCAGTACGTCACGCGCGGCCCGGCCCGCTTCAATCCCAAGGGGCCGGAGTTTGACACCGTCACGGTCACGCAGCATCTCCAGGCAGGTGACAATACCCTTGCCATCCTGGTCATGGCGAATGCCAGCAACGGAAAGATGATGTCCCACGCACCCGGCCTCACCGCCCGTGTGGAGTCGGCGGGGGAAGCAATTCTTACCACCGATGCAGCATGGAAATGGAGCGGCCAGACCCGCTACCGCCCGCCTCACGTCGAATGGGGCAACGTGCATGATCAGATTGACGCCTCCGTGGAGGACGGCGACTGGACGCTGCCGGAGTACGACGATACACACTGGGAAGCGGCGGCCCCCGTGGACGGAACCCGGTGGGGACGGCTGACGCCCCGCCGCATCCCGCTCCTCCGGGAAACGCTTCTCCCCGCACCGCTCATCGGCGGCCAGACACTGCCGATCGCACTGACGGCGGGCCAGGAAATAAGTTTCGACATGGGGCGGTTTGCCCTGGCCTACACTGCCCTTGATCTGGATGCTGACGCCGGCACGACCCTGACCCTCGTCCATGCCGGCGTCTCCTACGCCGCCCGCGCGGGACGCCAGACTTACCTCAGTTCCGACACCTGCGGCTTCCAAACGGCGACCCTGCATGTCAACACGGGCCGCCTCACCCTGCACCGGTTTGAGGCGATTGAACGCGTTTACCCCTTTGACTGTGTGGGACGATTCCATTCCAGCGACTCCCTCCTAGACGACATCTGGGCCATGTCCGCCCGCTCGGTACTGGTGATGAGCGAGGACTCGTATGTGGACTGCACCGACCGTGAGCGCACGGAATGGATGGACAATGACCCACCCGGCTTTGACATCACCCGGACCGCCTTCGCCGGCCCCTCTGCGGACGGTGGTAAACTTTACGCTGACCCACGCCTGCTGGAAGAGATGCTGCGGCGCACTGCCCTGACGCAGCAGCCGGAAGGCTGGGTCAAAGCGCATACCTGCTCAGATCGCTTCGACATCCATGCTTACATGGAAGACCGCTCCTGCGATTGGGTGCAGGGGGCGCGCCGCTATTACGAAAGCACGCACAAGCTGGAGATCATCCGCGAGATCTGGCCGGTCATCGTGACCCAGCTCAACTGGTTCCTGAATCACCGGACGGTGCGCGGGCTGGTACGGGCGCGCGAATGGGTCGTTTGGGGCAACCCCATGGGGTATCAGACATGCGAGGGAACGGGCCTGAACGCCTTCGTCTGCAAGGCACTGGTGGACGCGGCGTATCTCGGCGGCGTCATCGGCGAGACCGTCCAGGCCGCCAAGTACGCGCAGGCCGCCACAGCACTGTCAGCATCAATCAACAGCGTACTCTGGGACGAAACCCGCGGCACCTATTATTCCGGTTTTTTTGCCAACGACGACAAAAACACGACACATTTGAAGGTCGAGAACGGGTTAGCCGAGCCGACTATGTTTCCGGCGCTGTGGGCGCTCGACCAGGGAGTTGTGCCTGATACGCGGCGGGCACGCGTAACGCAGTACCTTCTGGCGAACCGCGGACAGGCGTCAGAGCCAATGACGTTCTATTACCTTTTCAAGCAGCTGTACGCCCAGCAGGACGCCCAAAAGGACCGCGAAGTCCTCGACACTCTCCGAAAGAAGTGGCGGGTCATGGCGGAAACTGGCTCGAAGACAAGCTGGGAGGGCTTCGAGCCGGGCTGGTCACACGCCCACATCTATGGCAGCTTCGCGGGCTACTTCCTGAGTGCCTTTGTGCTTGGCGTTCGCCTGGACGGCCCAGTGTGGGGCCGGAAGCTGCTGGTGGAGCCACGCCTGGGCGACCTGACCTCCGCCGCAGGAACGGTGGTGACGGAATACGGACCGGTACCGGTGGCGTGGAAGGTGGGCGCTGGCCGCCTAGACTTCACCCTGACTGTCCCCACCGGGGTAACGGCCACTGTCAACATCCCGCAAATGGGGGAGAAACCGCGACTGACAATAAGTGGGAAAGCGACGCCCGCCAGGGCGCAGGGGCGTTACCTGACACTGACGCTGGGCGCGGGGGAACATCACGGGGTACTCACCTTCGTTCCGCTCACTCCAGATTCCAAGCCTCATTCCACGCCGATCACCGTGCGGACCAGTGCCGCGGTCGGTGCGGCCTTTGAGTCTGATGTTCCTCCGGACAGCCTGATCGGCCAGGGCCGTCCTACCTACCTCTCAACGACCGAGGGCAAAGTGACGAACAGTGGAGGCGGGACCAGCGCCGATGCTTTGAGGAATGGGACCACGCGGAATGGAATGGGCAGCGGTGAGACGCTCGACGACGGCAAGACCTATCGTGGCTACGGGGACGGTGACACGGTCACGTTCCACCTGGACACATCCAGGCACCCGAGGGGGTACGATGTGAGAGAGATCGCCACATTCGCCGGCCACACCGACAGCCGAGCGAGCCAGAACTATTCGGTTTCCTTCGCGTTCGTATCCGACCAGGCGAAGTTCGTCGCTCTGGTCCCGGCGGCCTCCGTTGCCTGTGACGGCGGTTCCTCGGAGATCATTATCCGCCACAAGGCAGCAGGCGTGGCGGCAGTCCGCTTCGAATTCCACGACGGCTCCGCCGCCGACTCCGGCCTTGGGTTCAATGTGTACCGTGAAATCTGCA
>JANXMY010000078.1 GCA_025354405.1 Armatimonadota bacterium
GACCGGCGACGGCAGAGCGAGGCGTTTATCGTCCAGAGCCAGACGGTACATAAGCTGATTGTAGTTGTAGCGGGGCACCAAATCGGTCACGCCGGAATAGGTGTCCACATAGGTTCCTTCAAAGTAGATCAGCCGTCCGCCGTCCTGATCGAAAAAGGGGTGCTGGGCCGGATTATAAAAAGTATAGTGGTCATGGGTGGCGACTTTGCGGGAGTAAAGCCATGGCCCGACCGGGGTATCCGCCTCGGCAAACCAGACTTCACCCAGGAAGGAGGGTGAGCCGTAGACCTGGGTCGTAATCATGATCCAGTTTTTGCGGTAGGAGTTCCAGAACACTGTGCCGCCGTGCGAGGTTACGAATTTGTCTGTCTCAATGTCTCGGAGCTGGGTCAGGACTTCTTCTTGTTTCATCTTCCCCGCAGACACCAGCTTGACCGCTTCGTCTTCCCCAAGTGCTGCTGTGTTCGCCTTCCATGCCCAGAGAAGATGGCCATCCGCCGCCCGATCTAGACGGGTCTGGGGGCCCTCAAAACGTGCTCCCGGAGCCAGGCAGGTAAATGCCTCATAGGTTTTGGAATCGGCGATATGGGCGAGATCGGGTGTATTTCGCACCAGTGGGAACGCTCCCATCTGCTGCATGCCGAAATAGAGGTAGTCTTTGTTTTTATTCTGGACGTAAAACGGTGTCCCCTCCGGGTGCAGTGGATCACTCTTTGGATAGCTCCGAATTGGCTCGAAAACAGCTTTCGTGTCGCTGAACTCCGCCAGGCCCGACTCGGAAGGGTAGGAGTCGCGGTGGATTTCGACGTAGTGGGCGAAAAGATGCTCTTTGCCCTGATCCTGCATCGTGAACAGCCCGCCGATCCAGACTGGACCCGGCGCATTTGGGAGGGGAATCATGGGGCGGCTAAAGCCGTCTTGACCCACCCAGTAGGTCAGGTCAATGCCCCGGCTCGGGTCCAGCCCGCCGCGAGCGGGCAGGGGGGAAGTCGCTCCGGAGATCGCGAACTGTCCCAGCGGGTAGGAAGGCCGGTTGGTGTCGCCATAAAACCAGACCAGCTTTCCTCCGTACGCTGCCGCCATCACCGTATCCTGGCCCATGACCTTGCCGTTTAGCAGAGGCTCTTTGAGGGGCACAGTCTGCCCCGTCAGAACGCTGTCGCGGTAAATCCCCGCGCCTGTAATTCGGTACAGACGTTCCGCGATATTCGTGCGCTTGATCTTAATAACCGCGCTGCCGCCGGCTGTGACCTGGAGTGCCATGCCACGGTAGCCGAACCCATCCGCAGGAACTTCATAACCAGGGCTGCTGACCCGGAAATAGACGTTCTGGCCCAGCAGCTCCGGGTCATTGATTGCGGAGATCCCATTGCTATCGGTGTAATAACGTACTTCGTTCACTGTTCGAAGCTCTACCAGAGGCACCCCCCGTCCCGTCTCGGCATCCTGGACCGTAACACGGAAGTAGTCCGACGCAGCGGCGTAACTCGGGTAAGCCACTATGCTGAGGCAGAGCAGCAAAACGACGCGAAGTGCTTCTGCAGCCGGAAAAGGGAGGAGTTGAGAGAGTGTTCTCAGTTTCATAATTTCCGGTTCCTGATATCATCCAAATCACGAACTTTTGTCTTCGTTTCCAGAGAATTTTGATTGGGCGTAGTTCTCACGGTGTGGGATAGGACTCTGGTTGTGGTTTTGCCGCGGCTCATAAAGATATTGAAGCTAACACGAGCAATTCTAACATTTTCCTCATTTTCTGTCAACGGGAAGTCTCCCCCTCTGTCGGCAAAATCGGCGCACAACCAAACGAACGTCAGGTATACTTCCTGCCATATCCCGTTAACCCAACGGGTCTGCAAATCGCTGGATTGCCAGATATCAACCTGCCGTTCACCTCTCAGTAAAAAGACCTAGACGTAGAAAGTGACTCAAATGCAAAGACGTGATTTCCTGAAGGCCGCCGTCGGCGGGGCCGCCTGGCTGAGCTTGAGTGATGCGGGCCTCGCGCAGACGCCGCCTGCCACTCGTCAGTTTCATCCCGGCGAAGTCTGGCGTGATACGAGCGGTGTCCCCATTCAGGCACATGGCGGCGGCATTTTGTACCACGACGGGATATTTTATTGGTACGGTGAAGACAAAACGCAGGGATACAATAATAAAGTCGGGGCGTCGTGCTATTCTTCGCGCGATCTTTACACCTGGAAGCACGAGGGAACAGCTCTTGTCGCCTCCGCTGTGCCGAAGCAGTTTCAGGACGCGGGCGTGCTGGAGCGGCCGAAGGTGATCTACAATGCCAAAACGCGTAAGTTCGTTCTTTGGGCGCATCTGGATGCCAACGGCTACTCCGAGTCGGTCGCCGGGGTCGCCATCAGCGACAGCCCGACAGGGCCGTTTACACTATTAAGTCACACTCACCCAATCGGCACGAGTACCTATCGGGACATGAACTTGTTTCTCGATGAAGACGGCGCGGCCTACGCGCTCTACTCTGCGGAAGACAATGCCACGATCTATATCGTCCGCCTGAACGAAGAGTTCACCGGCCCGGAGATGCCGCTGGTAGAGGGCAAAACGTGGGTGCGGGCGATCCCCCGGCACTGGCGCGAGGCTCCTGCCCCCTTTAAGCACAATGGACGTTATTACCTGATCACGTCGGGTACCTCCGGCTGGGACCCTAATGCCGCGCTGCTCGCCAGTGCCGACCATATTCTCGGCCCGTGGACTCTGGGCGAGAATCCCTGTGTCGGCCCCGATGCCAATACCACATTCCACTCGCAAAGCACATTCGTCCTGCCGATCACCGGCCGCAGCCCCGGCGGCTTCATTTACATGGGCGACCGCTGGAAGTCACAGGACCTCGCCGACTCGCGCTATGTCTGGCTGCCGTTCCAGTTCGATTCGAACGGGTCTTTTCAGCTGACCTGGCATGAGGCATGGGATTTGTCGGTGTTTGGGAAGCCGATTTAGGGCAATGCCTTTGGGATGCTTCTGCCCTTTGATTCAGTTATAATAGGGACGCCATACAGACGCGCGACTGAAGCGACACTCCTCTGGCCGAGACCCTGAGCTGTCAAGGCAGTGTATTTATGGAGAGGGAATAGGGTAAGGCTTTGCGCCGAAACGAAATAGTCCCAATTGGCTTTGTTTCGTAAAGGCAGCTATGCAACTCTACCCGGCATCATAAGTCTCCGTTCGGCAATAAAACCCGGCATTATACTCAGCAACAAACCTCCGGCATTGAAATGCCGGTCTACTTGGAGAAAGTCACTTCGTGACTGGGAACTTTCTGGACCCGTAGGGGCGCTGCTTGCCGCGCCCTCCAAGTTTCGCTCACTCTTGATACTGATAATCGAGTATTATTTTCACAACTCTGTTGTGACTGCTTTTCGTCCCACCACGATTTTCTCCCCGTCACTGTCTACGGAAATCGTATCGCCATCTTGAAATTCCCGCCGTAAAATGCCGGACGAGATGGGGTTCTCGACTAGCCGCTGGATCGTGCGGCGCAGGGGGCGTGCCCCGTAGAGCGGGTCGAAGCCGGAGAGGGCGATGAACGTTTTCGCGGCGTCGGTGACCTCCAGATGCAGCTTGCGGGCATCCAGCTGCCGCTCCGTACCCTTTAGCAGCAGATCAACGATCTGGGTGATCTGCGGCTGATTGAGAGCGTGGAAAACAATAATCTCATCGATGCGGTTTAGAAGCTCTGGGCGGAAGTGCTGCCGTAATTGCTCCGTCACTTTGGATTTCATCGTTTCGTAGAGCATATCCTGCTCGATTTGACTGGCCCCGGCGGGCATGGCTTCGATGTACTGGCTGCCGATGTTGCTGGTCAGAATCACGACCGTGTTCTTGAAGTCGACTGTCCGGCCCGTGCTGTCGGTCAGGCGTCCGGCATCCAGCAGCTGCAGCAGGATATTGAAGACGTCCGGATGGGCTTTTTCGATCTCGTCCAGCAGGACCACGCGGTAGGGTCGGCGGCGGACTGCCTCCGTGAGCTGGCCGCCTTCATCATAGCCGACATAGCCGGGTGGGGCACCGATGAGGCGGGCGACGGAGTGCTTTTCCATGTATTCGGACATGTCGATGCGCACCATGGCATCGGGGTCGTCGAACATGAAGTTTGCCAGGGCGCGGGCCAGCTCCGTTTTGCCGACCCCCGTGGGGCCAAGAAACAGGAATGAGCCGATGGGGCGATTCGGGTCTTTGAGGCCAGCCCGACCCCGGCGCACGGCTTCGGAGACGGCGGCGATGGCGACTTCCTGACCGATGACCCGCTCATGCAGCTTGGCTTCCATGTTCAGCAGCTTATCGGCTTCCTCCTCGAACATCCGGGAGACGGGGATACCGGTGGTCTTAGAAATCAGCTCGGCGATGTCGTGCTCGTCGACATTGCTATCCATGCCGATCTCAGCGGCCCAGGAATCACGCTGCTCGGTGAAATCCCGCCGCAGCGCCACCTCTTCATCCCGCAGGCGGGCCGCTTTCTCATAGTCCCGGCTGTCGGCCGCGGCACGGCCTTCGGCCTGAATTGTCGTCAGCCGCTCCTCAAGCTTCTTGATCTCCGGCGGCAGGGAAGACTTCTCAATACGCATTTTCGACGCTGCTTCGTCGATCAGGTCGATGGCTTTGTCGGGCAGAAATCGGTCCGTGATATAGCGGCTGCTCAGCTCGGCGGCGGCGACCAGGGCTGAATCGTCGATCTTGACCGTGTGGTGGGCCTCGTACTTATCGCGCAGGCCTTTGAGGATCTCGATGGTGTCGGCGACCGACGGCTCCCCGACGACAATCGGCTGGAAACGACGCTCGAGGGCCGCGTCTTTTTCAATGTTCTTACGATACTCATCGAGTGTCGTCGCGCCGATGCACTGCAGCTCGCCTCGTGCCAGGGCGGGCTTAAGCATATTCGAGGCATCCATCGCGCCTTCGGCTGCCCCGGCCCCGACGACGGTGTGCAGTTCGTCTAAAAAGAGAATCACCTGACCAGAGGCCTTGCGGACTTCGTCCATCACGCCTTTCAGCCGCTCCTCAAATTCGCCCCGGAACTTCGACCCAGCCACGAGTGCGCCCATATCCAGAGCCAGCAGGCGCCGCCCGCGGAGGTTCTCCGGGACATCGCCTTTGGCGATCTTAAGTGCCAGGCCTTCGGCAATCGCTGTCTTCCCGACACCTGGGTCACCAATCAGGACCGGGTTATTTTTGGTGCGCCGCGAAAGAATCTGTATTGTCCGCTTGATCTCTTCGTCGCGTCCGATCACCGGATCGATTTTGTCTTCACGCGCGAGGGCCGTCAAGTCGCGTGAGAACCGGTCCAGCATCCGGTATTTTTCTTCCGGGTTTTCATCGGTGACGCGCGAATTGCCGCGAATAGCCTGCAACGCTCGGTAGAGATTTTCTTCATCCACGCCGCGCTGCTTTAAAAGCCGTGCCGCACCGCCGTCGCCTTCTTTGACCAGGCCGAGCAGCAGATGCTCGACTCCGACGTAGCTGTCCTGAAGCCGCTGGGCCTCTTCTTTAGCCAGATCGAAGACCCGCTTGATACGCGGCGTAATATAGACCTGTGCCCCGGAATCGGCGTACTGCACCTTCGGGGCACGTGTCAGGGCTTCCTCGACTGCATGACCGAGGGTGCGCGTATCCACGCTTAGATTCTGCAGGACCTGCACCGCAAGTCCGTCGTTTTGCTCCAGCATCGCCAGCAGCAGATGCTCCGTGTCGAGCTGCGTGTGCTGGTAGCGCACGAGAATATCCTGCGCCTTTTGCACCAGATCCCGCGCCCGTTCGGTAAACTTCTCAAACATATTCTTCTATGCCTCGCTGCCGTTTTCCAAATCCATCGGTTCCGTCTTCGCCGCCGACCGCCGGACTTCGATCTGCCCGGCTCGCTGCTCCGCCTCGCGGAGCATGGCTTCGATCTGTTCGCCCAGCATCTCCATTTTCCCCATCTGGTCCATCAGAGAAATAATATAGGCGACACCGCTGAGATTGACTTTGATGTTCTGGGTCAGATGCTGAATTTGCTGAAGGCGCTCGATATCCCGGTCTGAATAAAAGCGATTTTTTCCGACTTTACGCGGTTTCACCAAGCCCAAGCGGTCGTACATCCGCAGGGTCTGGGCATGGATCGGCCGTGCCGCCTCACCGCCTTCCTGGGTATTCGCCAAGATAGGGCGGACTAGCTTGGCGGCAATGCTGATGGTATAAATCGGCTCGTCTCGATCTTTGACAAAGGCCATACGTTCACTCCTCGAAAAGCCCGCTCCGCAGAAAAGCCCCTTCAGCGTTCGCTTAGGGGTATCGGCACTAGGACAAATGCCAATGCTCCAGGTCATCGCTCCAGGCACAGCCCAGGGCTGCCCCGTGCGGGGGGGTGCGATCCCCGTGAAAAAACATCGTCCAGCAGCCCTGCTCTTGACGCGTATCCAGGACCATCGCCGCCGTCGGTCCGCCCGGTGCCCAGGGAACGATGGGGAAGTCTAGGATACGGACATCCTCCCAGTGCTGCAAGTCGACTGAGCGGGCCACTCCGATTCCGCGTCCTTCGCGGCAGGGGCTAAAGAATAAGACAAAGGTCTCGTCCATGCAGACGACGCACGGGTTTTCGACCGTTACTCCCCCCGGCGTGTCAGCGGCACTTAAAACGGGCCGCAGCGGGCTTGCTTCCTGCCAGTCTGTCAGATCCTTCGAGACAAGCAGGCCGAGGCTGCCATCCGTCTTGTAAAAACACCAGAATTGCCCATCATGGTGGACTAGATAGGGATCAATCTGGCGCCGTGAACGCGCCCAATTCGCCCGGCATCCGTCCGGCTGGAGCAGGCGCGGCGGCGCCCACGTCTCAAGGTCCTGGCTCTCCATTAACCACAGGCGCGACTCGTCCGTGCCGTATTCCCCACCGGGCGGAATCGGGTAGCTTTGCAGGCAGAGCTGCCAGCGGTCTCCGACCCGCAGAACATTTCCAGGCGAGGAGAAGTTCAGGCCGGGGGGCGTGAGGCGGCGCGGCAGGGTCCACTGTGTCAGGTCCCGGCTCTGTGTGATATCCACAAACAAGGCATAACCCTGTTCAGTCCGTTCGACGGCAGTATGGAAGCAGCGAAACACGCCGTCGTGCAGGATTGCCGCCGGGTCCCGGACGGCAACCAGCGGCTCACGGTCCAAAAACGGCTGAGCTGCACAATCAAAACGCATAGCATCACACTTTCACGGTATCGGAGCGCAGCTTCGCGAGCTCCATCAGCAGCTCTTTTTCCCGCGGGGCCAAGTCTTTAGGCACCGTCATCTTGACTTTGGCATACAGATTTCCGCTGCCGATCCCCTTCAGCTTGGGCATCCCCAGCCCGGTCAGCCGAAATGCCTGCCCGCTCTGGGTGCCTGCCGGAATGTTCAGCACTTTGCGGCCGGCATAGGTCTCGACGGTGGCTTCTCCGCCTAAAGACGCAACCGTATAGGGAACTTCGACATCAGTGCGCAGATCGTCACCGGTACGTTCGTACTGAGAGCTGGGTCGTATCTTGATCTTTAAAAATAGGTCCCCGCCACCGGTACCCTGACCGGCAAGGCGGATGCGCTGGCCATCTGCTACTCCCGCCGGAATCTTAACGTCGGATATTTTCCGCTGCTTAGTCACAGTCCCTTCGCCCCGGCAGTCCGGACAGATCTCCGTCGCCTGCCCGGTCCCGCTGCACTGCGGGCAAAGGCTAGCCCCGAAGAGGCCGCGCCCACCTTTGACCTTGCCCGTACCCGCGCACATCGGGCAGGGCTTGCTTCGCCCCGCCGAGATCGCGCCGGCCCCGCTGCAGCGCTCACAGGTCTCCGGCAGGCTGATCGTCAGCGTGCGAGTCGTTCCTTTGTAGGCGTCTTCCAGCGCGATTTCCAGCGAATATTCGACATCCTGCTGCATCTGGCGACTGCCACGCCCCGGTCGCCCCGCACTGAAGCCGCCAAAGCCGCCCTGACCTCCGCCTTGCGCCGTGTTGCCAAACAGGGATGAGAGGAAGTCATCCATGCCGCCCTGACCGCCTCCTCCGCCTCCGAGATCAAAATCGGGGTAGCCGCCCGCTCCCCCCCCGGGCTGCGGGCCAGTCTGGCTGTAGGACTTCCACTGGTCGCCGAACTGGTCATATTTTGCCCGTTTGTCCGCATCCGAGAGCACTTCATACGCCTCGCCGACGTTCTTGAATTTATCTTCGGCGGTCTTGTCCCCGGCGTTGACATCCGGATGGTGCTGCCGTGCCAGCTTCCGGTACGCCGCTTTAATCTCTTTCTCGGTCGCAGTTTTCGGCAGGCCCAGAATCTGATAGTAATCTTTGTAATCCACCGCCATGTTTATGCTTCTCCCCGCCCGTGATTTCGCACTCTCCGTATTATGCGACATGAGCGCGATACTGTCAAGTGATTTAACAGAATTTAGGAGAAATTGGTTCCGGATTTAACGTGAAACGCTTGAGTAACACCCGTTTATCAAAAAGACTTAGGAGGGAGCCGTAATGACAGAGAGTCAAACCGGGGCCTAACCGCGTAGGCTAAGCTTGATGTGAAAAGCCCCGGCGTCCACTGGACTCCGGGGCTTTTTTTGTGTCTGGCGAGATGCTTCATAATTTTTATGAAACTCTTAACAAGAATTGGGGAAGGCGTATACTGGTCTCAAAGCAGCCTTCGCATGGCATACCCCGTCAGGAGCAAGACGTTATGTTAAAAAAACTACAAACCACACGGAGAGAAATCCCCATTTTCCATACCAATGCTGCTCAAAGTCTTTGGTTGAAGCCGCATTTAGGGGTCAATATCGGTGGTTTCCTTTGCGGAGTATTTCACCTTAACTGTTTGTCTCACTTTTGGGGGCAGTCTAGCTCTTCATTCTGCGTTTATTGCCTGGCTGGATCGCGGTGAAAATGATGGCGAATAAGTGCCACAATCTGTGGCTCGGTCATCTTGTCGGTAGTTTCCATCGCGATGGTTGGGGAGCCGTTCGGGTGTTTCTCGAACCGCTTTTTCAGTTCGCCCTTAGCCTCTCCGGGACCGAAGATCAGCACCGACTCTGCACCGCTCAGGCGGGAAATGACCTCGTCGTAAAAGGGCGAGAGATGCCCGGTGTAGTCTCTTTCGCGGGAGTCATCGGGCTGAGCCGACGAGGCTTCGTGGGAGCCTTGCTCCTGATTTTTCGAATGCCCGAATTGCCTCTCTGCATTCGATTGGATGCGCGTGGTTTCTTCCCCGCTCTCCGAGAGTGTCACGATAATGGCGTCGCGATGATCAATCCACACACCTGCATTTGTTTTCATCTCTGCTCCTTTTTGCCGAAACTTCCGTGGCGATCATTTAAACGCCTTGACCAATGCCTCGAAACGCAGCCCTCGCCGCCATCCCGGAGTGCCCGTGCGGCAGTGTAAGCCAAATCCGAGGAACTTCTTATCCCAGCCTCGTTTTGATTTGTCTCGGTGGGACCTTGCCTGATAAGGCGTCAGCGAGTATGCGCGTATCGGTGTACTGCTGCATGGAAACGATCTCGCCGGCACGCACTTTCCAGAAGTTCGCGAACGGAACGACTACCTCGATCCCCGTGGTCCTCGCCCGGCCATGAAAATGACCGCGAACGATAATAATCCCCTCATTCCCGGAACCATTGACTTCCTCGACCGTCACTCGCCAATTGTCAAAGTCGCGGTGAACAGGTCGAAAGTAACCATCCTTGATAGCTTCGGCCCCGATGAAGATGCCTCCGTAGGGAGAACCGTCGGCGTTATGCCAGTGAATGTCTGGGCCGAGCAGGTCCGGGTTTAACGTGTCATACCACTGGCGTAAAAACGTGACCTCTTGGCCTTCCAGCCATTCGGCCAGGGGCTTTGTTCCGGTATTCCACGCACACTCCGGTGTTTCCAATGGTGTTCCAGATGAGTAAATTTCTTCCGGCGTTGTTTTAGACAAATCTTTCAACATGGTTTGCTCCTCTCACACTCCGGCTATCGAACAATCAGAACGGAGCAGTGCGCGTGGTGAACCACATATTCAGAGACGCTTCCTAGAAAAAACGCCTTGACATCGCTCAAACCCCGACTGCCCATTACGATCAAGTCACAGCCCTCTTCCGCGGCCACACGGCCGATCTCGGTTCCTGGATGGCCCTCCTCCTGGCGGGTATGATAAGGCACGTGCATTTCTTCCGCGATGTGGCCCGCTGGAGCGAGCGCAGACTCTTTCAGCTCTCGGAAATACTTCTCGTGCATGGCGGGGCTGACAACTTCTCTGAAAGGCCCGTAGGCTTGGATGGGCTGAAAGACATTGATAATAGTCAAACGCGAAGTAAATTTGTTAGCAAGGGCTGCGGCGACTGTCGCGGCTCTGAGGGCGCCCTCAGAGCCATCCGAAGCCAGTAAGATGCCGGTAAACATACTCCCTCGCTTTCCGTTGCCCGCCGCTCAGACAGCTTCGCGAGGAGGGACAATCCCGCCATGAAATATGCAGTGCGTCTGAAGACACGTCTCATTCGTACCCTGAAGGAGGGAGCAGGCCCGCTCCGTCTCGGCCGTGCTGGCCCCGTGAACGATGACCAGGAACTCACCGGCTTGAATGCGCTCCTGGTATTTAATCGCCTGATCCGGGGGAACGCCCAGGGAAACCAGTCCGTTGATCAGTGCACCCACGCCCGCACCGCCAATTGCACCGGCAATCAATCCGGCGAACGGTCCGAGTACCAGTATTGGACCGATGACGGGAAGAATGAACAGGCCTGTCCCGAGCATCAGTCCGAAGAGGCCACCAAACCATGCTCCTGCCTGCGCACCTTCCTTCGCCGCATCTGCGGGGCGGTAAAAGCCTTGCACATCTTCGCGGGTCTGGAAATTGCGTCCAATAATAGAAATCTTGTCCATCGCCAAACCGTTTCTGCCGAGGAGGCGGACTGCGGCTTCGGCCTCGGAATGGCTTGGATAGCCCGCGGCGACTGCCTGGTCGCACGAGAGCGGCATGGGGGAAGTCATTGGCTCAAGGGGTGTGTCGATTGTTGTGCCAGGCATCATTTTCGTCTCCTTATGATCTCAGGGTAGTCATATTATAGCGAGGCGGCAGCGAAGGCGCATCCACTAAATGGCGGATTTTGCCTTTGGGAACGAACGATAAAGAAGGCGTCCGGCCGAGTGCGGAAAGTACTCTTTCAGGCAATCTTGACCAAGCTAGGGGCTTTCCATCAGTCGAAAGTAAGGGAAGCCGCTTCGTGCGGTCAAAAGTGTTTTGGAGAACAACGGAAGCCCTGATCGGGAGGATAACAATCATCGCCGACGGTACAGAGATAGCGGCTTCATGTCTGCATTTCCCATGTACCCCAGACCTCAAAATTGTAAGCGGCGATTAAAACCTCTCAATTGAGAACACGAGGTCAAAGACACGACTTTTCTCGGGAAGTGACTGCCCGAAAAACCATTGGAATGGACGGTTTTTCGGTCTCTAGGGTGGTATCATGACTGCGCGTCCTGCGAACCGGTAGGGAGCACACGCCGACTAGCACCGCTTGATCGACAGCTTGGCAGCACAGATACGTATCTCGGATTCCCGCTTCAGGAGTGAACGCATTATGAGTCGCAATCCCATGGCACTTCAGACTTCCCTCTCCGATGCGGCACCGGTCACCCCCGATGCCTCGCCCGAAGCGAGAGCCTTGCTGAATTATCTTTACGCCCTGTACGGCAAAAAGACCCTGTCGGGCCAGATGTGGTCCCCCTGGGGAATTGATGAGATCGAGACTGTCGAGGAAATCACCGGGAAGCTCCCCGCGATCCGGGGTCAGGACTACATCCATGAGAGCGCCAACGTGCGGGAAAATCAGCTGGCGACCGAATGGTGGAAGGCGGGAGGCATTCCCACCCTCATGTGGCATTGGGGTGCGCCGTCACTAGGGGAAGGATACGAGCAGAGCAAGCTGACGATTGATATCGAGCGCTGCTTTCAGCCCGGAACCGCGGAGCACACCGCCATGTGGAGCGACCTGGCGCGGATCGCAGATCACTTAACGGAGCTGCGAGATGCTCATGTGCCCGTGTTGTGGCGCCCCCTGCATGAGTTCGATGGGGGATGGTTCTGGTATGGCAAAGGCGGCGGCGAGCTCTTTATCCGGCTTTGGCGCACCCTGTTCGACTATTTCGTACAGGAGCGTCAGCTCAACAACCTGATCTGGGTGCTCTGCCATTGCGGGGAACCCAGGGCCGACTGGAATCCAGGCAAGTCGTACTATGACTTGGCCGGCCCCGACAGCTACGGAACAGGGACACAAGAGGCCTTATTCAATCAGGTGAAAACCCTCTATGGCGAGACCGTCCCCATTCCTTACCACGAATGCGGCATGATCCCGGATCCGGAGGAATGCTTCGAAAAAAACGTCACCTGGTCCTGGTGGATGCTCTGGCACACAAGCCATCTGACAAATCATGACCGAGATGCACTCATTCATGCCTACCACCACGACCGCATAGTCACCCGCGACCAGCTCCCGAACTTCATGGATTATCTCACGCCTTAAGTGCCTATCACGAGAGAAGATGGGGTTCAGTCCACAAATTGATCTCACCGCTTGACATATCCCTCACTTTCTGCGATAATTAACCCAGTGTTGCATTGCTGACAATGCACTTTTTCAACTTCAGCAAATGCTACTCGCAGAAAGTTTTTCACCGTGGGATTACTCATACCTAAACATACCGCACCCTCTCTTGCGCCGACCGAACCCGTGGGCTCCCCGACGAAACAGCGCTCGGTGACTCTGCGTGCGATCCTGCTGGGCCTGCTGCTGATTCCGCTCAATGCCTACTGGGTGGTGCAGATGGAGCGGGTGCGGTATTCGGCGCATCCGACGACGGTCTCGCTGTTTTTCAACTGCATTTTCATTCTTGTCGTGCTGGCGGGGATGAATAGCCTGGTGGCCCGCTGGGGTCGGAAGGGTTGGGCATTTAAGCAGGGGGAGCTGATGCTGGTCTACTCCATGCTCTGCATCGGGTCGTGTATGGCGGGGCATGACATGGGGCAGATGCTGGTGCCGTCGCTGACCTGGCCCTTCGCGCAGTCCACGCCATCGAATAACTATGATGCGCTCTTTGGGCGCTATTTACCGAAATGGGCGATGGCCTCGGACACCGATGCCACGAAGGCATATTATCTGGGTAATAGCACGCTGTACACTAGTCAGCATTTACATGCCTGGATCGGTCCGGCGCTGATCTGGACAGGGTTCGTTGTCGTGCTGCTGTTTACAATGCAGTGCATCAATGTCTTGATTCGTAAGCAGTGGACCGAAAATGAGAAGCTGACTTACCCACTGGCACGGATTCCGCTGCAAATCACCGACCATCAGCCGGGCGGGCGTGGGGGCGGCTTACCCCTGGTCAAGAACCGGCTCTTCTGGATCGGGTTTGCCCTGGCGGCGTCGGTGGACACGATCAATTCACTGAACTACTACTATCCCGCGATTCATCCGATCTTTACGCCCGGCAACGGTCAAAGCTCGGTAGATTTGCAGCAGTACTTTAGTGGCAAGCCCTGGAATGCGATTGGCTGGACTCCAGCGTCGTTTTATCCATTTCTAGTCGGGATCGGCATGCTGATGCCGATGGATTTCCTGTTCTCGTCCTGGTTTTTCTATCTGGTTTGGAAGCTGGAAACGGTGGTCACGGTAGCGTCGGCGTGGGATGCCGATCCGCGTATGCCCTATGCCAATTATCAGGCTTTTGGGGCATACTTTCTGTTCCTCGCTTCGACCCTGTGGCTGAGCCGGACTTATTTCAAGCGCGTCGTCCGCTGCGCTCTGGGACAGCCGACGGATATCGATGACCACGATGAGCCGATGCGCTACCGAGGGGCGTTTCTGGGGCTGGCATTCGGCTTGGCACTGCTGATGGCGTTCTCCATGGCTCTTGGGCTTTCCTGGTGGCTGTCAGGGGCATTCTTTCTGGTCTACCTGGCGCTGGCCCTCGCAATCACTCGGATGCGAGCCGAGCTGGGGACTCCCGTTCACGACCTGCATTTTACCGGCCCGGACTGGGCGCTGACCGATCTTTTGGGGCCACGAGTCATTGGGGCATCGGGGCTGGCGGTCTTTAGCCTCTTTTTCTGGTTCAACCGGGCGTACCGTGCCCACCCGATGCCGCATCAGCTCGAGGGCTTCTATCTTGCGGACCAGACTTCCTCGCGCACCGAGATGGGTCGGGAGATGCGCGGGTGGTTCTGGGTACTCCTGCTGGCCGGTGGGGTGGGGATGCTGGCCGCTTTCTGGGCTATGCTGCACTGCGGCTACCACTACGGCGCACTCGGTAAACAGTCGGGGACATTCGGGCCGGAGGCCTGGGACCGCTACGGCTCCTGGCTCAAGCAGCCAAAGCCCGCAAACGGCCATGTCGCCCTCGCGATCGCGGTCGGCTTTCTGTTTGCGGCATTCCTGCAGACCATGCGCGTTCGCTTCGCCTGGTGGCCGCTGCACCCATTGGCTTACGCCGTCAGCGGCTCGTGGGAGATGAACCTGGTGTGGATGCCACTCATGATTGCCTGGCTTCTGAAATCCCTGCTGCTGCGCTACGGTGGGATGAAAGTCTACCTGGCTTCGCTGCCGTTCTTTTACGGTTTGATACTGGGCCAGTTCATCCCTGGCAGTCTGCTGAACATCTGGGGCATCATCACCGGGACGCCGACCTACCAATTCTGGCAATAACTTATTCAAAGGTTTACTTTTCTGAGAATTAGGTAATTATTCTGTTGACAGACATTGTGAAAAAAGGTACAATTTGTGATATGAAAGGTTTTAGGTTCATGCGCTCCACCTCTTTGCCCGGTTTTCTCCTCGGCGCCCTGCTGACCGCCGCCGCCGCCGCCGTCAAGATCTTTGTTCTTGATGGGATGGAGGCTCGTGCCCAGAAACATAGCTGACAGAGTGATAACCTCCGTCTACGACCGAACGCATCGCGGACTGCTGGAGCTGCGCGGCGCGGATCGGCAGACGTTTCTGCAGGGCATGGTCTCAAATGATGTCTCGGCGCTGCGGCCGGGACAAGGCTGCCATGCCGCGCTCCTAGATAGTACCGGCCACCTTCTGGCCGATCTTCGTATCCACGTTTTCCTCGACTTTTTTCTCCTTGAAACCGACCCGTCCTGCCTGCCAGTACTGAGTGCGACTCTGGATAAGCTGCTGATCATGGAAGATGTTCAGCTTGCCGATGTCACAGATCAATGGGCTACTCTGACTGTGCTGGGGGAGGAGATACCCGATCTCTCTGATCTGCCGGGGGAAGTACGCCCTATTTCCTATCCACTTGGCCCAGGCCTGGACCTCTGGCTATCTCCTAATGACCGCGCCTCTGCCCTGGATCAATTTATTTCTGCTGGGGCAATCTTGCTGGGCGACGAGGGGTGGGAGACTTTGCGTGTCGAAGCTGGCCTCCCTGCCTGGGGCCGCGAGCTGACCCCAGCGGTTCTGCTGCCGGAAGCGGGGATGGACGATGCCATTTCCTATTCCAAAGGCTGTTACGTTGGGCAGGAGATTGTGGCACGTCTGCATGCCCGCGGCCATGCAAACCGCGCTCTGCGCCATCTGGTGCTCGATGCCGATGCTCCGGTCCCGCCGCCGGGGGCGACGCTCCACGTTCCCGAGGACGGCCTGGAGCCAGGGCGGGAAATCGGCCGTGTCACCAGCGCAGTCGCCTCGCCGAAACGGGGAGGCCGCACCCTTGCCCTTGGCTACGTCCGCAAAGAATACTGGGCGGATGGCACTCCTGTGACGATACAAATCCTGCAGCCGGGCGGCCTCGTCTTCTCGTATGGCGCGGTCGTGCAGGAAATCCCCTCCCTCCCCGCGAATTAACTCCGCATGAATACTCTTACATTCGATCAGGTGAAATTTGAAGGCTGGGACTGCGTTCGTCTCAGCAACGGCGACGCGGAGCTCCTCGTAACGACCTCGGTAGGGCCGCGTATCATCCGTTATGGGCTGACCGGCGGGCCAAATGCGTTCCATGTCATCCCCGAGACTCTTGGCCAGAACGATGGCAGCGGCCCGTGGCAGCCCTACGGTGGGCATCGCTTGTGGCACGCCCCAGAAGTCAATCCTCGCTCGTACAACCCGGATCATGGCCCGTACGGCATGCCGACTCTGGAAAATGGGGTGCTGCGGGTAATCAGCCCGGTAGAAAGCACGACGGGAATTGGGAAAGAGATGCGTATCTCGTTTGCTCCGAACGGTTCGGCGGTCAAAGTCGAGCATCTGCTTACCAACAAGAATGTCTGGCCGGTGACGCTCTCCGTCTGGGCCTTAAGTATTGTGGCAAACGGCGGCCGGGTGGTTCTGCCGCAGGAGCCATTTGTCTCGCATGATGACGAACTGGTTCCCGCCCGTCCTTTGATTCTATGGAAATTCACCGACATGGCCGACCCGCGCTGGCGCTGGGGCCGAAAGTATCTTTCGCTGACACAGGCGGGCGAGGCCGGCAATCCGCAGAAAGTTGGGGCCTATAACGCTCAGGGCTGGGCGGCGCATCTGACGGACGAGCAGGCGTTTATCATCACAATTGTTCCTGTTCCCGGCGGCCCGGCCCTCCTGCCGGACATGGGCAGTAACTTCGAGACTTACACCGACGGTCCGTTCCAAGAATTGGAAACTTTAGGGCCACTGACACCTCTGGAACCGGGTGAAACGGCCTCCCACACGGAGTTCTGGACGCTGGCAAAGACCGGCCCGATTGCCGACACCGATGCCGCCCTGGATGCAGCGCTTCTGCCACTGGTCTCTGAGGCTATTTCCGCTTCGCGCCTTTCTTCGCCGACGTATTCATCTTGATCCGTTTCGTGGTCAATATCTGCCGCTGATCCAGATGCCAGGTGCCGTCTTCGCGGGTCCAGTGGTCTCGCACTGTGCTGTCGATACGGACGCCTGAACTGGATTTCGGCCGCAGGGTCAAGCTGCAACGGGCCGTGACTGTCGCCGCAGCGCCGTCGCTTTCCAGTGTCACGTCATCCACGCGGGTCACATTCTGAACCTTCAGGTTAGCTGCAAAGAGCGTGTTCAGCTCCTTGCGAAGACTCTCCGCAGTCTGATGCGCTTCCGTGCCAGCGGCATCCAGGCGGACGAAGCTGGTCGTCTTTTGAGCCAGCAGTGCCTCCGTATCTTTGCGGTTCATCGCACGGTCTAAATCCCGATAAGCGGCTTCGACTGCCTGTCGTGGTGCGAGGTCTGTAACCGCCACCGAAGTTTCCACCGGGGCAGGGGTGGACGGCGTTAAGCTGGGGGAGACTTCGGCGTAGGTGCTGCCTAAACGAAGCTCATCCACCACATAGGCATTGCCGTTGCCGTAGGCGAGCTGTATCAGATTGGACTGACTGATCTCGACATCCTGTTTGACCAGACCGGGTACATCGGGCTCGGCCAGGCCCGGGGTCGGATTCTGATAGAGCGTAAACTTGTCAGCACCCCGGTGAAAGTCTGCCTGTACTACGAGAAAAGTGGGGGCGTCCTGTGTGACCCGGCTGGCATTTACGAAACCCGACAAGCTTTTCCCTGAGTTGTCCATTCCCCAGTGACCATTTCCCAGATCGCCGACAAACAAGCCGGGATTGGCCCCAAATGAGAGGCCCCCATAGGCGGGCGGCGCTATTCCCGCCGGGTTGAAGTGGACCCGCGTGATCAAAAAGCTGAACCACTGGGTCGTGCCAGGCTGCCCAAATGTGAAAGATGTTGTCCGGTCTGCGGTCAGAAACTGAGTTGGATTGGCAAAGAGGCCGAGGGCTTTCCCCGAGACTCTCAGTTTGCCAAGAAACGGTGTCTTCGTATCGGTGATGACTTTGGCACCGGGCGCATTCCACGGCGTGGCCCAGCCCGTGCCGCCGTTTAGCGCGTTTAAGTCAGCACCGGCGTGATAATCGAAGCTCTCCGACGCGGTCTGGGCGTGGGCGGACGATGCCAGCAGGCAAAGAAGTAACGCGATTCCCGTCAAACGTTTCATTTTGGCAATCCCTCTGAGAAGCAAGGCACGATGCTCCCCTACGCGAAACAAAAAAGGCCCCTCGGCGGAGAGTCGCCGAAGGGCCTGCAATTCGGCACAGATTATTTTGTTGTCTGCGGCGCGGAAATTGACGATGGATTAGTCAATACCGGATTGCTTTCGGTATGAGGACGCAGAGTGATAAACCCGACGACCACACCGACGATGACGACCAGAAGTACAATCACGAGTGTGCCCCAATTGGCATTGCTGGTGCTGGTGTCACCGTTCGAGTTTTGCTGGGTGCTCATAAAATGGTCCTTTTTACTAGATCGACTAACTTATTTGATAAACGTGGACAATCCAAGGATGAAGTCAGACTGCCCCGTGATGTTGCGGGCGCCGACGTACTGGAACTTGGCATTGACGGCAACATTGGAGTTCAGGAAATACTTGGCACCGACTTCGCCGCCGATGGAAGTGCTGTCATGCCCCGAATAGTGCGCGTAGCCAACGGTGAGGCCAACGTAGGGGAGCAGCGGGCTGTTTGACCCATAGGCGAGGTAGTAGTCAGCGAATGCGCTGAGATTAGTTGCTGCGCTGGTGCCGTCTGCACCGGCAACGGTCAACTGGCCGCCCAGCTCCAGGGAAGGAGAGGTAAAGTAGCCCAGAAGGACCTGCGCGGAGTAGTATTTGGGCGTGTTGAAGTGGTAGCTGCCTGCAAGGCCGATCTCTTTCGTGCCGGCGGTCGGAAGCACGATCTCTTCGGCGGTGGCCTTCTGTGCCTGTGCCGTCTGCACGAACGAGAAAGCAACGGCCCCGAAAGCTGCAATGCTCAGGGATTTTGTGAAAACATTCATTAGTGTCATCTCCTTCGAATGGCCGATTGATCTGCGGCACTCCCACATGACTCATCACTGAGCGTAAGGCTGCCTGTTCGGCTTTGATGAGATATTACCCGACAAATCCCGCTTTTGTACGGATGTCACCAGGAATTTTCGAGTATACTATGGGTAATTCTCGCGGCTAATTTCCCTTCGGAGACACGAACATCGGACTCACTCTTGACCGCACTATTGCCCTGCTCCTGATTGCTGCACTGGTCGCTCTCATCGCCCGCCGCCTGCACCTGCCCTACACGGTCGGTCTGGTGCTGACCGGCGTCGCGCTGACGCTGCTGCGTGTCGGCGGCGGTGCCGCTCTGACGCCAAGCCTGATCTTCGAGGCCTTCCTTCCGCCGCTGCTGTTTGAGGCGGCCCTCAGCCTGCACTGGCGCGATCTGCGGCGTGATGCGCTGCCGACTCTGGTACTTTCGACCTTTGGGGTGATACTGTCGGCGGCGGTGGTCACTCTGGGCATGACATACTTTGCGCACTGGCCGCTGCGGGCAGCTTTGCTGCTGGGCGTTCTGATCGCCGCAACCGATCCCGTGGCTGTGATCGCCGCATTCAAAGAAAACAAGATTGTGGGCCGTATTCGGGTCCTGATGGAAGCTGAAAGCCTCTTTAACGATGGCGTGGCGGCGGTGCTGTTCGGTCTGGCCCTGGCGTTTGCCTCGGGCCACACGGACCTGACTCCGGCCCGTGCTTTCGGAGCACTCTCGGCGACAGTTTTCGGCGGCATTGGAGTCGGGCTGGCCTGCGGCGGAGCGGCGATCGTCCTCGCCGGTCGAACCACGGATTATCTGGTGGAGACGACCCTTACGGCGGTCGCGGCGTATGGGGCATTTCTGCTGGCAGAGCACTGGGGCGTCTCAGGCGTCCTGGCAACGGTGACGGCGGGGCTGCTGCTCGGCAATGTCGGCGTCCTGCGCGGCGACGACGAATCGACGTTATCCGAGCGCGGACGGGAAGTCGTGATCGCGTTCTGGGACTTCGCGGCTTTCGCGGCAAATTCACTGATTTTCCTTCTAATCGGACTCGATGTTGCCCGCCGCTCCTTTGACCGCCTGGGCGTTTCAGCCCTGGCTCTGGCGATACTTCTGACGCTGCTCGGCCGGGCGGTCGCCGTCTATCCCCTCTGTCTTCCGTTTCGAGGGACGCGCTGGCATGTCGAGCCGCGCCATCAGCACCTGCTGTTCTGGGGAGGAATGCGCGGGGCGTTAGCCCTGGCCCTGGCCCTGAGCCTGCCGGAGACAATCGCCGACCGAGACCGGATTGTTCTGGCAGCGTTCGGTATCGTCACATTTTCAGTCGTGGTCCAGGGCCTGACCCTGCCTCCACTGCTGCGCCGTTTAAAGATGTAATGTATGAAATTTGAGGGGAAAATTATGTCCATCACTCCGCGCCTCGCTGCGTTTTTACTCTTGCTGACGCTGCCGGTTTTTGCAGCACCCGCACCCAAAACTCCGCGCACTTTGCCCGATAAACCATTTGTGTTTGTCGCCTATGGGGACACCCGTTCCAATCCTGTCGCCCATGCGTCGGTAGTCGCGGAGATACTCACCCTCCACCCCGAGTTTGTCCTGCAAAGCGGGGACCTGGTCTCCGATGGGCGAAACCCGAAGCAGTGGCTGCAGTTCGATGCGATCGAAAAGCCGCTGCGCACCGCCGGGATCGCGTACTATCCGGCACGCGGCAACCATGACCTTGGAACCTATTACTCGAAGCGGGTCACGGAGCCGTTCGATTCGGGGGACAAAGCCAACAAGCTGTTCTATGCGTTCACGCGCCATCACAACCGATTTATCATCGTGGACAGCATGCAGCCCTACGATCCCGGCAGCCCCCAATACGCCTGGCTCACCGGGGAACTCGCTCGCGCCCAGAAAACTGCGGTAAATACCTTTGTCATGTTCCACGAAGGCCCCTACTCGGTCGGCCCGCATGGTCCGACCCCGGAAGCCCAGCAGTATCTGCACCCGCTGTTCGTGAAATATCATCCGCGCGCGGTCTTCTGCGGCCATGACCACCTGTATTTCCGCACGACCCGCGACGGTGTGACCTATATCGTCACCGGCGGGGGAGGCGCTCCGCCGTACCATCCGGAGAATGCCCGTATATCCCTTCCCACTGACGTGTTCGTCAAAGACGTGGACAGCCTCGGCCGCCCCCTGACGGAAGCCGAATACGCTGCCTCCATCTACCACGCCGTTCGCCTGGAAGTCGACGGCCCGCGTGTCACCGGAACTGTGCTGCGGCCTGACGGGTCGGTGATCGATCGGTTTACGCTGGGACCGAAGTGAAAACTGATATTTTTTTGCGACAATAAAGAAACATATTGTGCCGCAAAAAAGCCGCAGAATTGGTGATAGTCTGTCGCGTAAGGGGCGTGTTTTCGCATAGAATGCTTATTTTGAGACTCTGCGTTGAAAATCGGGTGACGTGGAGCGATATTGACAATTCGCTTTGCGTGTGATATACTATATCTATCGTTGCGCAAAATAGCGCGACTAAATATTGAAAGCGAGAGCATAATTGCTCTCGCTTTTTTCGTTTTGAAGTTACCAGCCGAACGGGTTCCGTAGGAATGACAGGATCAAGTACCAGAGGGCCAGATACCAGACGCGGCGGCCGCCTCCGGCAGCCCCGTCGACAACCCCCAGCGCCCCATGCAGCAGGCCTACCGGGCGAACAGCGATCTTGTTTTTGGAACAGGCACGGCAGCGCGTGCCCGCCGGGGTGTAGACTGTGCACTTGGGGCAGATCGGCGCCTCGCATCGCCCGCAGCGCAGCCGCGTGACGGCTTTCGTATGCCGGGTACAGAACCAGGTCCCATCCTCGCCGGGAAGGGCAGCGGGTCCGGCTGCCTCCGGCGGAGTGAGGGCCGCACCGCACTCACCACAAAACTTTTTCCCCTCGGCAGCGTCGGTTTTACAAATGGAACAGACCAAAGTAAGCTTCCTTCTTTCCCTTTGTTTTTAGTTCGCCGCATAGACCAGATTTCCTTCGCAGGAAAAGCCGGCAGCAGCGTAGAATTGAGGTTTAAAATGAGGCCAGAGCAGCTGGTCAGAAAGAAATCGTGATGCCTTTCGATAACCCCCGCCATGCGGACGCCGCACCCATTTCAGCAGCTGATGACAGCCTGACTCCTTCCGATCTTTGGAAGCGGCTGCAGCTCCCACATTTTGAGCATGACCATCCGCCGGTCGCGAATGCCAACGACCTTTATGACAAAGGCCTGAGCCCCCTGGACAAACTTGCGGCAGTGATTACGAATAAGGTCGGCTCGATGGGTTTTTTCCTGTCGATCCTGGTCTGGACCGTTCTTTGGACGGGCTATAATATTTTAGCATCGGAGGTGCCGGGTCTGCACTGGAAGGCATTCGACCCGTTCCCGGCATTTGTGGCGTACCTACTCATCAGCAACGTTATCCAGATTTTGCTTATGCCGCTGATCATGGTCGGTCAGAATGTGCAGAGCCGCCACACGGAGATCCGCGCGGAGCTGGATTTCGAGATCAACCAGAAAGCAGAAAAAGAGATCATGGTCGTGCTGCACAATTTGGAGCATAACACCGATCTTCTGATCCAGCTGATGCGGCACCTGGAATGTAAGATTTCTGAGGAAGAGATGCGGGCATTGTCGGCGGAACGTCAGCTGGCGGACAAACTAGAAGCTGCCAAACCGCCGGCACCCGAAAGTGCGGAATAACTTTGGCGTATGGGTTTGTGTATCGCTAAGCCCTGGGTAAATTATAGCCACAGACAAGGAGCAAATCTAGCCGTGGAACTTACCAAAGATACTCTGACCGCCGAGGCGGAACAAACACACCCCGCCGACACACAAAAGACCGGCAGTGGCAGCGCCGAAGCCATTGGTGGGGGCGATGCCCCGACCCAGACAGCTTCCGAAACGTCGCACGGCGGCGAGGGCTATCCTGGCCCGCGGGCCGGGGGCGAAACGGATAAGCTGAAAGAAGCACCGCAATGACTCCCGAAACAGCAGCTCCGACCACGGCGGCAGAAGAAGAGGCGACCGCGCAGGCAATGGCCCCGCTCGGCGCAACTCCTCCCGGCGAAACAACTGCCGGAGACTCCGTCGACGCCGGGGATATCGATCCGGGAGGCACACACTCCGCCAACGAAACAGGACAGGGCGGGGATCCGACCGACCCGGCGAAGAACAAAGCCCATCCCTGGAATGGCTAGAGTGCGGGATTGCTCCAATTAGGCGCGTTCGGCGAGCAGGAGGCAGACATCATCGCGGAAATGTCCCCCCGAATAGGATCTTGCACCTTCTAGAACTGCTCCCCCAATTTCCTGGATGGTGGCGGATGCCGGCATTTGAGCTGCAAGTCGGCTCAGCCCAATATTGCCAAGAAGCTTTTCCCCCTTACCGGCTTCCGTGATACCATCGGTCGCGATGAGCAGGCGGGTGCCGCGATCGAGTGTCAGCCGCAGCGCCTCATACTCCGCTTTCGGCGTAATCCCCATTGGCAGACCACTCACAGGGATCTCGATTGGCTCCCCGGCTGCGGGAAGCAGAAGAGGGGGCTCCATGCCGGCAGCCGCGATTTCTATCTGCCCGGTGAGGGGGGAAATAATGGCAAGGGTCAAACACAAAAAGTACTCGGGCTGTTCACCGCTGAGCATTTGCGCCTCACATAGAAACGCATTTAGACGGCTCAGTGCAACGGCGGCGTGGGAATACTCACGCAGGTAGGCCCGCAGCGTATACTTTGCCTCCGCCGTGCGCGATGCGGCCTGCAGGCCTTTGCCGGAAATGTCTCCGACAACGAGAGCGATCTTTCCTGCTTCCAGAACAAATATATCGTAGAAATCTCCGCCGACCTGAGCTTCTGCCCGGGCGGGGCGATAGAACGTTTCTACGGTAAGACCGCCCAGGGATTCCGAAGGGGGACGGGAAAGAAGAGAGTGCTGCAAGCTTTCGGCAATGGCATGTTCTCTCTCATATGCCGCCGCACGCTCCTGTTCAATTTTCTGCCGTTCCGAAATGTCCCGAAACACCAATACGGTTCCGGCCATCACCCCAGTCTCATCTCGAATCGGCGACACACTGTTTTCAATCGGGACTACTTCGCCGCCGCGTCGCCGCAGGATCGCATTTCCTGCGAGTTCTTCCTGGATTGCGAACACTTCTTCAGACGATCTGCCTCTTGCCTGGGCCAGCGTCCATCCCGTCAGCCCCTCCGCGACCGGGTTCATGTCAGTGATTCGCCCTGCCGCATCGGTTACCAGCACACCCTCCGCGATACTCTGCAAAGTTGCCGAAAGCAGGGCGGCATCCTGGTAGCTGGATTTCAGCGCCCCCTCATAGTCCGCCGCCACACGGCGCAGCTGACGCCCCAGGACGATCCCCAGAAGCATGCCGGTCACGATCGCCAGCACGCCCAGGCCAATCAGGGTGCGCCGAGTTGCGGACTGCGCTTCCTGTTGTCGTGATGCCCTCAAAGATTCCTCCGTCGCCTGGAAAATCCTGAACTGGGCCCGCAGACCATCCATCAGGGCTTTCCCTGTTCCGCGATTAAAGAAGGCACGTGCCTGGGAGGCGTCGCTATCATAGAGAGCGATATTTCCCTGCGAGGTTCGGTTCCAGTGATCATAGTCCTTCCTCAGAGATACTATCCGCTGGCTTTGCTGCGGATTTTCGGAGACCAGATGTGCCAGATTATCGAACGCCGGACCGATCTGGACGTCCGCACTGCGTGACAGCTCCAGAAATTTCGCCTCTCCGCCAATCAGGTACCCGCGCCGTCCGGTTTGCTGGTCCAGCATCAGCTTCTGCGTCAGTGTCGCCTGCGCGATCACCCGGTCCGTGTGATCCACCCAGTTCGCCAGTGACAGCAGGTTCAGAATCTGCACAACCAGGATCCCTGCCAGCACGATGAGAACGATCGTTGGGAAGCCGATCACCTGGACCAGTGACCGCTGAAACCTTGAGCCAGATTTTGTGAGAATAGCCATACCCTGATATTATGCCACATAAATCCGCGTGAGCGAAGTAAGGGACTATTTTGCGTTCCAGGGATAGAACGTATAGATCAGGCCGCACCATTGGCCATGGACTTCAAAAAACGTGTGTACTTCCCGGTCGGTCACCGGTTTGCCTAGTTCCCGGGAGAGCTGGCTGCGGGCGACAGAGTCGGAATTTACATGCTCTGGCCTGCCCAGATACAGCATCAAGGAGGCTGCCCCGTATGGGCCAATTCCGGGCAGCGCGATCAAGTCTCTTCGAAGCTCGGATGCCATGAGGCTGTCCTCCTGCAGGGCTTCCAGGTCCAGCGAGCCTTCAGCGATCGCCGCTGCGATCTTGTAAACGTAGGCCGCTCGGTAGCCCATGCGAGCTTTGGCCGCGAACTCCTCACCGGAGACAGACGCAATACGCTGTGGGGTAGGGAACCCGCGCCCCTCCGCGCCAAACTGTTCGATTAGCCGTGCACTCATGGCAATGGTCTGCGCCCAGGTCGTGTTTGTGGTTGCGATGACTTTGACCGTATCCTCCCACAGCGTCGGGCTGCGCAGCATCCGGCCCTGCCGGTTTTCAACCAAGCTGGCCAGGTGTGGAACGGTGCGGCAGTAGGCGTGAAAATCGGCAATCGGCAGATCCAGCTGAAGCATCCGGCGAATACGTGTGCTCATCTCCGCTTCGTCGGCCTCTCCCTCTATGTCGACTTGCAGCACCCCGTCCGCATCACGCATACGCAATAAAACGACGCTGCCGTCGGGCGTCTCTTCCGTTCGTTCCAGAGTCTGCGTGTCTTCGTGCCAGACGAATGGCAACAGCTGTCGCCATCCGTGAGCGGACAGTGTCTCACGGAACGAAAAGTCGGGGGGGATTGGGATTTGAAAAAACATAACTCTCTCTGCCTTCTTTAACCCACTCCGTAGAGCCTTTGAGTAGAGGGCGGGTTCCGATGTCAGAGTACTGGCCCGAGATCTGCATTGAGCGAAAAACGCTCGCCTCCCTCGCAGGTGCGTGTTACACTCTTGCCATTAAGCCGGATCGCACAGAGTGACGGAAGGGTGGAAAGAATGGTCGCCGTGACTAACTTCCCGCCTGCCCATATGAGAGAGACCTCAAACCCGCCCCGGGCACGCAGGCCTTCGACAGAACCGGCAGGCCAGGCGGCTGGCAGTGCGGGCAGGAGATCGAGGCCGCCGTCGTGACTTTGCAGCAGCATCTCGGCGACCGATCAAAGCCGCTGAAGCTGGTCGCTGCGGCGACGTAGAGTGTCACCGTGTCGGCGGAGTCTATGGAGAGAGTGCCGGAGCTGGATTCCATGCTGCCCCCGTCGACCACCGCCCGCAGAATGGCGGCAAACCGCATCCCTTTCCCGTCTTCGGCGTCATCGTAGAGTACGGCTGGCTCTTTCGAGCAATATTTCGGCTCAACATGACGAGGGGCGCGGCCTGCGAGAAGCAGGCAGCTTTGCCCCTGATTGACGGTTGTGCTCTGCAGGGGGCTGGAGAGGGAGACGCCGAGGCTGAGGCTGCCAGGCCGGCTGGCGGTCAGACGGATTATGATTGCCCGGTCCGGGGCACTGATAAAAAGAGAGCGATGATAAACGACATCATGTATTCGGTAGCTGATCTCTATGGTGGCCGTATCCAGGTTCAGCGTTCGCTGGTACTCGGTCACTTCCTGAGCTGCTTCCTCACCACCATTGAAATCCAGCCAGAGATCTCCGAGTGGCAGATACGACTGGGTAAACGGCCCCTGAATCGGCTTGGCGGCTTCAGTTGCCTCCGCATACTGACCGGCAAACACGAAATTTCGGACGGCTTCCAGAGATTTCCAGGCGTTAAAATCGGCCGGTTCGACCGGTTCCCCGGACCAGAGCGTGTCTTCGTTCAGCTGTACTCGCTCATGCCGAGCGTCGCCAAAGACCATCGCCCCAAGCCTTCCGTTGCCAAGCGGCAAGGCTTCGATCCAATCCATGGCCGGCTGCTCCAGCCGGATTACGTTCGACTTCCAATTCTATCTACCCAAATTAGACATTGATGAATGGGCCTGAGTCGGCCGCACGATCTCTAAAATTTGCTCCGCGACTTCGCGCTTGGTTCGCAGTGGGAGGGAGATTTCCTCGCCGTCTTTGCCGAGCACTGTGACAATGTTCGTGTCCACATCGAAGCCCGCGCCCTCCGCCGTGACATCGTTCGCGACAATCCAGTCCAGACGCTTCGAGTCTCGTTTGCGCCGTGCCGAAACCAATAGATTCTCTGTTTCGGCAGCAAAACCGACCAGGACCTGACCAGGACGCTTCTGGGTTCCAAGCAGCGCAAGTATATCATCGTTTGGACTCAAGGCCAAAGCAGAGCCGCCAGGAGATTTCTTGATTTTCTGCGCCGCAATCTCGGACGGGCGATAGTCGGCGACGGCAGCGGCGGCAAAGACGATGTCAGCTGACGCGGCATAGGGCAGGACGGCGTCGCGCATCTCCGCGGCCGTCTCGACCCGCACGAATTTGATACCGCCAGGTGGGGCGATTGCGGTTGGCCCGGAAATGAGGGTGACATCGGCCCCGCGCAGGCGGGCCGCTTCCGCCAGGGCGTAGCCCATCTTTCCTGAGGAGCGATTGGAGAGGTAGCGCACAGGGTCCAGGGGTTCGCGAGTCGGCCCGGCGGTGACCAGAACTTTGACGCCCCGCCAGGAGTCTTGACGCGCCAGCATTTCGTGGATTGCGTTAAAGATCGTTTCGACATCGGCCATGCGGCCCACGCCTTCTGTCCGGCAGGCCAGCCGCCCGGAGGTCGGCTCGATAAAGTAGTAGCCGTAGTCGCGCAGCTTCGTCAGATTGGCCTGGGTCGCCGGGTTGTTCCACATGCCCGTGTTCATGCCCGGTGCGAGCAGGATCGGCGCGGTGCAGGCCATCGCCGCCGCCGTCAGCATATCTTCCGCCAGGCCGTTTGCAAGGCGAGCGATGACGTTCATGGACGCTGGGACGATGGCAAACAGGTCGCAGTTGCGGGCCAGCCAGATGTGGGCGATCTCGCCGGGATAGGGCTCTTCGAAAATGTCGATAGGGCAGGGGTGATGGGTGAGGGCGCGGAAGGTGGCCGGCTGAACGAACCGGGCGGCGTCGGCGGTCAGGATGGGAAAGACTTCGACACCGCTTTTCACGAGGCGGCTGGCAAGGTCGGCGGCTTTGTAAGCCGCGATGGAGGCGGAGACGCCGAGGACGACTCGTTTGGGCGGGGTGGGACTATTCATCACTTTTTCGGGTACGGATGCGGCAGTGTTCGGCACGTAAAATGGCGCGAATGGTGTCTACCGCTTCTTCCACGGTATCGTTGGTCACGGCGTAGTCGTAAAATGGGCGCTGGGCCATCTCGCGGCGGGCATTCAGGAGGCGTCGGGCGATGTCTTCCTCATTTTCGGTGGCCCGACCGCGCAGCCGCCGTTCCAGCTCTTCCAGAGAGGGAGGCTGCAGAAAGATCAGCACGGCATCGGGCATCTTCTGCTTGACGGCCCGGCCTCCTTGCACATCAATTTTCAGGATAACGTCCGTGCCTGCCGCACGTTCGGCGGCGACATAGGCCCGGGGAGTCCCATAGTAATTATTATGGACTTCGGCGTATTCCAGCAGTGCGTCCTGCGCGACCAGCTCATTGAACTTCGCGGCACTGACAAAATAGTAGTCCACACCGTCGGTTTCCAGCAGACGCGCGGGGCGAGTCGTCGTGGTCACGCACTTCTGGATAGGAGCGGGAAGCAGGTCGTTTGGCAGGGAGAGCAGCGCATCGAGGACGGTATCTTTGCCGACGGCGGAGGGGCCGGAGACGACCAGCAGCAGGCCGGTCTCTTCCTGCTCCCAGTCGCCAGCTTCAACAGTTCGTTGGGGAGTTATAATCACATAGGCATTATAGCACAAAGCGACAACTGAAGAAA
The DNA here is from genome assembly GCA_025354405.1 of Armatimonadota bacterium. Classification (GTDB taxonomy): domain Bacteria; phylum Armatimonadota; class Armatimonadia; order Armatimonadales; family Capsulimonadaceae; genus JANXMY01. The sequence continues at coordinate 28,728 of JANXMY010000078.1, forward strand.
GGGTCCGACTATTTTCGCAGGGAGTGCCTAGATTAAATCGGCAACAAAATCGCAGGCATGGGCGGGCATCTTCGGAAACGCTCGCTTGGCCCGCTGCCGCCGGTTCCAGGCGTACACAAATAAAGCCACTGCCCGCGTCAGCGCCCACAAGCAGCGACTGAAACAGCGGCTCTTGCGCCCAAGACGGGCCAGATAGT
>JANXMY010000155.1 GCA_025354405.1 Armatimonadota bacterium
CTATTTTTACGGGGCAAATCGTATTCTCCTGACCCAAGAGACATGCAGGCCTGTTTTTGTGTTATAATAAAGGCTAGAATGGGTGACTCTGAGAAAACAAGTTTGCTTTTCCCTGAAACTCTTCCGGCAGAGGCGGTGGGAGGCCTCCCGCGGACCCGGATGGCACTCGCGGCGAGCGCTGACTCACGCCGGTCATTGACACTGAGCGTGGTGGCGGGGAACGCATACGGCGGGGCGGGCGATCTGGCCCGGGAGCATTTTCTTTTCGATCTCCGCGCCGGAGCAGCGGGCAGCAACCGGCTTCCGCTCAACCTTGCGCTGGCACTCGATCGGTCCGGGGCGATGAACGGCGAAATGCTGGACTATATCCGGCGGGCCTGTGCGTACATCGTCGATCTTCTTGAGCCGGATGACCTCCTCAGTATCGTTACCTTCGACGGCACGGGGGCCGAAGTGATCGTGCCCGCCCGGCGCGTGGTGAATAAGATCCAAATTAAAGAGGCTATCAGCCGGATCACCGCAGGAAGTGAGTCCAATCTTTACGAAGGCCTCCTCGCCGCGTGCTCGCAGATCAGCTTGGTCAAAACGAGTCACACGCTAAACCGTGTCCTGCTGCTGACCGGGCCCCCCCCCACTGCCGGATGTAGCGAATCCTCTGCCATCTTCAGCCAGGTCGCGGAGCAGAAAGGGCGCGGGATTGGAATCACGACCCTCGGGGTTGGCCTGGATTTCAATGAAGAGCTTTTGGTGGAGATCGCCCGGCGCTCGGGCGGCAGTTACTACTCGATTGCCCGGCCCGAACAGATTCCCGAGGTGATTCGCCTGGAGCTGGACACTCTGATGCGGGTCACGGCCCGAAACCTGCACCTGCGGCTGGTACTGGCACGCGGCGTCTCAGTGCGTCAGATCCCTGGTCAGCAGCCGGTACTCGGACAGCGCAGTGCCGAGGTAACGCTGATCGATGTTGAGCGGGAAACGGGCCTGTCGTCACTCTGGGAGCTGGAGATGACCCCGCGGGCCGCGGGGATCTACCGGCTGGCAGTGGCCGAGCTTCTCTATGACGATGCCCTCACAGGCAAGCAGGAAAAGCTGA
>JANXMY010000156.1 GCA_025354405.1 Armatimonadota bacterium
CGCGGGGCTTCGTCTGGCTTAACGGCCACAACCTGGGGCGTTACCCGGAGGTCTCACGGGACGCCTCCGGGCAGGGCCAGTTGGTGGACAGCGTTTACCGCATCTGTTTCGCCAGTCCACCATCCTGCGTTGGTAGAACAACATTAGGGTACAATAGCGAAGGAGCGATATCTATTAGGGTACAATAGCGAAAGAGTGATTTCATGCCCATACCTCCCCTATCTACGGAAACAGACGTGCCGCCCCTGCTGACTATGACCGAGGCTGTTCACGGCGGGATCGACTCGGACTTCTCGTCCTTCCCCATCTACCAGGGGACAAATAATTCTGGAGCATATTCGCGCGACCACAACCCGACCGTTGCCGCCGCTGAGGTTCGCCTGGCCGCTCTGGAGGGGGCCGAGGCGGCCATCGCCGTCGCCTCCGGCATGGCCGCAGTGTCCGTTGCGCTGCTGACTCTTCTTGAAGCCGGAATGCGGCTCATCTATCACCAAACCGCCTACGACGGTACGCTAGGACTGGCGGAGGACCTGTGCCGCTTCGGCATCGTCCCCGTCGCACGCGACCTGCGCGACCTCGACGGCCTATGCCGGGAGCTGGCCGATGGCCGCCCGACGGTGATCCATTTTGAGCCGCTGGCGAACCCATTCTTGGACGTGGTGGACACCCACGCCGTCGTCGAGGCCGCCCATGTCGCCGGGGCGCGAGTGGTCGTCGACAACACCTTGCTCACCCCCTGCCTGTTCCGCCCCCTGGCCGTAGGGGCCGACCTGGTGGTTCACAGTGCCACCAAATATTTGATGGGCCACGGCAATGGGCTGGCCGGGGTGGTCTGTGGCCCGGCGTCCCTAATCCGCCGCGCCGCCCACACGCGCAAGCACTACGGCCCAGTTCTAGCTCCCGCCCATGCCGCCCTGCTGCTGCAAGGAATCAAGACCTTACCGCTGCGCGTGGCCCGGCACGGCGAAAACGCCCAGCGCGTCGCCGAGGCTCTGCGGACAGTCCCGGGTGTTGCCCGCGTTTACTACCCGGGCCTACCCGACGATCCCGGCCACGCGCTCGCCGCCCGCCGCTGGGCCGGCTTCGGCGGCATGGTCGGCTTCGCCACGCGCGATCCCGACGTTACCCAACGCGTCCGCCTCCTCAAGCCCTGGTTCAGCCTGGGCGAGCCGGAGAGCCTGATCGCCCCGTACACGCGTCCCCTGTCCGGGGGCCTTCTCTACTACCGCCTCTCTATCGGCCTCGAAGATCCCGAAGACCTGATCGCCGATCTGCGCCACGCCCTCGCCTGATCGTCGGCGCGGCGCGGGCTTAGGCAATTGCCCGCCCGAGTGCTGGCTAAGGCCGGGCCGCAACGGATTGATGGTCTTCGACGAAGAAGGGGTGGCTCCGACCAAGGTGCAAATCGTCGTGGAGCAGATGGCCAGTCGCCGGAACGTATCCCTCACGTCACGATTCCCACTGACGAAGGAGTAGACTTGTGATGAGTGCGGGAACGGCTGTCATCGCTTACGTCGGAATTGGCTCGAACATTGGGGACCGCGAGAACCAACTGCGACTGGCCTTGAAAGAACTGGCCGCTTTGCCGACAATGGAGAGTGGCGCTGTTTCGTCGATCTACGAAACAGCTCCGGTAGGGGTGAGGGAGCAGCCTGACTTTCTCAATCTGGTCGTCTCAGTACGCACGACACTTTCCCCGCATAAGCTCCTGGACATACTGCAAGGCATAGAAAATAAAATGGGCCGGGTGCGAACCGTCAGGTGGGGTCCGCGCGTTATAGACCTAGACCTGCTGCTTTACGGGGAGTTGGTCGTTGAGACACCGGAGCTGACCGTGCCGCATCCACGGCTGCAGGAGCGCAGCTTTGTCCTGATGCCCCTGGCAGAAATCGCTCCGACAGTGGTGCTGCCGGGCGGCACCAAGACCGCGGAAAAACTTTTGGAAAAACTTTTGGCGAAACCGGGCGAAACCGGGAACATTCGGCGAACGGGCGTCGTCTAACGAAGATGCGCGAGTTTGCCATTGCGGCAAGAATCACGCTATGCTTTATTCTTATCAGGCGAAAGACAGCAAGGGACGAACCGTGACCGGGGCACTTGATGCCCCGGATGAGCGTCAGGCGGCGCAGGAGATCCGGGCACTGGGATATTTCCCGATGCGGCTGGATGCACCGGCACCGAGCTATTCCGAACCGTCGCGCAGCGTGGGGCGGGCACCTGTTTCCCCGGGTCGATGGCTGATGGAGCATTTGGTCTACTCGCTCTGGTCGGGAGTCGGGCTGCGAGATCTCGCCCTGTTTTATCGTCAGTTTTCGGCCATGCTCAGCGCGGGGGTTCCGATTTATCAGTGTTTGACGACTCTGGAACGGCAGACGAGCAACGGGGTCTTAAGAGCGCTGATACACAAAATTGGGGCGAGGGTGCTGGGCGGTGGCAAACTTACCATCGCGATGAACGAGTTTCCTTGGATCTTCACGGACTTTCACCGGGCGATGATTGCGGCCGGTGAGGCCAGTGGCCGCATGGACACCATGATGGCTCGGCTGGCATCGGCGCTGGAACAGGAATACGCGCTGCGGGCTACCATCAAACGTGAGACTTGGTACCCGGTGACAACACTGGTTCTGAGTTTCTTGCTGCCGCCTTTGGTGCTGATCCTGATCAACAACGATGTTCACGGGTATCTGGTTCAGGCGGTTTACCCCTTGCTGTATGCCGGAGGTATTCTTGTCGCCGGTTATATCGCAAGCAAGTTGCTTTCGCAGTTTCGAGTGGCATTCGACGGCTTAATCGCTTCCCTGCCGGGCATCGGTGGTGCGGTTCGCATGGTGGCCCTGGCCCGGTTCGCGCGCGCACTCTCTTCGTTGTATGCGGCCGGAGTTGCGATCCCCGAGGCCCTGCGCTTCTCAGCGGCAGCGACCGGGAATGCCTTTATGGCGAAGCGCATGATTTCGGCCATTCCAGCGCTGCAGGGGGGGCGTGGGATCACCGAGGCACTGCAGGCGACACGGGTCTTTCCGCCCATGGTGATTTCCATGCTCGGGACCGGGGAGCAGACAGGCAGCCTGGATGCGACGATGAACACAGTTGCAGAGTATTATGAGCAGGAATCGGTGCTGCGCCTGCATCAGCTTAGCGTTGCGCTCGGAGCATTCGCCATGGTCATTGCCGGCATACGTGTCGCGATGCTGATGGGCAGTTTCTACTCTGGACTTTACAACAAAATGAACGATATGGCTAATCCGGACAGCCCATAAATCACTTTATATTTCGCTTTTTATCCAACATACTTTTGCGGAGCGCAGGATGAGTTTACAACGCAATTATTACGAAGTTCTGGGACTTCCTCCAGGGGCGACGTCAGATCAGATCAAGAAAAAATACCGCGAGTTGGCCCGCAAGTTTCATCCGGACGTCATTCAGGATAAAACTTTGGGGCAGCGGGTATTTTCGCAGATCAATCAGGCGTATCGGATTCTGGGTGACCCGGATCGACGGGCACAGTATAACACGTCGCTGATTGGCGCCCCTCCAGGAAACGCCGCAGCTCCGAATGCTTCGGCACCGCCAGCCTATCAGGCGAGGCCTGCACCGACGAAACCAGTACAGTCTGCTCCGATCAGCCCCTCTCAAGCTAGCTCGACGGGGGCGGCTCAGAAAGCGCATGCGGTCTCTGGGCTCCTTGCTAACGCCGACAATGCCATTATGGCCGGGAAGCCGATCGAGGCCCGCGCCTTCTGCCTGAAAGTTCTGGAGATAGACCCGCGGAGTGCGCGGGCACTGGAGATGCTGGGGGATGCCCTGGTGTTGATTGGGCGGCCGGAGGATGCTGCTGTCCAGTATCGCAATGCACTTCAAATCGCGCCGAGCAGCATGATCCAGTCCAAGCTAAACCGGCTGGAACAGACTGCAGCGCCGACTCGAACTATCCCACCGCAGCAAGAGGGTGAAAAGCCATCCGGGGGATTGTTAGGGCGTCTGCTCGGCCGAAAGCAGTGACTATCTCAAGTCGATAATTATTTACAGTGCGCGGCGCGGAAGTGGTGCGGATTGTATGACAACGGTGATATAGCGGGCGACGGCCGCAAGCGCATGCTTGAGCTTCTCGCCCGCTTTCGCGATTTGAAACAGCAGCACAACACTCCGGCGATAACGGCTTCCGGCATGCTTCCACAGGTAGGCATCGGCTTCGGGAGCGGGCAGTGACAGGGCGGCACGATAGAGGCGCGGCGTGGTCATCGCAACATACTCGCTGGCGACACAAATCATCTGCGCCTCAAAGGGAATAGACCTGCCGAAGCGTCCAAAGGGATACCCGCTGCCGTCCATATATTCATGGTGGTAGCGTACAAAGTCTGCTGCGGGCCGCAAAATGGGGATGGCATCCATAATTGCACCGCCAACACGTACGTAGTCGCGCTGCACGAATCGATCCGCCGAACCAGTGAAATTTGTGGAGGTGTTGAGCATACCGTAGGGCACGCTGACTTTGCCGAGACCGTGCAGCAAAGCCGCGTACTCAAGGCGGCGCGTGGCAATAAGGCTCATTCCGCACCAGCGTGCCATGAGCACTGCATACCGCGCAGTCTGCTCGGCATGGCCCAGAAGATGCGGTTCGCGGGCTTCCACAGCCCGGGCCAGTGCTACAAAAGTCTGCCGATACGATTGACGTATCTGCCAGGGGAGGTACAGCAAGACAGCGGTGAGAGCAGTCGTAAAGACGAACGCCGCAATACAGTTGATGACAAAAAGGCTTTGTGGCATGGCGGCGACTTAGCTGCCCCTCGACAGCGAGAGTGACTCGATCAATTCCGGCGGCGTCGCCCAGAGGGAATCGCTTGCCAGGCCCGGTTTCGGTTTAATTCTTTCTCCGCTTGCGTCCAACTTCCGCTCCCGATCTAAAATATCGATAAAGACTCCCACAACCTCTGCATGGAACTGCGTTCCCGCATGACGGCGCAGCTCCGCAATCGCCGCTTCTTCGGTCATTGGCTGGCGGTAGGGCCGTTGATCTTCTTTGGCGGGACCGCCCACCATCGCATCATAAGCATCAACGACGGAGATGATACAGGATTCCACTGGAATTTCATCCCCTTGAAGCTGGTCGGGATAGCCCTTGCCGTCCGGCCGCTCGTGGTGGTGGCGTATCCAGTGGGCGACTTTCCCGAGAATACTCATCCGCATGACCAGATCGGCCCCGGTGACTGGGTGGCGCCGGATCATCGCCCAGTCGTCGTCACTCAGCTTGCCGACTTTGTTGAGAACTCGGTCGTCCACGGCCACTTTGCCGATATCATGGAGTATCGCGGCATCTTCAATATGCAGCATGGAATTTGGCGAAAGCTGCATCTGCTCTGCAATCATTTTCGCCCAGTGCGCGACCCGGTACAGATGCCCGTGCGTGTATGGGTGCGCTTCCTGCATAATCTGCCCCAGAAGCTCAACACCCTCTTTGTACGCCTTCAGCATCTTCTCATGAGTCACGACCGCTGCCCGCATGGCATACACCGGCACGACCAGAAAGGCGACACCGAGCCACCAGTGCTGCCCGTAGAGGGCCGCCGCCAGAAACCCCACAGGGGCCATGAGCAGGGCACTCGGCAGCATCCACAAAAAATTATCATGCCAAACAATATCCCGCCGCTTCTGGTAGTAGCTGCTGGTGAGATTGGTGGTAATGACTGCGCTCGCGAGAAAATCCAGCAGGGAGCAGACGAGAAGTGCCAGGCAAGCCCGCCATTCAGGGACCTGGCCATGGTGGAATCCACCCTCAGGGAACCGCCATTTTTCCAGGAGAACGTACAAGAGGGATGCGACACCTACCGAGACAATGCCGGAAGAAAGGGCAGGAACGTGCAGGCGCATTTGAAAACGCCATTTTGCAGGCATCGCGACGAAACCCATCGCAAAGAGAGAAATTATTGCAGCGAAAATTGCAGCGGAGGCACCGTACAGGCCAGCGACTGCGAATACGATCGGAATAGAAGGTGAGGTTACAATCTCGCGTCCGGGCAGGCGTACAGGAATAAGGCCGATGATGATCGCTAATCCGGTGAGCAAGGCAATACCCGGCCAGTCATGCAGGCGCGGAGGGCTGATGCAAAGTGCCAGCAAAATAACTCCATAAGTGCCCCAGCATAGTCGAGAGAGAAGGCGTGTGTAGCCCTCCGGGTCCTTTTTTTTTGCCGTCGACAGAACAGTGTCAGCCGATTGGATTTCAATAGAAGTTGCAGGCACAGACATGGCAGGTACAACAAATCCTAAAAGTCGTGCATGCCTGAGGCTCATGCCGCAGACTGTCTCGCTTTGATAGTAAGTATCGATAGAGTAAAACTAAATCATAAGGGCCACTGAAAACGGTTTTGCATGAAAAATTCATGATAAGCATAAGATGCATTTTACATTGCCGGCAAGAGCCGACAAATACCCAAACCACAGGAGAAACTAATCCCCGGGCGGGAAAAACGCGAAGCGGCCACAGCCGTTGACTGCCGTCGTGATCGCATTGATCATGTTCGTCATCATGTTGGTTTGGAGAACCTAGTTACTGCCACGCGGACGCTCCGGCTCCCGGAGTCGATTCCGCCTACGCTAGTGAAGTGCCTTGCACTTCGGAGGTTTCCAGTGGCCCCAACCGAAAAGATTATTCCATTGTCAAAGGGAAAAGTACAGTGATATTATTGAGAGAAGAAAAATTTTCTAGTCGTCTTCGACAAACGCCTGGCTGATGCGCCGGTTGACGGCATCGAGCGTGGCATTCACGACCGCTTTCCAAAGGTCCTGACGGATGAGGGCAGAGCCGGTCAGCAGCTCTTCACTTTTCGGTGGAGCAATCGCACTGACGAGTACGATGACTGCTTTTCGTCCGGCCAGAGGAACTTCGGTTTGGAGGTCCTCGACAACCATGGTTCCGTCCTGATCGTGGCTGTCTTCGACTGCCCGGATGGCAGCCGTAGCGATCAGCCGAAGCTGGTTGTAACCCGAGGCATGCCCGGAAGCACTCCCGGTATAGACGGCGTCATCACGCCGCAAATGCACCGTGGCTTCTGCCCGACTGCCGGTAACTGAAAGCGCAACGTCGGAAAATAAGAGGCGAAGTCGCCCAGCTCCCGCCGCCGCACCGCCAAGTGCGGAGCGGCCCTGGATTTGAGCAATACTGATTTTTTTGTAGTCAAGCGTGACATCGAGCTGAGCACGCAAACCCGATTCGATATCGCGTGCGATCAGCTTGGGGGCACGCTTACCCTGCACCAGAACGTGCAGCTCATCGACCCGCCCCTGTGACCCAAGAACAGCTCGCGCGGAGACAACATCTTTAAGCTGGCGTACGATATCTTCAATCTGTTCCGCAGAAACATAGCGGCGTGAAGCCGTAGCAGCATCGCCGGGGGTGGGTTCCAAAATTATGAGTTCTCCACATACTACAGATCAACTCGGACTGGTTCTACTCTGTATGCTTAAGTATACGCAGTGTCCAGCAAATCTATTGTAACACAGGAATCATCTGAATTTGGGGAGCAGGCACGAAAAAGAATTTTATTTTTTTAACAAGGCTGCGAAGCAGACCGCAAGCAATGTGGATAGTAGATTTACCGCATCGTTCCCGAAGAAGCGCAGGCCCCGCTCCGGAGGACGCGGCTGCGGGTGCTCAGTCCAGCGATTCGCTGCGATCTGCTGCCACTGCGCCTGAACAAAGGCCCCCAGCAAGCTGTCAGCAAACGCCCCGCCCCACCCTGCCGCAGTCACCAGCAGGCGCGTCGGCCAGTCCGGGGCAAACATGCCAAGGAGTGCGGCCCCGGCCAGCGCCGCCAGTGTCCCTTCAAGGCTGACTCCCCCCGAGGTTCCCGGCAGCGCAGATTTCCCAGAGCGCAGGTCCCAGGTTCGGCTACCTAAAGCCGATCCGATCTCTGTGGCCCAGGTATCGGCATTGGCAGAAGCCAGTGCCGCCAGGAACCAGAAATACGATCGCGCCGCCTCGATACGTGGGAATAAGAAGGGGAGCAAAAGGCAGGCCGCAGCAATGCCGCCGTTAGCCAGCACCTGCCAGGCATCGCGCCGTCCGCCTTTTTCATACCCAAGGGCATCTTTTCGCCCTTTACGCCACCGGGAAAGGGCCGTCGAGGTACCGAAGAAGGTCAGCAGCGCCGCCGCCCCGCCCCAGCCGCCCGCGCCGAAGATCACCGTGCCAACTGCCCAGGCCGCCAGCGCCCCGCTGAGGGTGAGTGCCTTTGCGCGGGTGGCAAGCAGTGCGATACCTGCCGCGAGAGTGCAGCCGAGGAGCCAGTGAAGAGGAGAAAACATAGCTTATCGCCGCGAGACGTATCGGTTCCCCTGAATGTAGTAGCGCCAGGGCAGATCGACGCCTTGCGTGATCCCGATTCTGGTCGTCGTGACCATCTCAAAAGGCGGGGAGGCATTCGCGAGAATTTGGAGTTCACTTTGAGGAGCAGTCACGTCCAGCCCGTTATGCGACAGCCGCGTCAGTGCCAGGGCCTGCGCCAGTTTACCCGGGCCATTGGTCAGCTGACGGATCTCGGAAATCCCTCCCCGATTCTCGCGCATCGTGTCTTCTCCCTCCACCGGCTCCAGGGCGCGGATAAGCACGGCCTCCGCGATACCCTTAGGCGCACACACGAGGTTCAGCATCATGTGCAGACCGTAGGTGAAGTATACATAGGCATGGCCGGGCGGGCCGAACATGGCGGAGTTGCGGGGGGTCTGACCCCGATACGCATGGCAGGCAGGGTCATCCGTCAAGTAGGCTTCGGTTTCGACGATGATCCCCGAAAGCGTTTCGCCTGAGGGCAGACGCCGCTGCACAATCTGCCCGAGCAGCTTCTGGGCAGCCACACGCGTATCCTGTAAATAGAAGCCGCGTGGAAGTGCCTCTTCGAGCTTCGTCATGCCCAGGGATCTTCGATCTTGGCCGCGATCTCCGCCCGCAGCCGCTCGTACAGCTCGCAGGTGCCTGTCGCGAGTATCTCCTGAGTCTTGCCGGCAATTGCCTCGCCGAAGCCGGGGACTTTCTTCAGGTCCCCCCGCGCGGCAATCGCAGCCACGGGTTCCGGCAAGCTTTCGAGGGTGCGGACAGCATTGCGATACGCCCGGATTTTGAACGGATTTTCGCCCTGTTCCTGCAAAATACCCGCAATCGCTTCAAAAACATCGGCGACCTGGGAATTCGTCCGGGGAACGCCGCTTTGGGGGGTATCGGTCTCAAGTGGTTCCATAGTAGTCTTTACCCAAATTCTGGCGGACTGGTCAGCAAAGGGACCCCGCACTTTCACCCCAGATGCAGCAGCGAATACCCGACCAGCAAACCGGTTGCCCCGATGATCCAGCGCCAGAGCTGCCAGCGGCCCCAGCCGCGTGAGTCGAGGGCGAATGCACAGGTCTGCAGTATCAGCAGCACAAGTACGGGAGCCAGGGTTTGGATCAAGACCAAATGGGCAGCGGTGCTGAGGGACGAGAAAGACAGAAGGGCACGTGAGGTCAGGGCGGCGCAGAGAGAGCCCAGTGCGAGCGGCAGCAGGCGCGGCACCCAGGCGATGTCGGCGGCCAGTGTCAGCACGAAAACTGCCAGCGACAGCAGCCCCCCGGCGACCAGACCTGCCAGCAGATTGTTCGAGGCATAGCCCGTCACGGCAGGCAGCACGGCACTCAGAATCAGGGGAAGATACCACAGTGCCACAGTACCCCAGGCCAGGCGGGCAGGCAGGATACTCACCGATACGGCGATCTCCTGACGGCCGCCCGAGGTTTCCAGCACCACGGTCTCGGAATACGCCGCAGGAGCGGTCCAGACATTCTCGGTCATCGCGGTCAGGGTAAGGATCTGACGCTTGCGGGCTGAGAACGTCGGCGGCTCCACCCGTACCCAGCCGGGCGCAGCAGCCACGCGGCCCTCCAGCGCTCCCCCTCCCTCGGAAGAGAGAGTCAGTTTGCAGCTCCGATTTTGCCCCCGGCGCAGGACGCCGAAGTCGACCTGTTTTTCACTGAGCACCGCTATCGCCCCGGCGATTTCGGCATGATCGCGCACCAGTTTTCGCTGGGCTGGGTGAGATAATAACGCCTGTTCGAGTACCAGGGCCGCCCCAGAGAAGTTGCCGGATGCGCGCAGGGCCGCCGCCAGTGCCTGGGCATATTCAGGGCGGCTGGGATCTAAGTGAACCGCTCGATGCAGTGAAAGGATCGCCTCTTGATTAAGGCCGCGCTTCTCCAGCTTCTGACCATCGCTGCAGGCCCGCCGGGCTTCATCTGCCGTGTCCAAGCCAGCCCGGTAGAGAAAGTCGCGCAGCTTGTCGTCATCATCCCGGTCGGGTTCGGCGGACACTTCGTCGGCGACCAGGGCCAGAGGTTCTTCCCCAACCGACCTCAGCCAGCGAGCCAATCCGCCCCCGGAGAGGGTATCCCGCGCGGCATCCCAGCGGTCCGGAGCGAGTGCCAGAAAGCCGTCGATCGTGGTCAGATCCGGAGGAAAGCCAGGAAGGGGCATTGCCTGAGTAGGGGCGCTGCTTGCCGCGCCCTCTTTCGAATAAGGCGGAAAAGAGGCGGAGGTCGCGGCAGTGAAAGAGGGCGCAGCAAGCGGCGCCCCTACGGGGGAGGATAGCTTCCGCAGATCCGCGGCCATTTCTCCGGCGTCCCGATAGCGAGCCGTTTTGTCGCGGGCCAAGGCATGAGAGACGATCGTCTGCAGCGCGGGGGTCACGTCGGGGCGCAGGTCGGACAAAAAAGGAATCGAAGCGGACTCTACCGCCATCTTCCAGGCAAAGGGATCTTTAGACTTCGCCACCTGAAACGGGCGACGGCCAGCCAGCATCTCGTACAAAATCACGCCGACCGCCCAGATATCCGATTGCCGGTCCGATTGCTCCTCCGGGTGGAAGTCTTCCGGTGCCATATAGGCATAGGTTCCTGCCCCGCCGGCGAACGAGTGCGTTCCCAAGACTTCGGCCAGGCCGAAGTCGACGAGCTTGACCACGCCCTCGCGTGTCAGGAGAATATTGGCGGGCTTGATGTCGCGATGGACCGTACGGAGGCTGTGTGCGTACGCCAGGCCATCGCAAATTTGAGCGGCGATATGGACAGCCTGAGGCAGGGGAAGCTGCGGGGTGTCCCGAAGGATATCCTGGAGGTTTCGGCCCCGGATATACTCCATGTCGATGACGACCTTGCCGCCGATCTCATCCACACTGTTGACCTGGACGATGTTCGGGTGACGCAGCCGGTCCAGCACCCGGGCTTCTTCGAGGAAACGGTGCTTTTCCTCGCCCTGGGCTGAGATCTCCTTCAGCGCGACTTGCTTGCCCAGCAGGGTATCTTTCGCCAGGTAAACAATACCCGACGTTCCATGCCCCAGCACGTCTAAACGCTCATATTTGCCCAGCATTTCGAGTGGCATGCGCGGCTTTCTAGAGTTGCCGTCCGCGGTAGTGCCGAAAGTGTCGGTATCCGGTATGGCGAATGTGAGACTTGGCGGCAGAGGACGACGGCGTGACGGATTCCGCCAGCGCCGGGTTGAAGCTCGGCGTCGCCGTCAGCTTCACGGTCCCTGGTGTAGGAATGGGCGGAAGTGGCGTCGTCGACGGCTTCGCGTGCAAAACTTTCAGGCGCTCGCCATCGATTAAGTAGATTGTCCCGTCGGAAGACGCCGCAATGGCCTGCGGGTTTGTCAGGGAAAGGTGCGAGACCAGGCCCAGAGCGACGCCGTTTGGCTGATACTTCGTCACCGTCTTCGCCAGGGCATCGGAGACGTAAAGATTGCCCTGCGGGTCGGCGGCGATATGCAGGGTCGCGCCATTGGCTCCCAGAGCTCCGGCAGCAGCGGGCGCTTTGGCGCGAACCGCGGGAAGCTGGAACTTGTACCGCAGTATGCCCCCCTCCGGAGAAAGCACGACGACTGTTCCCGAAAGCGCTGCGACCGTGATCAGGCCGTCTTTCGGGCTGACCGTCAGCAGGTCGCCGCGAACCGGCATTGGATACAAAACCGTCGGCGAGGCATAGGCCACGTGAGCCGCGTCAAAGACTTTAGGAGGGGCCGCGATGACCGGGCGCGGACGCACGGCGAAAGGCGGCGCACTCTGGAAATGATACCCCGCCTGTGTCAGCAGGGTCCCGAACCAGAGGGCTGCTCCCAGGCTAAATGCCGTGAGCAGACCGACCAGAGCGCCCAGAAGTGGAGCAGGACGGGAAGGAGAGGCATGCGGGATGCTCGAGGGGTCGTCCGCCCAGGGAGCGGATCCCGCGGCGACAGGAGAACGGATGAGGTCGGCGACCTGCATCCGCAGCGTGCGCGTCCCCGCCTTCAAATGCGCGACGACTGCGGTAATGTTGTCTTTGCCGCCATTTTTATTCGCCATCTGCACCAGGCGATCGGCCCCGGCCTGAGGCGTCGTCGCCTGAGACAAAGTCCGCGCGATATCGTTTTCCTCGACCATGTTGCTCAGGCCGTCGGTGCAAAGCAGGACGACATCGCCGGGGCGGACTTCGAATTGCGCAACGTCGGCTTCAATCGACGGCTCGATCCCAACGGCCCGAGTGATGATATTGCGGAAGCGGGATTTGCGGGCGCCTTCTTCGGAGATCGCCCCGGCACGCACCTGTTCCGCGACATAGGAGTGGTCGGCGGTCAGCTGTTTGAGCAGCCCCTCGCGCAGCAGATACGCGCGGCTGTCTCCAGCGTGGGCGACATACAGTGTTTCGCCGTCAATGACTGCCGCGACGCAGGTAGTCCCCATGCCCCGACGGTCTTCTTCGGCGTGGGAAAGTTCGTAGACTTTGGCGTTGGCCTTACGCAGGGCGGTGGCAAGCGCATCGGCGATGACAACTTCCCCCTCACGGTGGCTGTCAAGCATCTCGGCCAGCACCGATTCCACCGTCTCCACGGCAGCGGCGGACGCCTGCTCGCCGAAGGAGCGCCCACCCATGCCGTCGGCAATAATTAAGGCCCCATCAACACGCATCTGATGATTGCGCGTGTCCACGACCGCATACAGGTCTTCATTGTTGGCCCGCTGGCCCGGATCTGTTTTTGCACCGGCAATCACATTCATAAGTAATCCTAGTATAACCGCTTGGGGAGAAAAAGGCAAGCAGGGATAATTACCGGGTGCAGGGGGGATGGAGACCTGCCGGAGAGCCCGCCGGAGAAGAGACCTACCCGAAAGGCCGCCGGAGAAGAGACCTACCTGCTGCTGCGCAGCTTCCTTCCTAAAGGAAGGACTTGGAGGGTTAGGACGGGGAGTGTCTGAGGGAGCGTTACTGAAAACGCAGCAAGGGAGTGCGACATGTTCGATAGGGCAGAAAGAAGTGTAGAGACGATTATCACCGGGCAGCAACCGGGGGAGAAGCTGACACTGGCGCGTCAGATG
>JANXMY010000157.1 GCA_025354405.1 Armatimonadota bacterium
CTGGCGATTAAGTCCCGCTGGCCTCTCACCGCTGAAAGCCCTTCCGGGCTGGCGATGGACACGAAAAACCGCCGCCTCTTCGCCGTGTGTGACGGCCAGAAGATGGTCGTGCTGAATGCCGATACCGGCGCTGTCGTTGCAACACCTGCGGTCGGCAACGGCCCGGATGCCGCAGGCTTCGACCTGAAGACGCAGCTGGCTTTCAGCTCCAATGGCCAGGATGGCAGCTTGACCGTTCTGCATGAAGATACGCCGAATACATACTCCGTCGTCCAGACCGTGCCGACGCAGGAGGGGGCACGCACTCTGGCCCTCGATACTAAGACGCACCATGTGTTCGTGGTCACTGCGAAGTCTGCACCCGCTGTGCCCGGAGAGCCGCGCTGGCGGCGCAGCTATCTCCCCGGCACGTTTGTCGTGCTCGTCTACGGGCAGTAAGAAAAAAACTCCTCTCCGGAAACGGAGAGGAGTTTTTTTGTGCGCTTTCAATCGTCGGCGTCTTTGGAGACACCGCGTACCCAGCGGGTGTGGCTATCGAATGCCAGGATCTGGGTTCCACCCCGGTGCCGATAAGTGGTGACGATCGGCGACTGCGTGAAGTCCTGCTCGGCCTCGTATGCCAGGGTCGTTTGAGCAGGCTGGGCAAGAATAGCCATGTTATAGGGGTCCTTCCATCCGCAGGAGATCGGCAGGCCCTGATAGAGACTTGCCATGCGATACGTCCCCGCCCGCCCCTCCTTGATCCTGTCGTAATCATCCGGGCAAATGAAGAGCCCCGCCGTATGGGTGTACGGCGCACAGTCGGTGATCAGGCCGCTGAAGGAGCCGCCGTCGGGCGGCGTCTGACCGTCAGAATCATTTGCATACTGATGGATCGCCAGCCCGATCTGATGGTAATTTGAGAGGCAAACGGTGGCGCGGGCATTCTCCCGCACTTTTTGAAAGACGGGATAGAGAATCGCAGCCAGCACGGCGATGATGGCGACGACAATGAGCAGCTCGATCAGCGTGAAGCCGGATCGAAGTTTGTGTGTGTGAAAAGTTTTGTATGTCAATAAGTCCTTAGCTTTCTATCAATGGGAAAAAGAAATCCGAAAAGCTTAGGAGGCGGGTGGGGCACGAGGGGGAGGCCGCACAAAGCGGATGCGTTTCGCTGCCGGCGGACGCGGTTGGGAGGAGTAAACTACGGTCTCCGTGACGATGCTGATGCGCGGCGACCACACAGGGCCTGCGACCACAGTAAGATGAGGCAGGTGGAAAGTTGGCTCATCGACCAGGGAGCAGTCCGCAGGTGCGGCGGAAAATAAGACGCGTGTCAGATTCCCTGACACGGGAGTTATCCTGCCCTGGCCTTGGAAATAAAGACTGTCGTCATCGTCGGTGTCTAAGGTCGCACCGACAGCGATGCGGCACCAGACTTCCGCGGTCTCGGTGGAGACCAGCGAGACCAGTATCAGCA
This sequence comes from Armatimonadota bacterium, assembly GCA_025354405.1. GTDB lineage: Bacteria > Armatimonadota > Armatimonadia > Armatimonadales > Capsulimonadaceae > JANXMY01. The sequence continues at coordinate 1,460 of JANXMY010000157.1, forward strand.
GGAGGGCAAGGAGAGGAAAGAAGCGAGATCGTTTGATGAAGATATCCTTATTTGATTGATCCCGTTGAGGGAGTAGCTTGCAGTCAAATGCTCCAATCGGAAAATAGGAAAGTCGCTAATTGTTCACCCCTGCGAAATCATGTGTCTTATCGCCCGCGGTTTCTCGGAACGGGTTGTCCTGCAGGAATGCATGCTCGAACTGGGCCTTGTACAGATGATAGTAAAGGCCGTGCTTTGCGAGAAGCTCTGTGTGGCTGCCGACTTCGACGATCTTACCGTCCGCCATTGTGACGATCTTATCCGCGTGCATAATGGTCGACAGCCGGTGAGCAATGATCAGCGTCGTGCGTCCGATCATGAGCTTATTCAGGGCATTCTGGATCAGCTTTTCGCTCTCGCTATCGAGGGCTGACGTCGCTTCGTCGAGAATCAGGATACGCGGGTCCCTCAGAAAGGCCCGGGTAATGGCCAGGCGCTGCTTCTGGCCGCCTGAAAGCTTGGTTCCGCGCTCCCCAATTTCCGTCTCGTAGCCGTCGGGCAGGGCTTCGATGAAGTGGCTGGCATTGGCAGCGACTGCGGCAGCGACGATCTCGTCATCGCTCGCACCGGGGCGGCCATAAAGAATATTATCTTTAATGGTCCCCGTGAACAAAATATTGTCCTGAAGGACCATGCCGATGGCATTTCGCAGGGATTTGACCTTGACCGAGGCAATGTCCAGGCCATCCACGAGAATCTGGCCCTTCGTAACGTCGTAGAAACGCGGAATTAAATTGACTAGTGTCGATTTCCCTGCCCCGGATGGCCCAACAAAGGCCACGACTTCGCCGGGCTGAATATCCAGGTTCAGGCCTTTGAGGATAGGCACCTCGGGATCGTAGCCGAACGAGACGTTCCGCAGGGTGACACGACCCTCGATCCGCTCCGGCAGGGCGGCGGCACTGGGAGCATCGGCGATATCGGGAGCGATGTCGAAGATATCAAAGATACGCTCGATTGCCGCCCCGGCATTGGCGATCACAGCGGCCAGGTCCGTCAGTCTCTGAAGGGGCATATAGAACATGCCAAGCGACAGATAGAACGTGATCATCATACCAGGAGTCATGCGGCCGTTCAGCACCTCATGTGCCCCGAATAGCAGCACGGTGATCGGAGCGATACCGGTGAGCAGGTTCGACGACGTCATATTCAGGGCCTGCAAACGCACGGTGCTGATCTGCCGGTCGTAGAGGCTGCGGTGCATCCGGTGAAACAGGCGTGTCTCGCGCTTCTCCCGGGCGAACGCCTGCACCACGGATGCTCCTGCGACCTTCTCTTGCACCGATCCCGAAAGCTCCGACAGGCCCTCCTGCACGGCGTGCGACGCCTTGCGGATGCGCTGGCCGAAGAAGCGAACGCTGATGACCCAGAGCGGCAGGACGATAATCGAGATGAGGGCCATGCGCGGCGACAGCACGAAGAGCCAGATCACCACGCCGATCACCGACAGCGAGTCCATCCAGAGCAGCGTACAGGCATTGCCGATGAAGTTCTGTGCCAGCGCGATATCCGAAGTCAGCCGTGAGACGATGGACCCGGAGCGGTTCTGCTGGAAAAACGAGAGTGACAAACTCTGAATATGCTCGTAAAGATCGTTTCGCAGCTTGAAGATGACGCGCTGGCCGCCGACATTCGCCAGAAATGAGCGTAGGAAGATGACCCCGCCCGAGCAGGCCAGCAGAAAGATCACGCCGACCAAGGCGAAGTTGATCTTATCGGTCAAAGTGGCCTGCGGGGCGAGTGCCGCCAGCAGATGGTCCAAAGCGGGATAGAGCGGATTGACCCGGCCTACATGACGATTAGAGTGGCTGACCAGGTCGAGCACATACCCAGCGACATTCGGTACGACCCAGCCAATCGCATAATTGGTGATTCCGCAGAGAGTCGCCGCGGCAAACAGCGGTGCGTACGGGGTGAGATAGGCCAGAAAGCGCAGCATCGCCTGCCGCTCTTTCTGCACATTTCGAACGGTCTCATCTGCCTCCCGCATTCGCGTTTCCGCCGCCGAAGTGCGGTGCCGGATTCGAGGCGCGTGGGTAGATTTATGGAAAAGGCTGCGGAAAAAGAAGTTTTTAACAGTGGTCTGCATGGAAGGTCTCCTGGACTCTGTGGTTCTATTGTGCCATAGATGCCCTCCGGATTTCAACCTTTTTGCCAGTCTTTATATAAAATTCATCTTGTTTCCCTTCTTTTCATTCATGCTTGAGTAGGGTATCATGACGTCAGCACTTTATTCGGAATAATTTCTGGAAGGCGGAGGAATGAGCGTATGACGGTTTTAGTCACGGGGGCATCGGGGTTTGTCGGGCGGCATATCTGTGCGGGGCTGGTGAAGATCGGGCACCCGGTGCGCGGGCTGGTCCGGCAGATTCCCGTGCGTAAGTATCAGGTGGACGGAGTGGAATATGTACGCGGCGCTGATGTTTCCGACGCACTGACGCTGACCCCGGAGATGTTTCAGGACGTCGATGCGATTATCCATTTGGTCGGCATTATCCAGGAAGTCAAGAGCAAAGGGCAGACGTTCCAGCGCATTCATGTCGAGGGAACGCGTAACGTGGTCGATGAGGCCATGCGAGCTGGCTTCGACGGGCGCTTTATTTACATGAGTGCCCTCGGGTCGTCAGGAAATGCGCTGGCGGAGTATTCGCGGACCAAATATCAGGCCGAGCGGATCGTGATCGGCAGCAAGCTCCCTTATACAATTTTTCGCCCTTCGCTGATACTCGGCTCAGATGGTGAGTTTATCGCCCAGATGAAAGATCTGATCCTGCACGGCGGGCTCCCGCTTCCGCTTCCCTTCCCGGTGATTCCCGTTCCCGGCAATGGCTATAACCTGTTCCAGCCGATCTGGATCGAGGATTTGGTGGAGTGTGTCGTCAAATCCCTGAGCATGGGCGAGACGATCAATCAGGTCTACGAAGTCGGGGGGGGCACGCAGGTTTCCTTCAATGAGATCATCCAGAGCCTCGCCAAGAAGCTGGGGCAGCCGAAGAAAAAGCTGCTGCACGCGCCCATTCCCCTGCTCTTTGTCGCCGCGACCGTGATGGAGAAGCTCCTGCCCAAGCCTCCGGTCACGCGCGATCAGCTCAAAAACTTAGGCCGCGACAATATCACGACCGAGCTGTCCGTCAAAGAGGTTTTCGGGATCGATCCGCTGACTTTTGACCAGACGCTGGCGAAGATTTACGGGGTGTGAAACCGTGATAAACACGTAGCACTCGGACCGCAAAAAAGCCCGATACGACTTTTGAGAGTTGTGCCGGGCTTTTTTCGAGTGACCTGACTACGAGGGCAGGAGAACGGTATCGATCACATGGATAACTCCGTTATCCGCCTTGATGTCGGGGGTGACGACGGTGGCGTTGTTCACTTTGACCCCGTTGGTCGGGTCAATCTTGAGCGTTCCACCCTGAACGGTTGCCGGGTTCATCGGGCCGGTAATATCGGTGGACATTACGGCACCGGGAACGACATGGTAGGTCAGGACCTGGGTCAGCTTCGGAATGTCCTGAAGCAGACCTTCAACTGTTCCGGCGGGAAGCTTTGCGAATGCAGCGTCGGTTGGTGCGAATACGGTGAAGGGACCGGCACTTTTGAGTGTGTCCACGAGGCCTGCGGCCTGAATGGCGGCGACCAGAGTCGTAAACGACCCGGCGGCGACTGCTGTGTCAACGATGTCTGCCATGGGAAATATCTTTTCTAATCTCGCGAATGCGAGTACAAAGTGCCCAATTATTTAGGCACGCTGTAATTATTCCCAGGATTTTCTTAGGGTAAACTCTATTTTCCCATTTTTGGATTGGGCTAAGACTGCACAATGACGGGAGCGTAGTCACGGCATTCGAGGGGCTGTCGCGGTGTAATGGGCTTGTACGGTTCGGAAAGCTGTGCATCTGCGGCAGCTATCGAAAACATAGGTGACAACAATGAATCTCTCCCGTATTTTTCAGATTTGGAAAGATATGCCGACCACACAATTTCAAGCGAATGTTTGTGTTTACGCGGCTGTTGTTGGTTTCGTCAGTTTTTGAGGATCACACTTGGCGTGGCGTCCGCTGTTCTCGGTGACTGCGTGATTATGCATGTTTACACTCATGTGGCTATGGTTACGGCGACCATAACCGCCAAACCTACACAGCCTACCACCTCGCAAAGTGCTTAGAGCCTACCCCAACTGGCCGCAGGAGAAGAGACCTACCTGAAGAGGCTGTTAGGAGAAGAGACCTACCTGCTGCTTTGTAGGAGAAGAGACCTACCTGCTGCTGCGCAGCTTCCTTCCTAAAGGAAGGATTCGGAGTGTTAGGACGGGGAGTGTCTGAGGGAGCGTTACTGAAAACGCAGCAAGGGAGTGCGACATGTTCGATAGGGCAGAAAGAAGTGTAGAGACGATTATCACCGGGCAGCAACCGGGGGAGAAGCTGACACTGGCGCGTCAGATG
>JANXMY010000166.1 GCA_025354405.1 Armatimonadota bacterium
ACACCGCTTTCCCAAGCTCAATTAGAGCAAAGCGCACTTGCATTTGCTCGGTCGCACTATCCAAACTTCGACCAATTAAAGATGCAGGAGTTGAGTTATGATAACGGTCAAGTAGTATTTTATTCCCAGCCCTTACCTGGAATATGGTTTAAGGGGCATATATGCGCTGTTGATATAAATAACTTCACTGGTAAAGCGTTTCGGTATGTCGCGGGAACAACCAGTACAAGTATTACAGTTTCAACCAGTGTTGGTCTGTCAACATCCCAAGCTGAGAATATTGCCCTGAATTGGCTCACGGCTCCTTTCCTGCCTGGAAATCCAGCTTACGGCGCAGACCCAGTGTTGTCGGCATTCACGACCCAGCCTAGTCAGTTATGGATTGTGAATGACGATGGCGGGCATCAGCGGTTAGTCTGGTTAGTATATACCGCAAAAAGTACTACTCAGGCGAACTACACTTTCAGCCAGTGGGTGCAAAATAACTATGACCTTGCGGACTCTTGCGAAGTTGGGGTGGATGCCAATACCGGTGCAATCACAACGTACAGTGGTTGGCTCGGTGGCAAGGCTCCTGCAAAATCACATGTACTCTCTTGGCATTCCCGGAATGCAATGAAAAGTGCCAAAACCAAAAGTTGTGTTAAGTTAGGTAAAAAGGCAAAATAGAATGAACTATACCACCACAGAGATGACTTCCTGAAATCAGGACACACTGACGCGCACAGCAGGGTGTCCGCACACAGGATTTAAAAGAAAAATCCCCCGCCTTCATCATCTGAAGGCGGGGGCTTTGGGGTTAGGAACCCAGCGGATCGGTGCGGAAGTCGTTGTCCTCTTTGCTGCGCCAGATGCCCTGGACTTGCTTGTACTTGACATGGCCGTCGGAATAAAGGGCATTGAAGCCTTTCCGGTGCCGGGGCGACACCGCCGCCTGCTTGGCGCTGGCGGTGAATGTCGTGCCGGAGAATGTGTCATAGGAAGTCGCCGCGCCGGTCGCCGGGTCCAGGTACTGCGGGGTCAGGGAGCCGCGTCCTAACGCTCCGTCCTGGCGGGCAGCATCCGTGGCGATCAAGAATGAAGCCGGGGCCTGCACCTTTGCCAGTATGACGCTGTCGTTGAAGCCAAATGTCGGATTGGCGGCGAAGTAAGCCGCCGTCGAGACGCCGGGCCCGGTAGCCGTGCCGCGATTTTCATTGATATTCAGGCCGTAGTCATTGGCCCAATAGAGAACGACGCTGCCGGCGGTGGAGCTGGGAATGCCGGCTGCACCGGTATTGACCCCATTCCAGGCGGTGCCGTCAGGATCTTTCCAAACGCCGCCGTCGGACGCCGAGCCTTTCGGGACGTACCCTGCCAGTCGCCCCCGAATGCTGTAGGGCAGCGCGGTGAGATCCGAGTTTTCCGTCGCATCCAGCGGTCCTTCGCGTTCAGTAACGGTCGGCGGATACGTTTCCTCACTGTCCTGTAGATACTGTATCACCCCGAGGCCGATTTGCTTCAGGTTTGAGGCGCAAGTTGTTCGGCGGGCATTTTCGCGCACGGATTGGAAGACAGGGAACAAAATCGCCGCGAGAATCGCGATAATGGCGATCACGACGAGGAGCTCGATCAAAGTGAAGCCGGTCTTGCAGCCTGACGTTCGCGAATACTGTGTCTGTTGAGTGTTCATGGGTTTTTCCTTTAGTTTCCGGTGTTTTCTCGCAATTTTCACTTACAAGCTGCGAACAAAAAAGAGGCTTCGCACCCAAATTGGTGCGAAGCCTCTCGTGGACGAGTGAGCCTCAGCGGTCTGCATTCAAAGCGATCAAGCGGGTCTAAACCAGCCGAATCTTTTCTGTCTTGTCGATCTGCACGACACGGCCATCTTGTATGGTGATCTGGACGACCCCAAATCTGATGCTGCTGACTGCCTGCTGAATTGCCTGCAGCGGCAGCATCTTGTCCTCGGCTGGCCGAGCAGGCGACGGCGTTGGCTTCTGAATTCTCTGCGGCTCATCCATCGTTTTTCTATTCCCAGCGTGCTTAGTAGCGAACATACCTCATTATGACACTCATTTGATAGTTTGTCAATAGCAATAGTATCTTTTGTTTTAGATCCGTAAATTCTTCGAGGACAGCTCGATCGACTGTGAACAAATCCTGGGTCCATGACCTTGCATATCCGCCTCCGCATATGCCATAATTGACGCAATGCAAGAACTTCTGCATCACTGGCACAAATGGCTACCGGGAGACGTCTGGGAGCCGGTGCGGACCGGGGCGGACATCCTCGTGGTCGCCTACCTCGTCTACCGCCTGATGATGCTGGCGAAAGGGACGCGGGCATGGCAGATTATCACCGGCCTATTCGTGTTTGTCGTCCTGCTGCTCTTCTCCACCTA
>JANXMY010000213.1 GCA_025354405.1 Armatimonadota bacterium
ATTCGGGGAGATCACGAGCCATGGCGTCTTATGAGGCAACAATCAGTGGGTACACCGTTACCGTCAATTACCAGCAGGGTGGAACCAACCAGATCGGGGTAAAGAAGCCCGCGAAAGTGAAGGCCTGGGCGATCTGCCCGGTCAGCGAAAAGCGCATCGACGGTGCATCGAATTCCATGGGCGAGGCGACACGCATGGTGGAGAAAGCCGTGGCAGAATCTATCGTGACGGCACTGGAAGCAAAAGCGGCTGAGGCCGCCGCTCCAGCGTCCTTAACACCGGTCGCTGTCGAGGCTTAGGCGGACATGGCCGAAATTTCTACTCCGCTCACGCTGGATCTGTCCGGAAAAGTTTGCGTCGTAACCGGTGCGACCGGGCAGCTGGGCCGCGTCATGGTCCGCATACTCGCCCGGTGCGGGGCGGATGTCGCGATCCAGTATCTGCAAAATGAAGCCATGGCCCGGCAGCTGTCGGAAGAGCTGGCCGTGCTGGGCCGCCGCGGCCTGCCGGTACAGGCGGATATCACGGATGTGGTCAGCGTCACCGCCCTGCGCGACACGGTCATGGCGGAGATGGGGACTGCCTCTATCATCGTCAATAATGCGGTCATTCAGTACGACTGGACCAGCGTTCTGCAGCAAAACCCTGCTGACTACGAATCCCAGTTTCGCTCCTGCGTCCTGCACAACGTCCTCATGGCCCAGGCCTTCGTCCCGGGCATGATTGCCGCCGGCAAAGGGGGCCGCGTAATCGGCATCAACACCGAGTGCGCCATGCAGAACTTCGAGTCCCAGTCGGCCTACGTCGCCGGCAAGCGCGGCATGGACGGCGTCCTGCGCATTCTCGCCAAAGAGGTTGGCGGCCACGGGATCACGGTCAACCAGGTCGCGCCGGGCTGGACTATCAGCGACCAAGACCGCGAAGCGGACACCCCCGACATCTCTGACTACGCCTCTAAAGTCCCACTTCGGCGGCGCGGCACGGATATCGAGATCGCCAATGTCGTTGCATTTCTCGCCTCCGATCTGTCCTCCTATATCACCGGGGCCTACATCCCCGTCTGCGGCGGCAATGTCATGCCGGGGATTTGAATTTCCGGCCACAGGCGAAGAACCGGGTTGACAAGGTTATTTTCGACCGGGTAAAATAACGACCAGAAATGGCGGAATAGCTCAGTTGGTTAGAGCGACGCACTCATAACGCGTAGGTCGAGGGTTCAAGTCCCCCTTCCGCTACTTTTCTTCTTCCTTTGCCTCAGCTTCCACTTCGCCGTCCTCTTCCTCCTCGTCTTCTTCCTCTTCCTCCGACCCGCCGTCGTAGGCCCGGTAGAAGAGGGCGGCGCCGTCCAGCCACGACTCCAGCCAGCTTTCCAGCGACGCCGACTCGATCCAGCAGGCCTGCTTGATCAGTGTGGCCCGGGCGAAATGCATCGCCGCCGGAACGCGCGCGGCGACATCCGCCTTCGGCATATTCGGATCCCGCCGAATGATGGGTGCTTCTGGCTGCGTGCAGTCCACTTCCGACGTGATCCCGCCGCCCCAGTCGCAGAGGGGGATAAGTCCCGCGACAGGCTTCCCCATTTCTGCCAGCTTATTAAGCCCCGCCCCCGGCCCCCAGCCGCCGTCGCCCACCTTCCGGTACAGCTGCTTCAGCGACTCCGGCAGTGGAGTTCCCAGCCGTTTCTCCGCCGCCGCAATTTGCTCTTCTGTTGCCGGAGGCGCGGCGACACGACCGCCTTCGTCCGTCGCCGTGCTGCTGTTTTGTGCACGTTCGGTGAGCCGCGCAATGAATTCTGCCTGGTCAATCATCTCTAAAAAATCGTCCTATCTTTTTGCGTCGGTGGCGGTGCCTCATGATATTTATGGCTTTCGCCCGCATCATCTCGCCACTCCGTCCAACCTCCATTTTACCGCACCCACCCCAATTTTGCTTCAGGGGCTGACCGAATGGTTAAAAACCATTCGCTAGGCGAGGCACCCTCCGGGTGATGGAGAAGAATCCTAATCCTACACCCGGAGCCCGAGTGGTTGAAAACCACTCGCTGATCTTCCCTCTGTCGTACCTCACTCCCGCACCCCTAATCCCATCTGGGATCCCAGCAAGATACGCTTTCCGGGCGGCGGGGCGGGGATCGGCGAGGCCAGCCAGGCGAGGGCCAGGGCGACGACGCAGTCGTCGTGGCCGCCGGAGCGTGCCCCCATTTTGAGGCGGCCCGCCATGCCGGGGGCGTACTCGAAGCCGCGCAGCTCCGCCAGCAGCGTCCGGTGGGGAGGGAATTGCAGGGCGCGGGCCGACAGGCCGACCGTCAGCGTATCGATCAGCCGGACCTTACTCTCCGCGCCGAACTGGAACCGCTCGACCGTGAGCGGCCGGTCCGACGGCAATCTCAGGGGAACCATCGCCTTCTCCAGCATCTCCGCCACCGGGTCGCCAATGCTGCTGCCGTCGGCCAGAATTCGCACGGGGGCATAGCGCACCAGTATTTCCGCGGCTGCGGCCGCCTGACGATCCCAGCCGGTTCCCTGCCAGCGGCTCAGATGCACCAGGCGGGCAGGGTGGGCGGCGGCATCCAGAATGGCGACGACGCTGAAGTCCATCTTGCGGCCCCAATCGATTCCGGCGACGTAGATGCCCCCGACCACTGGCTCCGAATGAATCTCCCCGTCCCTCAGGGTGACCCCGGCCAGCGCTGCGATCGCGGCGGTGATGTCCTCCTCCCGAAAGACCGCGCCGTAATCGTCGACGAACTGTGCTTCGTACTCCTGGGCATACAGCGACTCGCCCATGTCCTCCCGCTGGGCCTCCAGAAACGCCAGGTCCAGATGGCTTTTATTGTCTGAGGTCGGACATTGGAACGATGCATAGGTGACAGCCGCGTTCGCCTCCCTCGGAACTGAGGATGGGGGGGCCATACCTCGGGCGTAGAGCCGGTAATAGGCCGAGCGGCGGCCAAACGGCGATGATGCCAGCAGGTACTCGCCGCCGACATCGGTCAGCATCGGCAAAAGCACATCGGTGAGGACGCTATCGGGGACACGCGCGGCTTCATCGACGACGATCCGGTGCGCCCACAGCCCGCGCAGATTACGCCCGTCCCGTCCCGCGGTCCGAAACGCCATCTCGGCATCCGCCTTAAGCCCGCTAACGACCAGCTTCAGGTAGGGCGAGCTTTTGATGGTCAATTTCAACCCGGGGAGCTCTTCCTGGGACCCATCCAGCGCCACGCTCAGCTTTTGCTGCACCGCCTCCCCCAGCAGCCGTGCCTGTCCATCGGTAGGAGCGACAATCAGCTGCTTCGATCCGGACTCCGTCAGGGCCAGGGTCGCAATATCGATGCTGAGGCACTCCGTTTTGCCCCAGCGGCGTCCGCAGGCCGCCACTCGTACCTGGGCCGTGCAGCAAAAGAGCTTCCGCTGCTCTGCGTGAGGCGTCCAGCCCCAGAGACGTTTTGCTAGTGCCAGCCGCTCCTTTGCGCTTTTCGTCCGTTTCCGAATCGTCCGCCACATGATAACCCTGTGCTTTCCGCCCTTCCAGTGCATTATGTTACCTGTATATTAGAACATACGTTCGCGATATTTTGGTCTTGGGCCTGTCTCTGATCCGGTCCATCACTCCGCTGATGAGTTAATTTCTTATGATTAATACTCACCAGTACATCTAAATCGCGACTGTTGACAAATACACAGATGGCCAGTCACCCGTCCCCGACCCGCGCGTTCCGGCTCGCAAACTTGACAGTTTTTAGCAGACGGTGGTATACTGAAAAGTTCTTGTTTGGCGCAGGCTAACCGAAAACAGTTTTTAATTCTAATGCAGGGGAGTGATAAGGTTGACGCAGATTCAAGTGCGACCGAACGAATCTCTAGACTCCGCGCTGAAGCGCTTCAAAAAGCAGCTTCAGCTCACCGGCGTTCTTAAAGAAGCGCGCGAGCATGAGCATTACGAAAAGCCCAGCGACAAAAAGCGCAAGGCCGAAGCCGCCGCGAAACGCAAGCGTATTCGCAACGAAGAAAAAGAAAAAGGCTAGTCTCCGTGACTAGCTCTGCCGTTTGGCGTGCGCTCGTTCCGTTTTGGGAAATCCATTTTGGAGCCGAGCGTACGCTTTTTATTCTGCCCTATGGCGAAGCCTTTTCCATCACTACCTTCCAGTCCCATGAACCCCTTTGGGCGACTCCCGCGCCGCCGTCGGCTGCGCAAAGAGGATCGCTGGGCGGAAGTTGCCCCGCCGCGCCTGCTGGCCCAGCTGCGTCTGTGGCTGGCCGGACGAAACTGGGAGCGTGTCGGCCTGCTGGCAGGCACGGTGCTGGTGCTGTCTGCTCTGCTTTCCCTGCACCTGCTGCCGGACAAAGTCGCGCTTCGGCCCGGTGAGATCAGCGGCACGGACATCCGGGCATCGCGCACCGTACGCTACCTGGACGAGGATGCTACCCGGATGCTCCGCGCCGCTGCCGCCGCGCGCGTTGAGCCAGTTTATACATCTGTGCACGCCGCTTCCGAAGCCGACGAGACCATCACGGAGGCCTATCTGCGGCTGCGGCGCGATCAGCTCGCCGGCCTGCACGACGGAGCCCGGGCTTCGCAGGATTTGCGGCAGGAGGTGGGGGTCTCACTTTCGCCCCTCGTTCTCCTGCCGCTGCTGAATGCCGGGTCTGGTGCCTATCATCTGGATCAGGCCGAGCGGCTGACGCACCAGTTTGTTCACGATGCGATGGACCGGGAGATTCGCGATGATCACCCTGGCGACCAAGCTGAGGCGCGTGCCGCCGTCACCCAGCGTATCACTTCCTCGCTTCTTCCCCGGACATACGTACCTGCTGCGGCTGCACTGGCCCAGAGCGTCATTCAGCCGAACCGCATCCTGGACCAGAAGCGCACGGCTGGGGCAATGGCGCTGGCGCAGCGTTTGGTCGCTCCCGTTTATGGACAGATATTTGCCGGGGATACGGCTGTCCGCCGCGGCCAGATCGTCACTCCCGGTGCAATTCTGCGTCTGCAGGCATTAGGCTTGCAGAACCCGCGCCTGGACCCCAGCACGATCGCCTGTGTTGCTGGCCTGGTCGCATTTATGACCGGAATCGTCTGCTTCTGGCTGGCCCGCTACAATCCGGAAATCTACCGCTCCACCCGCACCTTGCTGCTGCTGAGCTTATTGGTTGCCATCGGGATTCTCGGCCTGCGTCTGGGCAGTGCGATGATGGGGGTACGCCTCTCTCCTTCTCAGTTCGGCTATGTTGGGATGGTTTGGGTGGGAGCAACGGGCATGCTGATCGCCGCCCTGATCAAGCCGCGCGTGGCGATGCTGGTCACGGCGGTGCTGGCGGCGCAGTCGGGCATTCTGGTCGGTGACGAACTGCGCTTTTCCCTGCTGACCCTGCTCTCCACCTGGGTCGCGATTTTTGCTGTCTCCGATATCCGCAGCCGCAGTGATGTGCTGCGGGCTGGCGGCCTGCTCTGCGTCTCGAACATCGTGCTGAGCCTGCTTATCGGCCAGTTTCAGGGAGACACGCGGGCGGATATGGCCCAGTCAGTGGTGTGGGCATTCTTCTCGGGGGCGCTCTCGGTCGCACTTTTCTCCGTCAGCGCGGCCTTGTTTGAGCGCCTGTTTGGCATCACGACCCATCTCGGCCTGCTGGAGCTGTCCGATCCGAACCGTCCCCTCCTGCAAAAGTTCAGCCAGCTTGCGCCGGGGACCTATACACACTCCATTATGGTTGGGAATCTGGCGGTGGCGGCGGCGGAAGCAATTGGGGCGGATTCGCTCCTTTGCCGCGTCGGGGCACTATACCATGACCTCGGGAAGATGCAGCGGGCACAGTTTTTTGTCGAAAACCAGGCGGGGGGAGACAATGCCCATGAGCGGCTGAATCCCTCCCTCTCCGCGCTGGTCGTGACCGCCCATGTCAAAGACGGCCTGGAGATCGCTGATCGCGAGAAGCTCCCGCCGATCATTCGGGCGTTTATCGGGGAGCACCACGGCACAAGTTTGATCAAATACTTCTATCATCAGCAGTGTGCCGGAGACGATTCTGATGCCGCCCCTGGTCTGGAAGACCAGTTCCGCTATGGGGGCCCGAAGCCGCAGTCCCGGGAAACGGCAATTCTGATGCTGGCGGACAGCACGGAAGCCGCATCCCGCAGCCTGGAAAAACCGACCCTGGGGCGCATCGAAGATCTCGTGCAGAAGATTGTCACCGCACAGCTTGCCGATGGCCAGCTCGACGATTGTGACCTGACTCAGCGCGACCTGCGCGGCATCCAGAGTGCGTTCACCCGACTGCTTTCGGGGATGCTGCACAGCCGGGTCGAATATCCGGAGATGCTTAAAGACGTCTCCACGAAAAAGCCGATAGAGAACCCTCATGCCGATCTTGATCCAGCGCCGAACGGACTGCTTTCCCTCATTGAAGGTCCTGGAGACACTCACGGAGCCGCTGACAACTCTCTTGCGGCTTGAAGCCATCGATGGCGACCCTGAGATCAGCGTCGTGCTGTGCGACGATCCGTTTATCCAGGATTTAAACGCCCGGTGGCGGGCCAAAGACAAACCGACCGATGTGCTGTCGTTCGCCCAGGAAGACGATCCGGAGCTGCTAGGGGATATCGTGATCTCCCTTGAGACTGCAGCTCGCCAGGCCGCCGCCGCCGGGTGGACTCTGGAAAATGAAGTCACCCTCCTTGGAATGCACGGTCTTCTGCACCTTCTGGGGTATGATGACGAAACCCAGGCGGGCGCGTGGCTGATGCAGGCCCGGACTGAGGCCGCACTCCATGCAGCGGGCATTACCGCTCCCGAACTGGGAACACACCCGTTTTTTGTCGAAGAAGACGCCACTTAATCCTATGCGCCAGGTACCTCGCCCGAAAAATCACCTTGACTCGTTCCGTTACGCCGTGGAAGGCATCGTCCATGTGTTTCGAACGCAGAAGCATATGCGGTTTCACTTCCTGACCGTCGTGCTGGTGCTGCTGATCGGCTTGATGCTCCGGCTGAGCCGTGTCGAAATGGCTGTGCTGTTTCTCGTCGTGTCGAGTGTTCTCGTCGCGGAAATGATGAACACGGCGATCGAGAGCGTCGTCGATATGGTGACCCAGTCTTATCATCCCCTGGCGAAGCTTGCAAAAGATATCGCGGCCGGGGCCGTGCTGATCGCCAGTCTCACGGCGGCGATCGTCGGCGGCATCCTCTTTTTTGGCAGCAACCAGATCGCTCGCCTCCACCCGCAGGCAATACATGAGGCGCAGACGGTCACGGTCATTTTGACCATCGTCGTGCTGGTATTGATCATCGTTCTGATCAGTAAAGTGCTGGGCGGTAAAGGCTCCATTCTCTCCGGCGGGGTGGTCAGCGGCCATGCGGCAGTCTCTTTTTTTCTCGCCACCACTCTGATTTATCGAACGATGGACTATTTCACGGGTATACTGGCCTTGCTGCTTGCTTTTCTGGTCGCGCAGAGCCGGGTGGAGGGGAAAATTCATACCCTGCAGGAAGTGATCATCGGGGGCCTCCTGGGGGTTCTGTTTACAGCGGGGATTTACTTCTTCCAGATCTTTCCGGCCCATTAGCATAAAAGAGAGGCGAGCCTCGAAGACGCTCTGGCCCAAAAAGCCCAGCGTCAAGGTGATCTTAAGTGCTCGCGTCTATGTTTCCTGGGATTTAGACCCAGCCTTGAAAGGCCGGGCTACTCGGGGAAAGCCCCTCTACCACCCGGCTATGGAGCGGCGCGACTACGGGCGGGGCTGAGGAAAATCCCTGGTTATTTATTCACAAGCATCTAGTTGTTTTTTCTCGCAGCCCTGGTCGCCAGGCACTTTTCAGCCTCGGATCTCCGATCCGTGGCCTCTCTGACGCTGACACAATTTCCCGATGAATTCCTCCATTGTAATCGCCCTGCTGGCCTCGCTTCTGCTCACGCTTCTGAACGCCTTTTTCACGCTGGCGGAAACTGCCCTCAACACGGTGCGTAATGCCCGGCTGCAGGAGATGATCACGCTCGGCGGACGTGCGGCGGCGGCGGCGGGCAGTGCCCGGCTCCTGCTGCGGCAGCCGACCCGGGTGGTCGCTACCGTGCAGGTAGGTGTCACCCTGGCCGCCTTCGCCGTCGCTGCCCTGGCGGCCGCGACACTGGCCCCGGAAGTCGCTCATTCTCTGCCCCCCCGCCTAACTTCTCACCCCGTACGGACGGCAGCCGTAATGGTGACGCTCCTCAGTGCGCTTTTTACCATCGTTGTCGGAGAGATCGTGCCGCGCTCCATCGCGCTGCGCCGCCCGCAGCCGGTCACCCTTGCCATTGCCCGGCCTCTCCTGTTTTTCGTCGTCTTGTTCTCTCCACTGGCCGGCCTTGCCCTGGGCCTCTCAAACTTACTGGTCCGTCCCTTCGGTCTGACCGCTACCTTCGCTGCGCCGATCATTACGGAGGAGGAGCTGCGCACGCTGCTCGAGGCCAGTGCGCAGTCGGGGGCGATTGAAGAAGAGGAAAAAGAGATCATCCGGAATGTCATCTCTTTCGGGGATACGGATGTGCGCCGGGTGATGACCCCGCGTATCGACGTTAAAGCGCTGGATGTGGACGCCGGCCTGCCCGCCCTGCTGGAGCTGATTATGGGCAGTGGTCACTCGCGTATTCCCGTGTGTGAGGGCAGCGTGGACAACATCATCGGGATTGTCCACGCGAAAGACCTGCTGCCCGCCCTTTCCCGTGGCGAGCGGGATCTTCCCCTCCGCTCCGTCATGCGCCTGCCGCTGGTAGTCCCTGAGAACCGGCAGGTCGGCGAGCTGCTGGACGAGTTCCGCCGCTCGAGCGTCATGCTCGCTGTCGTGCAGGATGAATACGGCGGCACGGCAGGGCTGGTGACGATGGAGGACCTGCTGGAAGAACTGGTCGGGGACATCAAAGACGAGTACGACCGCGAGGAGCCCCTGCTGCTGGAAGTCAGTCCCGGTGTCTATCGCCTGGATGCCCGCCTCGGGATCGACGATCTCAACGAGCACCTCACCCTGTCCCTACCCGACGAAGATTTCGACACTATCGGCGGCTTCGTATTCGGCCTTCTGGGCCGTCAATCGGAGGAAGGCGAGACCGTTGAGTATGAAAACTTGAAATTTGTCGTCGAGAAAACGCATGGGCGGCGCCTGGACAAAATCCGGCTGATACTGCAGGCGGGCGACCCGGAAACAAGGGAGTAGAGCAGCGTAGGAATTCATTCCCATGTATCGTTTGTTCCACTGTCTCACGGCGCAGCATTCATTGCTGAATGAGCGAAGAGGGGGCGCGGGTGAGATAATTGGGGGAGCAGGCAAGAGGGTGGGGGCAAGCCCTGCCCCTACGCGCGGGGGAGGCGGACGGGGTCCCAGACGAGGATTTGGTCTTCGTGCTGCATCATCGCCCGCAGCTCGCTGTCCTGGGTGAGAAAGAAGCCGATGGCCTCGGGGTCGAGGCTGCACTGACGCAGCAGGGCGGAGCAGCGCGGGCCGAAGGCGTGGGCGGGAACCGGAGACCGATTGGCTTCGGAGGCCTGGTCATCACCTGCGAGGTAAACGTCTTTGCCACCGTCTTCCCCGGTGCTCAGCGCCCCGAACCCGCCCAGGGCGAGCTGCGGGGTCAGCAGCAGAATGCCTTCCACCTGGGCTAGTGAGGCGATGAACGCGATCGCCTGGTTGATCTCGTGATCGCTCCCCACCGGTCCATCCCGCGGGTCTGGCTCCGGTAACGCCATCTCCTCGGGCCGTATCTCCAGTTCCGTCTGGGACTGTTCGGATAAAGCTTTGGCGGTCTTGACAAAGCGCTCCATCCAGAACGCCCCGCGCTGCTGCAGAAGAGTTTGCAGTCCAGCAAACTCCAGGGCGCAGGGAACCTGGAGGCGACCTGCCCGCTCCGGCGAATCGGCGGCCCTGGGTGTGATCAGCACGGCTCCGCCCCCGCCGTTTTCCCGTACTTTCAGAAGAATTCGCGCCAGGGTTGTGACCCAGAGGCTCTCCAAACTCTCTGCCCAGTCGTATTCAGACCGGAAAACGCCGCCGTCTTTGAGGGGGATCGCTACGACGCCCAGAAACGGCGACGCGGCAATCTCCGGGGTAAGCTGCGCTCGAACCTCGATCGGCAGGCCGCGGAGTGCCGCCGCCAGGCGGTCACGCAGCGGGCCGCGCCGTAAGGGAGACTGAGAATCCGCCCGCAGCGTGTTTCGCTTCAGCTCGATGGGATAGTCCAGCCCCGCATCCACAGAGATATGTGCCGGGCCGACGATCGTAGCCCGGAAGGACCCGCAGACCCCTGCCTGGGCCTCCCACTTCGCCGGGACGGACAGCGATGAATCCGCTCCGTAGTTGACCAGGCCGTGAATGCTCGGTGCGAGACCCTCTGCCCCGAATACCGCCAGGGCCGAGGCTTGTGGGTCCAGCGCTTTCGCCAGATTCAGGACACTTCCAGTACCGAATGGAATCGGTGAGGTAAAGGAGATATAGCTGCCGCACAGGGGCAGCTCCTCAGGCAAAAATGGCACCGTTCGGAAGGTCCCCGGCTCCTGCCAGAGCAGGCTGCAGCGCACCGGCTGTCCCCGCTCCGTGCGAAAGCTGGCTTCGTAGAGGACGTCGAAAAACAATGCCAGTGCCGAAGGCATTGGTGTGTCGACCACCGCCAGAGAAAGTGCCCGCAGGACCGCCTCAGCAAGCTGACGCGGCCCACGATCCAAAGTTGACATAAGTTTAGTATACCAGACAAGCTTGAGATTGTGCCGGGGTCGAATGCAGAAGACCCCGCTTTCACGAAGAAAACGGGGTCCGGGGGAAGGAAACCAGTAATAATAGCAGGGAAAATGCGGTTCAGGCCGTCTGCATTCGACCGGACCGTGTGGAGAGGAGTCGTCCAGCTTTGTCAAAGAATTGCAGCAGCCAGCGATTGTCGGGTGCCTCTTCCAGCTGGGCGCGGCGTTTCTGCTCCGCATCCACAAACGCAACCGCCGGCAGCGGGTCCGGGATCGCCTGCAGCGGTGTGCCGTCGTCATCGCACAGGCGGATATCATTCAGCTCCACACGCAGCGTTTCGGCAAGTGTCAGCATTTTCTGCTCAGCAACAGAGAGTTTCATAAATCTTTCCTTTCTATCTTTCCGAATTCCTATGATGGATTATTATACGTATGAATTATACTCTATCTGTCGGCAGAAAAGACGAAATCCAGCCATAATTTTATATGAATTATGGCTGGTTGGCGTAAAGATAGGGGAATTTGCGAAATTTATTCAATCACAAAATCTTTGGCCGTGGTGTGACATTCGCACGCAACGCTTTTACCAGCAGATGCACGGTTGTCGAGGGATTATTTTGATGCGGATTCTGATCCGCCCCGTACTCGGCCAGGAGACTTTCCGCGCGTCGGATCGCTTCTTCCTGCTTACTCTGCAGTTCATCGTATATTGAAGGGCTGTTCTTCTCGTATTTGTGTCCCAGGCGAACACTGAGCTTCGGAGAATACTGCTCGCGGCTTAATGCACTATGATGGTCTTCGAAGTGCAATAAATACCATAGCTCGAACGCCTCATTCGTATAAGCCACCTGGAAGCCAGCGGCTTTCGCTTTGGATATCGCGCGGTTGAAGTGATCATCTGGAAATGAGTCGTGATCAAAGACGCACCATACCTGGTCATAAGCAGACTCCCCCTTCCGGCTCGCAACTTCTTCTATCTCTGCCTTGAGGCGGATCGCTTCTTCCACTAATGTAAGTGTGTTATAGCCCGTGCCTTTGATTGTGGGAGTAAAGCCAGGCACACGGAACCCTTCGAAGTAGAGCAGCTCTGTTTTCTCCCCTTCGCAGACAATCAAAAACCGTTCAGTTTGTTCTATGGCATTTTTCTCACGCGAGGCCGATGTCTTTGCTCTCTGCGGCTGAAACTGCGGACGTCTCACATATGCTGGCTGCTTTCGCGCTCCACGGTCAGGCATACACTTGCTCACGATCTGCCGTGATTTCGGGCGTCTCTTGCTATGGCGCGATTGGGAGTCGGGTCAGGTCACCCAGGAACGGAATCGCTCCGTAACGTCCCTCCAGATAATTCTTTTCGTATGCCGCGTCATTGCGGACTTTATACTCCACGAGTGAAGTTAAGTGTGTGGATCCTTCTCGATCTTTTTCGGTGAACCATATTTGATCCCGTCGGAATAGGCGCTTGTCCAGCAGGTTTGCATCATGGGTCGAGAAAATAAGCTGAGCGCCCTTTGGGTTGGTTAGAGGAGATTGAAATATCTCAATAATACGCCGCGTGATTAAGGGGTGAAGCCGGGCATCAAGTTCGTCAATAAAGATAGGCTGCCCGTATTCCAGTATGCCGAGCAGTGGTCCTGCAAGAGCAATCATTTTTTGTGTACCCTGCGATTCTTGGTTGTTTGCATCAAACGATTGCTCGGCAACAATGTTTCCCTCCTTGTCTTTGATCTTGCGGGTAACAATTATGCTTCTTTGAGGAGAGCTTTGAGTATCCTCTTTTTCTTCTGCGGCCTTTAAAGCAAGATCATCAAATCCTAAATCAAAAGCCTTCAGAAAACCAACAATATTTTTCCGTTTGTTTTCTGTCTGGAGGCGGTCAATCGTGAAATCACGGAATAGTTCATCTGTTATTCCAGTCGCGACAATAAAGCCCCTCAGCCAATCAAGAATTTGCTGCGCGATATGTACATTTAACAGAGCGGCGATCGAAAGGAATAGGGCCCCTTTGCGCGTTCTTGACTCCAGACCTTTTCCTTCCTTAAAGCCTGACTTCACGGTAATTTCTTGCTCTTCACGCAGAAACAAAGCGACTTCTTTTGTTTTTGGCACATGAAACAGCCACTCGGAGACAACGTGGCTCGTGTCTACCTCAAATCCATAGCGAAACTGCTGACCATTCAGCAGAAACACAATCTCGAAAAATGAGGGCTGATATTGTGAATGCGTATCTAGTAGAAATGGTTCAACGCCGAACGCCGCCGGAGTGGAGTTCACTTGAGACACATCCAGCACCATCTGTCGCATAAACCGCAGGGCTAGCCCGAAGTTACTCTTGCCACTGGCATTCGCACCGTAGAGTGCCGCCGTCTTGAGGAGACTTAAAGTCTTCTTAATAGGAGTAACATTGTCCCGGTCCAGTACCGGGTCTTCGGAGGTCAGGTTGGCCGCAATCATGCTGAAAGTCGTCTTGTCACGGAAGGACTTGAAGTTGCCCACAGTAAATTCAATTAGCATAGGTGTTATATTCTTTTGAAATTAACGCAATATTTGCGGATTATCCGTAAATATGCCCAGATTACTAGCGCTATTGTACCACATTATTTATCAGTGTTAGAGGCACCGATTGGCCAAAGCTGAGCTTCTCCAGGCTGACGATGATCTGCCGGGCGTCCAGCGTAATAGTTAAGGATAATCTGTGCGAAGACAGCCCAGGCCGCGAGTATAAATCATTGAAGTCAGGAATAAAAGGGCTTGCCAGATGCCGAGCTGCGAGCCTGGATTTGGTGCTTTGCTACTAGCACCAATTGTCAAAGGGTGCCCATAATTCTTCAATCTCACCGGAATCTGTGGTACACTATTTAATCATGACTAATTATCGGCTCAAAGAAGAGACCCTGACACTCGAACGCACGCGTGCGCGGCTGCGGCTGACCGAATGGGGTGCGGCACCACTGCTTTATTTCGCACTGCTGCCGGATAAACGTTACCTGTCGGATTCTGACCACGCTTCCCGCTGGAGCATTGCGTACCGACTGGTAGGGCGCCATGCGCTCGTGCTGGGTGATCCGATGGGCGATCCGTCGGCGGCTCCCGAGGCGATCGCGGCATTTCTGGACGAATGTAAACTGCACCACTGGACACCGGCCTTCTACCAGGTCACGCCGGAGCACCTGCCGACCTACCGGGCGGCAGGCCTGCGGGCAGTGAAAGTGGGCGAAGAGGCACGGATCGTGCTGAACGACTTCTCCCTGGCGGGAAAGCGGTTCAAGAACTTACGCAACGATCTGCGGCGGCTGGAAAAAACGGGTGTTGTGCTGGAAGAGTTCGCACCGGGTGCGCTGACAGACTCCGAAACCATCGATGACATGACGGAGATCTGCGCAGGCTGGCGCCGGGCGAACCGAGCGGGGGAAGCAGGCTTTGCGATGGGCGCTTTCGACCCGCTCAGCCGCCTGTTTCGCGAGAGCCGAACCCTGGCCGCGCGGGATCTGGAAAGCGGTCAGCTGCTGGCATTTACCACGTTTGTCCCGGCCTTTGGCCTGGGGCAGCAATCCGGCTGGACCCTGGACCTCATGCGCCGCAGAGCCAATTCCCCCCATGGGGTGATGGACTTTTTGATTGTCTCTGCCACCCAGCTTTTTGCCGAAGAAGGCGCGGAGCTGCTGAGCCTTGGCCTGTCTCCGCTGGCCGGAGCCGACGATCCCCGGGAATCGCGCCAGATGTCCCTAGTACGCCATTTTCTCTACAGGCGTATGGGCCGGGTCTACAATTTTCAGGGACTGCATACGTTTAAAGCCAAGTTCGCGACCCACTGGGAGCCGCGCTACTTGATCTCTCGGCCCGGAACTGCGCTTGCCGTGACGGCGGGAGCGGTCTTGAAAGCGCATCTTTCCCCCTTGGAACCGAAGAAGCAGCATTCGTCGACCAGTCTTCGGAGGCGCGGCCTGGTGCTGACTGCACTCCTGGTGCTTTTGCTCTCCCCATTCGAAAAGACCCTGGCAAAGCGCGCCGTCAGCCATCCGCGCCGCTGGGCGCACTTTCACGCAATCCATTTCCATCCCCACCTGCTGCATTTCCAGCGGGACCGAACATCGGACCGGCAATTTCTGCAAGCCGGGCCAACGGCTTAGTCCCTACTTGGGACATGGGGCTTCCGCTCAGGGCATAAACGGCTCCGCTTTGACTGTTTGACCGTCGCTCAGGAATGTCACCGCGCCGTTCTGATCCGTCCGAAAGGTCTGAATGGCATTTGCGGCAAGGCGGGCGAGAGTCGCGGGGGAAGGGTGGCCGAAGTGGTTGTGCCGGCCGCAGGAAATTGCAGCATAGCGGGGACGTACCCGGGCGAGAAACGCCTCACTGGACGCATTCGCGGCTCCGTGGTGCCCGGCTTTCAGCACGTCGGCTGATAAGTCTGAGCCGGAGTCCAGCAGTGTCTGCTCGGCGGCGGCTTCGGCATCGCCCATCAGCAGGAAATGGGTGCGGCCATAGGTCAGCCGCAGGACGACCGAGTAGTTGTTGACCGTGCTGTTGTCTGGGTTCACGCCGTAAGGT
This sequence comes from Armatimonadota bacterium, assembly GCA_025354405.1. GTDB lineage: Bacteria > Armatimonadota > Armatimonadia > Armatimonadales > Capsulimonadaceae > JANXMY01. The sequence goes on from JANXMY010000213.1 coordinate 15,247, forward strand.
GTGCCCGATGCGGGCGGGTTCAGAACATCTGCGGAGACGCCGTCGCCGAGGTCCAGATGCATCCCCCGGCAGGCGTGTGTGTAGGAGAGATGACGGCTTTTTACCCCGGCCAGAAATGCTTGATACGCCGGAGTCGGATAGGGCAGTACGGTCCCGTCCATCACCGTCCCGACGGGCTCCTCGCGGAGCACGGAGAGCAGGCCGCCGACATGGTCGCCGTGCGGATGAGTCAGTACGAGAACATCGACGCGGTTAATCCCCCGCGTATGCAGATAGGGCACGACCACGCGCTCCCCGACATCCGCACCGTCCTCCGGGCGCGTTTCGTCATTGACTCCACCCCCGTCGATCACCATTGTCCGCCCCGAAGGTGTTTCCACCACGAGGCAGTCCCCCTGGCCGACATCGAGAACGCACACCCGCAGCTTGCCGCGCTCCAGGTCAGGGTGGGTGAGGCGAACCGCCCCCCACCAGAGCAGGGGTGTGAGTATCAGCAGGGGCAGAAAGCGGCGCGGGTTTTGGCGCAAGGCGGCGGGAAAGGGCATGGGTGACTCCGTAAAGGGCGGCGTAGAAGCCGAGCAGAAGCGGGAGGGGCGGGGTCTGGATCGCACGGTAGGCCCAGGGCGATTCGCCGAAGCCGCGGACGATTCGAATGACTCCCGTGATTCCCAGCCCCGCCGCCGAGAGCAGAAATCCCCCGGCCATGTGCCAAAAGCTCCACAGGAGTGCTCCGGTAAAGCCCAGAGGAATGAGCACGAACAAAGCCGGGACCACCAGCAGGTTCGCCAGCCAGCCGGTCAAAGAAATTTGGTTGTAATCGGAGGCGACCAGTGGCATTGCGCCGAGCTGGGCGAGCAGGGAAAGGCCGGTCAGCTCAAGGGCTCGCAGTGCGGCCTTGCGGAGCAGAAGTGACTGGAAACGGGCAGTGATCCGGGGACGCCAGAAGCTGTCCCAGACCGGCATCGTCAGCACCAGAGTCAGAATAGTCACGAATGACATCTGGAATCCCGGCTCCAGCAACGCCGTCGGCTGCAGCAGCAGGATCGTCAGGGCCGCCGCCCCGATCGCAGTTGGCAGATCGGGTTCGCGCTCAAAGAGCAGCGCCCCAAAGTAGAGCGTCGCCATCAGCACCGCCCGGGTCACGGAGGGCCGCCCTCCGGCCATCAGCGCATACAGCCAGAGCGCGGCGATACAGAGAGCCGCGCCCCCTTTGCGGGGCAGAGTGAGTCTGCGGCAGAGCCATTCCAGCCAGAACGCGGCGATGCCGACATGCAGCCCGGCGGAGGCCAGGATATGCACGGTGCCGGTATGGATAAAGTCGGCCATGAGGTCGGCAGGCAGGTCCGTGCGGTGGCCGATGAGAATTCCCCCCAGCACCGCGGCCTCCACCGGCGGAAGGGAGGCATGGAGCGCGGTCAGCATACGTCGGCGCACGGTCCAGGCCAGCTCCACGAAGGGGTTGAGACGGCTTGCGCCCAACTTCTCAACTGACCCGGGCCGGTTCACGCGCAGCTGGCAATAGACGCCGCGGCGAGCCAGGAAGTCGCGCCAGGAGAATGCCCCTGGGTTGGTTGCTCCGATCGGTGTTTCCAGGCGGCCCCTCAGCCGTATCCGGTCTCCGTAGTCGAGGGACTGACCCGCCGCCGACTCTGGCCCTAGCCCCACTGAAACGTCGCCGGTCACCGAGGAAGTTTGTCCGCGCACGATCAGCGTTTCCGCGCGCAGGAAGAAAGAGAGCCGTCCGCCACGCCGCATTTCCGGGTCGCTGAGAATGGTTCCGGTGAGTGTGACCGGCACCAGCGAGTCGGCGTGATGGGAAATATCTGAGAGTGGCTGGGTCTGGAACGCTGCCAGCCGCAGACCTCCGGCTCCGATTCCGAGAAGCATCAAGCCTGCGAAGAAGAGCGCCGGCTTTCGGCTGAACGCTGCGGCACAAAATCCCAGCAAAAAGAGGCCGAATACGACCGCTAGTGGCAGCCATCCGAACACCCTCAGCCCGATCCCGACCGCAAACGCCGCTGCCCAGGTCAAAAGTGGACGATTGAGCACGAATGTAGCCTCCCTGCGAGCTCCATGCCTTCCCTGGCACCTCTCTGCCCTTTAAGATACCTGATGACGACACAAAATACTCTGCAGCATGGAAGAGTTTCTGTCGCAGGCATTCGAATCTTGAGCGATCGAGAAGAGTTTCGAGTGGTTGAAAACCACTCGCTAGGTAAGGCACCCTTCGGGTGTAAAGAAGGCAGACCGATTGCCTGCTCTGCGTCTTCGTCCGTATCCGACGTCCGGAGGACGCTTTTACCTAGCGAGTGGTTTTCAACCGCTCGTCCCGCTCGTCCCGCCCGCTCGGCTCAGGACGGGCGAGTTGAAGCCGCTCCCGTTTGGGTAAAGGCAAAGAGGAGTACCACCGTGTCAGACTACTATAACGATGAAGACCTGGGGCGATTTGCGGAGATCGGACGTGCCCGTCCGGATTTGATGGAAAAGTTCTTCACCTACTATCAGGCGACCCTGGAAGAGGGGGCTTTGACCAGGCGGGAGAAAGCCTTGATCGGTCTGGCTGTGGCCCACGCCATCCCCTGCCCGTATTGTATCGACTCGTTCGCACAGTCCTGCCTGGAAGCCGGATCCAACCTTGAACAGATCACCGAAGCGATCCATGTCGCCAGCAGCATACGCGGCGGGGCGACTTTGATCCACGGCCTGCAGGCCCTGAACTCCATCGACAAAGTGAGTATGTAGAGAGCAGAGAATTTATGGCGGTGAGTCTGGTAATGGCCGAGACCCTTGTGGCGGCTGAGAGTACGGAGTTCGATGCGGCGCTCAGCCGCAGTGGGCTGTTCCCCTTGCAGGCACTTGGCATTGATACCCTGCAGGTCAATGTCGGCAAAAAATGCAATCAGGCCTGTGGTCACTGCCATGTCGAGGCTGGCCCGAACCGGACGGAGGAGATGACGCGGGAGACTGCCGAGACGGTTATCGACGTCTTGCGGCGGAATGCGCCGCTGGCGACGCTCGACATTACCGGCGGTGCGCCGGAACTCAATCCTTCGTTCCGATACTTGGTCACAGAGGCGCGTGCCCTGGGGCGGCATGTTATCGATCGATGCAACCTTACGATTTTGTTTGTCCCGGGACAGGAGAGTCTTGCCGATTTTCTGGCGGAAAACGGCATTGAAGTCGTCGCCTCACTGCCATATTATCTGGCCGACAGGACGGATGCGCAGCGGGGAAACGGCGTGTTTGAGCAGAGCATCGCCGGGCTGCATATGCTGAACGCCCTCGGATACGGCCAGCCTGACTCCGGCTTACTGCTGAACCTCGTTTACAATCCGACTGGGGCCTTTCTGCCGCCCCCGCAAGCCGGAATTGAGAGTGAATACCGGCGCGAACTTCAAAAGCGGCACGGCATCGTCTTCAATCACCTTTATACCATCACCAACATGCCGATCGCCCGGTTCCGGCACTTTCTGGAGCGGACGGGTAACTACGAGCGCTACCTTCGCCGGCTCACCGACGCCTTCAATCCCGCCGCCGCTGCAAGCGTCATGTGTCGCTCGCTGATCTCTGTGGGCTACGACGGCACGCTTTCGGACTGCGATTTCAACCAGATGCTGGAGATGCCCGTCTGGGAAGGCATCCCACGCCATATCCGGGATTTCGACTATGCGCCGCTCGCCGCTCGCCGGATTGTGACCGGCGATCACTGCCTGGGATGCACTGCCGGAGCCGGATCGTCCTGCGGCGGTGCGACTGTATGAGTGGCGGAAGGGTATGAGCCAGCGTCCGGCGATCATCGTCATGGCAAAAGCCCCACTCCCCGGCACGGTCAAGACGCGTCTTTCCGGGGCCTATCCAGATGCGGAGATCGTCGCGCTGGCCTCCTGTTTCCTGGCCGACACCGTCTCCGCCGCGAAGCAGGTGGGGCCGTCGGTCCTGCTTGCCTACGCGCCCGAAGGCGGTCAGGCCGTGATCGAGCCTATTGTTGGGCCCCTGGCCGGAGCGGCTGTGTTATGGACCTGCCAGCAGGGTGCGAACCTTGGTGACCGGATGCATGCGGCACTTGTCCAGGCGGCGCAATGGGGATTTACCCCGCTCGTGATGGTCGGGACAGACAGCCCCAGCCTGCCACTCGCGCACTACCAATCCGCGCTGGAGATCCTGCGGTGCGGCGAAGCAGAGGTCGTGCTGGGACCTGCCGAAGACGGTGGGTTTTATCTGATTGGCGTCTCGGCCCCTAGTCCCGCCCTGTTCGAAGGCGTAGTCTGGAGCAGCCCGGCCGTATGCCAGCAGACGAGAGAGAATGCTGAGCGGGCGGGCCTGCGAGTGCGGACAATTGCCCCGTGGTACGACATCGATACCCCCGAGGACCTGCAGCGTCTTCAGGTCGAGCTGCTGGCCGATCCCACCGGTACGGTACGCGCCCCGGCAACCTGCCGCTGGCTGCGCTCGCATCTGCTGCCTTCCGATTCAACTCTCTCACTTTAACGAACATCATCGTACCAATCCTTCAGGCGTGATGCCGGCACACCGATCCGGTATCCGGCATACAGAGCCAGCATCAGAAGCGATGTTCGCCAGACGCCCCGCGCCAGCCAGCGCCGTGCCGACAGGGTGACAGAGGAGCGCAGCACGACGAAGCGGCCCTTTTGATTGAGTCGCCGGACGAACTCAACATCCTCGAACAGAGGCCAGTCCGGAAAACCCCCTGCGGCGTCGAAGATGGTTCGGCGAACGAAGATCGCCTGGTCGCCGGTCGCGTAGCGAAACGCCCGTGAGTGCCAGTTGATGACCCTTGCAACCAAACCGAGGGACCAGGGGCGGCGCTCGGCGAAGCGGACAGAAAAACAGCCGCCGGCAGACTTGGCATTCTGCAAAACAGAGATAATCGCCGCCGCCGTATCGGGCGACGGCAGGCAGTCGGCATGCAGGAACAGGAGCACATCGCCAAGGGCGCTCCGTGCCCCGGCGTTCAGCTGCGGACCGCGCCCCCGCTCGGAGTCGACCAGCCGAAGGCCCGCCTGCGATTGGATCCATTCGCGGGTTCCATCAGTGCTGCCACCGTCGACCACGAGAATTTCCTGCGGGCGGAGTGCCTGCGCCGCCGCTACGATGGCAGGAAGGCCTGTCCGTTCATTGAGGGTTGGGATGATGATCGTGAGCTGCATTGTGGGTATGTCTCAGTGTACCTCTTCGGAAAGACTATCGCGAGATGGAAAGAATTCGACATGCGAAATAAAGCGGACTATGACATTATCATCCTCGGCGGCGGCTCCGCCGGAATTGTGTCCGGCGTCATGGCCGGAGCACTGGGGCTGCGAATCCTGCTCATCGAAAAGGGGAAACTCGGCGGCGAATGCCTCAATACCGGGTGCGTCCCAAGCAAGGCCCTGATCCACGCCGCCCGCGTGGCCCATACACTGAATTCCGCCGGGCAAAGCGGCATCCAAGCACCGGGAGTGACCCGGGAGGACATGGCGGGCGTGATGAACGTTGTCCGCGGCGCGATTGGGGAGGTGCAGAGTGCCGACGCCACCGAAGCCCTGATGAAAGATAACGGTGTCGAAATCCGAATGGGCGACGCGCGGTTCCAGGATAGTCACACCCTGCTGCTGGAGGGGACGGTGCTGCGGGCGGATAATTTCATCCTCGCCACCGGCTCCCGTCCGCGCTCAGTCGAGATCCCGGGGCTGGACGACGCCGGGTATTTGACCAATCAGACTCTCTTCGATCTGCAGGAGATCCCGGCGCGGCTGCTGATTCTGGGCGGCGGCCCGGTCGGGGTCGAAATGGCACAGGCATTCTGCCGTCTGGGCTGCCACGTTACCCTGGTCCAGCGCGGCCCGCGCCTGCTCCCGCGCGACGATTCGGAGCTGACCGATCTCCTGACCGATATTCTGCGAGGCGAAGGGGTTGATGTCCGCCTGAACTCCACGTTAGCCTCGGTCGAAAAGCGAGAGGGAGAGATCACAGCCCGCATCGCGGCAGAAGGCGGGACGGACACGGTTCTCTGCGACGCTGTCTTCGTGGCGGCGGGCCGCGCCCCGAACACGGAAGGTCTTGGGCTCGAAGCGGCGGGGGTTCGTTTCGACGAGACGCAGGTTTTTGTGGACGACTGGCTCCGCACTTCCGTGCCGCATATATACGCCTGCGGCGACCTACTTGGCACGCAGCAATTTTCGCATCTGGCCGAATATGAGGCGAAGATCGTCGTGCGCAATATTGCGTTTCCGGGGAAATCATCTGCCGATCGGCGGATGGCCCTCTGGGCAACATTCACCGACCCCGAAATGGCGCATCTGGGGATGACGGAGGAAGAAGTGAAAGCGGCGGGCCTGAACTATGAAGTCCTTCGGCAGCCCTTTGCGCAGAATGACCGCGCCATCGTCGACGGCACGGCGCAGGGCCTGGTCAAGGTGATCACGCAGGGAATTACGGGCAGGATTTTAGGCGTGCATATTTTCGGGCCGAACGCCGGGGAGCTGCTCCACGAATGGATACTGGCCATGCAGCAGGGCCATTCAGTCCGCACCATCGCCGATATGGTCCATGTCTACCCCTCGCTCTCCATGGCGAGTCAGCATGCGGCCCAGCGCTGGTATGAAGCGAAGTCAAAGGAGCCTTGGATCGCAAAGTCGCTGAGAGCTTATATTCAGAATATCCGTCCGCATCGGGCCGGGATCGGCCTGGGGCTTGCCGCGGCTGTGGGGATCGGGCTGGGAGCAGCCCTGAGGAAGAAGTGAAGGCTGGCGGCTAGGCACGGGGCTGCTTGTTGAGAATCACTTCGCAGGGTGCGTGATCAAGCACCGATCGGATCACCCGTGCCAGGCGCGTGTCGGCGGGGTCGTTTGAGGGCAGGTAGCCTAAGACGATCAGTGAAGCATTAAGTGCGGCAGCCTGTGTCACGATCTCCTCGCCGACCTCCCTGGACCGGATAACGCGCGGCTCCGCGATTACCCCTTCGCAGCGGGCGCTACGAATTGCCGCATCGAGAGCGAGGGCCGCTGCGGCTTCCTCTTCGGGAAGCGGGGCGGTAAGGGGTAGATGCCGCGGGACTTCCAGCATGTACGTTACATGCAGACGGGCTTTTCGAGTTTCTCCCTCGGCAGTCGCCAGGCGGCAGGCCAGCCCGGCCGCCACCTCCGGGTTTTCGCCACTAAGCAGAGGCACGAGTATTTCCAGAGGCGGACGGTTCCCGGTCACGGCTCGGCTCGGACCCGGCCCCGCCAAGCGGAGCGATGCTCGTGCTTCTTCCAGTGTGCCGGTAATCGGCAGGCGCGAACGTACTCCCGGCACGGCCCTGATGACCTCTATGATGGGGCCTGGCAGGTTGCAGACCACGATCCGGGCCCGGTAGCGCTCGATATAATCCATCGCATCTCGGAACGTCTTCGCTCCCTCTGGGGAGCATCCGGTCAGCCCGCCACCGTCCACGATAATGCCTTCCATGTGATGACGCAGCAGCAGGTTCGCCGCCGCCTGAATGGTTGGCCAGAGGTTTTTGTCTAGTGCGCCCTCGAGCCGCACCACATCTTCCCGCGCTTCAATGATCATAAAAAGTTACTGTTCTGCCCGCTCCACGTAATCTAAGCAGTTTATTGTACCCGCTCCTCTTTACTTATGCACCCGCCCGCCGCACTGCCGCCGCCAAATCTGCTGCGTCTGTGACTGTCTCGTCGGCAGTCAGGGCGGGATCATCGGGATTATAAAAGACATACTGCAGGCCGCGCTTGAAACGAACCGTCCTCATGCCGACAGCTTTCGCCGGGCCGATATCGTTGTCCGGGCGATCGCCGACGAAAACTGCCTCCTCCGGAGCGATCTTCGCCTCCGTCAGCCCGTACCGGAAAATGGCCGGGTCGGGCTTGAACAGGTGGACGATCTCGCTGATGACAGTGACATCGAAGAGAGAGGCAATCCCGTAGTTTTCAATCGCCTGGGCTACCTGCGGGTGCTGGTTCGCGATGATGCCGAGCTGAAAGTCACGCCGCAGATCTTGGAGCACCGGCGTTATTGCGTCGAGGAGCATCCCGAATGGGCGTGGCTTTCGCATCTGCTGATACTGGTCCCGGGCCTCGTGCCAGAGCGTTTCCGTCTCGGATTGATTCGTGCAATAAGAGGCCAGGGCGTCTTTAATCGCTGCTTCGGGGTTCGGGCCAAGCGCCGCTAGCCGCTGGCGGGTCGCGTTGAAATCGTCCCAGAGTATGTCTTTTCCATGTGCCCGCAGGGTCAGCAGGAGGGTGTGAAACAGCCACTGATGCTGGGCGCTCTCGTCAAAGAGGACGTCGCCAATGTCGAAAAAGACGAATTTAACCATACCGCGTAAATACGACGAGAACAGGCGGTTCTCCTCTGCGGAAAAATGGGTATAATTAGAAAATAGGCACTTACTTTTCAGTTAAGGAACACGAACAATTACCATGGCAGAACAAAACGAGCGTCCCGGCGCGATCACTTTCAAGGGCGGCCCGATGACCCTGGTTGGCCAGGAGCTGAAGGTTGGCGATAAGATCCCCGATTTTCATCTGCAGGCCGCCGACAGTCTTTCCGATACGAACTGGAGCAGCCTGAGCGAGAACGGATCCAAGGCTGTCTTGATGGTTCTGGTTCCGAGCATCGACACCAGTGTCTGCGCCTTGGAAACGAGCAAGTTCAACCGGCATGTCGCTGGCTTGCCCGTCGACAAGATCAAAGTCGTGACCATCAGTGCCGATACGCCTTTTGCTCAGACCCGCTGGGCGAGGGAAGAGAAAGTCGATAATATTGAGTTTCTGTCGGATCACAAAGGCCGAATGTTTGGTGAGGCGTTCGGAGTCCAGATCAAAGAGATGGGACTCCTGGCCCGTGCGATCTATCTGATTGACAAAGACGGTATTGTTCAGTATATACAGACTGTCAAAGAAATCGCCGCTGAGCCTGATTACGATGCCGTGATGGCCGCCGCTCGGAAACTGATCGGGGAGTAACGAAACCACCTCGGCAGGCAGAGCCGAGAAGGAATGCATCATGCCACTTCTCTCGAAAATCAAGATGGGGCTGAGGACAGGTCTCAAATCGGGGATCGCATTAGGGGTCGGCATGATCACGGCCGGGCTGGGCTTTATCGGCTTTGGTATCAGCATCTTTGCCATGTCGCTCGGCCTCATCGCCGTCTTTGCCTACGCCCTGGCGATCGCCGCCGTCTTTGCCCTCTGCCTGCTGATTTTCGCGCTGGTCCCCTCTCTGCGGTTCAGCATGAGCACGGAAGAAGCCATTCAAGGCGACTGGGTCCCCGATGAGCCGCAGGAGGCGCACCGAGCATAGCTGCCAGCGCCTCGCGTTGTCCGCTAACAGGCATGCTGCGTGCTTTCTCAGCTGCCGTCGTTTTCAATTTCCGCGCCCACAATCTCTCCTCAGGAGTTCTCGTCCATGTCTTCCTCCGCCCCCAAGCTCTGGGCCGGTCGGTTTTCTCAGGAAACCGACGCGCTTGTCCACCAATTCAATGCCAGTCTTCACTTCGATCGCCGCCTCTGGCCATTTGATATTCAGGGCAGTATTGCCCATGTGAAAATGCTGGGAGAATGCGGAATAATACCCGTAGAGGAAGCCGATGCCATCCAAAATGGCCTGGAGGAGCTGCGGACCGATCTGACGGCAGGTACGGCGCAGCTGCACCCCGACGCCGAAGATGTGCATATGGCGGTGGAAACACTGCTGACGGAGCGGCTCGGGCCGGTGGCGGGAAAGCTGCATACGGCCCGGTCGCGCAATGACCAGGTGGCGACAGACTTACGGCTTTACGTTCGCGAAGCAATTGACGGCTTGCGGGAGCGAATCGGCTGGGTTCAGGATACGCTGATCGAGCTCGCTGAGACGCATCTGGACACGGTGCTGCCGGGGATGACCCATTTGCAGCATGCACAGCCGGTGAGGCTCGCGCACCATCTGCTGGCCTATTTCTGGATGCTGGCCCGGGATGATGAGCGGCTCGAGCAGGGGAGAAGCCGGGTCAATCAGCTGCCGCTTGGGGCGGGTGCTTTGGCAGGGACAACGTTCCCCATCAACCGCCGGCGGGTCGCAGACCTGCTGGGCTTTGAGGGCGTGATCGAAAACAGCCTGGATGCCGTCTCGGATCGGGACTTTGCCATCGAAACGGTCAGCGCTTTGGCTCTGACGATGATGCATCTGTCCCGGCTGAGCGAAGAATTGATTTTGTGGAGTTCGCACGAGTTTGGCTGGGCGACGATGGGCGACAATGTGACCACGGGCAGCTCCATCATGCCGCAAAAGAAGAACCCGGATGTCGCCGAGCTGGTGCGCGGCAAGACTGGGCGCGTGTTTGGCGACCTGACCGCACTTCTGACGCTGATGAAGGGCCTGCCGCTGGCCTACAACAAAGACATGCAGGAAGATAAAGAAAGTCTTTTCGACGCACTGGATACGGCGCATATCTCGCTTTCCGTCATGAATACACTGCTGCAAAATACGCGGTTCAACACCGGGCGTATGGCCTCGGCCTCGCATGGAGATTTTTCCACCGCCACCGACCTGGCCGACTACCTGGTGCGGCAGGGGCTGCCCTTTCGTCAGGCGCATGAAGTGGTCGGGAAAATCGTCGGTGATTGTGTGCATACAGGGCGAGTCCTGGAAGATTTGAGTTCAAGCGATCTTCAGGCCGCCTCCGCGCTTTTTGCAGACGCAGATCCCGCTGCACTGGCCAGTCCGCGCGGAAGCGCAGACGCCCGTGGGGCAATCGGTGGCACGGGCCGCGAGGCGGTGCTCGAGCAGCTTACCCGCGCCCGGTTCCGGCGGAGCCACCAGAAAGGGTAACGGACACTTGCCGAAAAAACTCATGCCGGACTGGCTTTCCGCCCTCGCCTCCGGCGGCCTCACCGCCGCTGCAGGTCTGGCCGCCGGAGGAGCGCCTCTGCATATTTTTCCGCTGGCCTTTGCCCTCGGCGGCGTCTTTCTGCTTGCGCAGCGCCGCGGCTGGCTGCGCCCGTCACCGCACAGTATGTGGCGTGACGGGGCGGCGACGTTGGTTTTCTCGCTGCTGGTCGTCCTGTTCGCTGCCGCCACCGGGGGACCGAATTCGCCGCTGCTGTGCGTGCTGACCCTGCCGATTCTCCTTGCGACTCTCTGTTATGGAATGCGTTTGGGTCTCTGGACCAGTCTGGGCATGGCCGCCGCGTGCGCCCTCCTCTTTCTTGCCCACGGCACGCACCTGCGCACCGCGCCGCTTGGCCCGGCCCTCGTTTTGATGTTCAGCTATCCGGTGACGGCAATCTTCGCGGATATTCTCCGTGGACAGATGGAGACCCGCCTGCAAATCCTCGATACAGAGAAGCAGGACATCACCGCACTGCTGGACATGTCCCAGATGATGGAGTCCGCCATCGACCTGGACATGACGCTGAATCTGATCCTTCTGAATGTTCAGCAGCACTGCGAGTGCCGCGTTTGTGCGGTCTATCTCAAGAGTGCCGATGGACGTACCCTCGAGCTGCGGGCAGCCAGCAGTCAGCGGGGGAAAATCTCTTTGCTGCCGGCGTTTCCCATCGACGAGGCCCGCCGCGAGATCCGGGATCTGACGGATCCGCCCCAGGCAGCTCTGATTCTCGCCAACATCGATCCCGGCGCGGCGGCCTTCGCCTGCCTGCCGCTGGCCAGTGTCGAAGGTCTGCTGGGGATGCTGTATGTTGGCTGCTCAGAGGCGAACGAGTTGACGGCGGAGATTGTGCTGAAGCTGGAACAGATCGCGATCTACTCGGTATTTCCGCTTCAGCGCGTTCTGCTGCAGCAGGATTTCCGCACTCTGGCCTACAGTGACCCCATGACCGGCCTGGACAACTTCCGGCAGTTTGAGGAAACGTTGGCCGATGAGATGGCGCGGGCTGAGCGTTACGGCCGCCCGCTTTCGCTGATACTTCTGGATATCGACCACTTCAAATCCTTCAACGATACCTTGGGCCACCCGGCAGGCGATGCTCTGCTCGGTCAGCTGGGGGTCGTCCTGCGAAACTGTCTGCGCAATGTCGATCGCCCTGCCCGGTATGGCGGCGAAGAGTTTGTCGTCATCTGTCCGGAAACCGGTGAGCGGGAGGCCTACTTAATCGCTGAACGCATCCGTCGAAGCGTCGAGGAGACGGCATTCGCCCTTCTTGAAAAACGCTCCGGTGAGACCCGCACGAGTGAAGAGACAACTCGGGTGACGGTCAGCCTCGGCTGCGCCACGTTCCCCCGTGATGCCCGGACGGCCCGCGAACTGGTCAAATGTGCAGATCTGGCCCTCTACGCTGCCAAAGCTGGCGGACGCAACACCATTCGTACGTACGAGGAAAGCATATCCCCTGCCGCTGTTTAACTTTGCAGCACTAATGGAACAATTTTCGGCTTGATTTAGTCCCATAATGGGAACAATAACACAGTAATCGAGACCTGTACCCTCTGGAGACTTCCGTGAATCTATTCAAACAAGTTCTGCGAATATTGACAATGACTCGGCGCGTCGGCGGCTGGAAAGCGGCGAGTTTGCTTATCCAAAATCTGCCAAAGCAGTTTCAGCTGTTCCGACGACTCCTCCGCGACCTGCGCGTTCCTATTTCTGCGAAACTGGTGCTGGTTGGGGCAATCCTGTTTGCCATCAGCCCACTGAATTTCCCCCAGTACATCCCGATCCTTGGGCAGCTTGACGATATCGGTATTGCCTTGCTGGCCGGGAGCTTCTTTCTGAAGCAGGTTCCCCTGCCGGTACTGGCGGAGCACCGCTATGCCGTTGGGTTACGAGAAAATATCGTGATGGCGTAAAAAATCTCACGCAGAGGCATCAAAAAAGCGCGGGCCATCTGGCCCGCGCTTTTTTAACGGCGTATATTTCCGGCAGCTACATTACTTTTTTAGGTGCCAGGGCGGCGTTTGTCTTCGCCAGTTCCGCCTTGGCCACGGTGGAAGAGACTTTGACCAGCTTCATTTTGCCCATGCTGTCAGGACAGGCATATTTGAACTGCTTGGCCTGTGCCGCCGTGAAATACATATGGCATCTGTCGGCCTGGAAGAGCGAGACCATTTTGCCCGGAGCCACTTTGCCGTGAACTGTCTTGGCGGGGGCAGCCTGGGCGGTGCCGGAAATGCTGGCGGCCACAAGAGCCGCGGCAAGCGCGGCGAATAACTTTGTCATAACTGTTTCTCCTGAAAGGGATCGGTGAATCGAGACGGTTTCAGTATAGCATACTGGTACAATGATTGCGTTATGCCCGATCTGATACTGACTTTTCTGGGGACCGGCGCCGGGGCGCCGAGTCGGACACGCAATGTCACAAGCCTCGGGCTGCAATGGGTGCAGCGTGGCAGGCTGTGGCTCTTTGATTGCGGTGAGGCGACCCAGCACCAGGTCCTGCGCTCTGCGCTTCGCCTCAGCCGCCTCGAACATATCTATATCACGCATCTGCACGGCGATCACGTCTTTGGGCTGCCGGGCCTGCTCGCAAGCCGCTCCCTGGTGAAAGATATTGAGACGCCGGTGACGATCTTTGGGCCGCCGGGACTTGAAGAATGGCTGTGGACGACACTGCGTCTGACCCACACGGGCATCGGGTATCCGCTGACGGTGCAGACGGTCACCGAGGGCCTGATCTACGAAGATGAGAGCCGCCAGGTCTTTTGCCGCCGCCTGGCGCACCGGGTCGAGTCGTTCGGCTACGCCGCAATCGAGAAGCCGCGTCCGGGGGCTTTCGACGCGGAGAAAGCACTCGCACTGGGTGTTCCCTCCGGCCCGCTGTTTGGCCGCCTCAAAGCGGGTGAGACCCTCACTTTAGACAGTGGCCGAAGTGTCAACGGGCTTGCGCTGATCGCGCCGCCGCGTCCCGGCCGCAAAGTCGTGATCTGCGGCGATACGGGGCCGACTCCCGCCGTAGTGGAACTCGCCCGGGGGGCGAATATTTTAGTCCATGAAGCGACATTTCTTGCTGAGCACATGGACCGCGCCCAAGAAAGCGGCCACTCCACCGCGGCCGGAGCCGCCGCCACGGCGCGGGAGGCAGGTGTCGAAACACTCATTCTCACCCATATCAGTCCCCGCTACGAATCCGACTCCCAGTCTCGCCTGCCGGAGCTTCTCGTCGAAGCCAGGGCGATTTTCCCCAACACTCTGCTGGCCGAAGACTTTTGGAGCTTTGGCGTCGGATAAGTAGTTATTGATGGGGCAAAGGAGGCCTTTTCCTCTCCTGATTCTCCCCTGCATCTTCTTTCCAGACCTGCCGATAATTTGGGTATGACTCCTCGTATCTACATTCTGCGTCCCCTCATGATTGCTTTCTTCCTTCTGATCGTCACTGGGGCTGTGTTCCACGACGTTTTATCCGCTGGCTTCGTTCGCTGGGATGACGGTCTGCATGTTTACGGAAATCCCTATCTCCACCCCGCCTCCGCCGCCAATTTAGTTGGGCTCTGGAGCGGGCCGTACCGGTATCTCTATGTTCCCGTGAGCTACACACTCTACTGGCTGCTGGCTCATGCGGCGCAGCTTCCGGCCCCGGTGCAGGCCGCTGACGGCAACTGGGTAGATCTGGATCCGCGTGTCTTCCATGCCGCGAACCTGCTGCTGCATGCGGCGAATGTCGTGCTGGTGTTCGTGCTGCTGCGCCGCCTGCTGCCGAAGAAATCTCTGACCAGCCGGGCGGGTATTACGGACTGGGCGGCGGGGGCGGGGGCTTTGCTGTTTGCGGTGCATCCGGTACAGGTCGAATCCGTGGCCTGGATCTCGGAGATGCGCGGCCTGCTGGCAGGGACGTTCTCCCTCCTTACGCTGCTGTTTTATGTTCGGTCGGGAGAGGCCACTCGAGGAAAACTTTGGTATGCGCTGGCAACCGGCACATTTGCGCTGGCGCTGCTGGCAAAACCCTCCGCGATCACCGTGCCGCTGATGGCTGGGCTGATCGGCTGCCTCGTTCTTGGCCGCCCGCTGAAGACTGTGCTGACAAGCCTTGCGCCCTGGGGCCTGCTGTGCCTGGTGCTGTTCTTAATCACGCATTCCGCGCAGCCGGTGACGACCGCGATCGTGACTCCGGTCTGGACACGGCCTTTCATTGCCGGGGACGCCCTGGCGTTCGCCCTGAGCAAGCTGGTCTGGCCGGCACGGCTTGGTATCGATTATGGGCGCAGCCCGGTCTGGCTGATGACGCAGAGCTGGGCGTACTTCACCGGCCTGGTCCCTGTGACACTGGGGTTTCTGGCCTGGCTGGGCCGTTCTCGTTACCCGGTGGTATGCGCCGCATTTGGCATCATCACGGCCGCGCTGCTGCCGACGCTGGGGATGACACCCTTCGTTTTCCAGGTCTATTCGACGGTGGCTGACCGCTACCAATATCTGGCCGTTTTTGGCCTGGCGCTTGCGTTTTCCTGGGGACTGTACGCCGTCTGGACACTTGGGGAGGGGAGGGAGCGTTTGCGTCTGGGTGTGGCGAGTGCCTGCGGGGCAGTCTTATTGCTCTGCGCCCTGGGCAGCAGCCTTCAAACGCTGTGCTGGCAAAGCAGCGCCGCGCTATTCACGCAGGCCCTGAACGTCAATCCACGGAGCTGGGGCGCGGCCAATAATCTGGCCGCGGTGCTGCTGGATCAGGGCCATTCGCAGGAAGCGCTCGTTCCGCTGGCCATCGCCCTTCGCGAAAGGCCTGAGTACGCCGAAGCGCATGCAAACCTCGGCGTTGTGTGGATCAACCTTCGGCAGCCCCATCGCGCGGAAGCTGAATTCCGAGCGGCGACCACTTACGAGCCCAGGCTGGGAAGCGGCTGGAATGGCCTGGGAGCCGCCCTGCTGGCGGAAGGCCGTTCCGGGGAGGCGACGAAGGCCTTCCAGCAGGCCCTGCTGGTCTCGCCCGGCTCCTCGCAAGCCGAGGCAAATCTGCGTCTGGCACAAGCCACGCCCACACGGCCTTAAAAGCGTATCGCGAAGCCTCCGCCATAGAACTGCACCGGGGCAGCCCCGCCGAGGCCGCGCCCAGTCTCCAAATCCAGCTGTAAGTTCGTGGTCAGTCGATAGGTCAATCCGCCGTCAACAATGGAGGAAGGCGGCCCTTCGCGCGGCAGATCATCGTAGGTATCGGCAAACACGGCGAAGGGGCTGCTGATCTGGTAGGTGACCTGGCCGGTCGCCGTAAAATCGGTGATACGCTTTCCGGAGATCGTTGGATAGGCTAAGCTTAGGTTCGACGACAGGCCCCAGCGTGACCCCGACGCGGTCTGTCCACTCAGCGTCAGGCTCGGGTCCACATGGCCGCTGGTGGTGACTGCCGAGCGTATTGGGATCGTGAGATTGGAGGTTAAAGACAGCTTCGTACTGCCGTCTTTGCTCTGGTAGAACTTGTAGCGCACCCCGATCCCGCCATCCCCAAAGCCCGATTGCCCTCCGGTGGGCCAAAGGTAATCAGGCAAAGTGACCCGCACTTCCAGCTTGGGGTTCAGCCCCGCTCGGACCAGGGTCTGCGGCCCATCGGTAACTTGACCGGAGCCGCTGTCCGCCGAATATTTGGTCCGCGAAAACCCGCCCTCTACCTGGACCCGCCCCGGCACAACCGTATCGCTGCCATTGGTGAACCCCGGGCGATCAGGAGTCAGAATATCGGGAGCGGCGGGAGCAGCCCCGGCCTCAGGAGGGGATGTCTCCGCTCCGGCGGAAAGACAAGTCCCGAGCATTCCAAGCATCAAAAAGATACGGCAAACCTGCAGCATACCCATAACATAATTTCCCTCATTTTGCGTGCGATAGATCTTTTGCAGCGATCGCCACTCGGACGCTCTCCGCTCCGTCTTCGGCGGTCACGAGGCGCTGGTGATTCGGATCACGGACCGCGGCAGCAAAATCGGCGAAGGCCGCCTGAACCGCAGTGCGATATACCGGGGTCGGGTCGCCCAGTGAGTGATGGGCGGTGACCCGGTGGGTGACGAATAACTCTCGTCCATTTCCCCGAACCGTTCGCCCGGTCGCTCCGAAATCTCTGTCGTCGGTCGTCTTGATTGGCAGGTGGCTGGAAAGACCGGCCAGGCCTGCCTCGTCCACGACGGCCGTCAGGTCTAAAGCCGTGGGAATCCATCCATGCAGCGTCAGATGGCCTCGTTCAAACGCAAAATGGGCTGTCTGCTTCTCCAGCGCCCCCGGGCGGTTGAACGCATGGTAAAACGAGGCCTCGGTGCCGTTCTCGTAGGTCACCAGGGCCTGCACCCGGTCTTCTTTGCCGGTCCCGTCGGGACGTGTCCAGGTGTGGCCCTGAACGTCCACTGCGGGAGAGGCGGCAATCGCGCCGATGATATCGAAGAAGTGGACGCCATGCTCCACGAAGATGCCGCCGGAGGCGACCGGGTCCCAGAACCAGTGGTCGTCGCCAAGGCCCTCGTCGGAGGCGTAGTTTTCAAAGCCGATATGGGTCAGCCGTCCCAGCCAGCCCGATGCCGCAATGGCTTGGACGGCCTGATAGAGCGGGTTGTAGCGCATGACGAAGTTGACACCGGCGATTTTCCCCGCGGCTTCGGCAGCCGACAGAATCGCCGACGCATCAGCATTGGTGGTCGCCAGAGGCTTCTCGACGAAAACATGTTTCCCCGCTTCCAGTGCGGCAATCGCCATCTCGGCGTGCTTGTCGGGAGGTGTTACGATATGTACCACCTCGATGGCCGGGTCACGCAGCATCTCTCGCCAGTCTGTATAGGTGTCGGGGACGCCGCAGCGAAGGGCGGCTTCGGCCAGCCCTGCCGGATCACGTCCGGCAAATGCGATCACCCGGCCCGCGCTGCCTTCATGATACGCTTCAGTGCAGAAGGTGCCAAAGCCGCGCGGACCGATGAGGCCAATGGAAAGAGGGGTATTCAGAGAAAAGTTTGAGTTCACAGCAAAGAGTGTACCCAAGTTGGCGAGGGAACTTAACGAGGCTGGCCGGCACTGGCGGGGGGAGAGTCGGCGGTTGTGCGGCTGATGGCCTGGGTCGCTTTAAAGGCATCATCCGTGCCGGGAGCTATCTCCGTCACCCTTTGCCAGTAGCTTCGCGCTTGCAGCACCGATCCGTTATTCGCGGCACTCTGCGCCATATCCATATAGTGATGGACGGCGTTCTGACGTGCCTCCGTGCCGGAGACGCTGGCTGGATCCGCCTGGATGGCCTTCTCCCAGGCGTCGAATGCCCGTGACGAGTCCCCATTCTGCCACCGGATATTTCCAAGGTTGTCCCAGGCTGCTGCATTTTGACCATTCAGCTCCGCGGCTTTTTCCAGTGCGGCCTGTGCTCCGCTCAGATCATTGCCGTGTGCAGCATCGAGGCCGAGAGCCGTATAGGCCTGTGACTGTCCTTCACGGGCAGATTTAGCATCGTCTGATCCAACGGGTGCCGCTGCTTCGGCCTGGGCGTAATCTTTGGCCGCTTCCTCATACTTGCCTTGGCGCAAGGCACTGATGGCCAGGCGAACAGAGGCTTCGGATTCCACGCGGCGGCTATGATTTTGAAGTGATACGACGACCGTGCGGATGCCCCATAGCAGGAGCACCAGCAGTGCCAGCAGGCCGATGATCGGCAGCACCAGTGTGAAATATTTTTCCGCCCATGCGGGCAGACGCCGCACGGGTTGACCAGGAGCGGGTAACTTGCTGAGTGGTGCTGCCGTCATGAATGGCGGGGGAGTGACGACCGCACCTGATGCGGGTGCCCGGGGTACGACGGTCCGCAGGGGAGGCGTCGCCAGCGGCGCTGCCGACGGCTTTGTGTAGGCTGCGGCGGGCGAAGGAGGCAGGTAACCCGGAACTGCTGGCGCCATTGGCGTCAGTCCGGGGTCGGGCTGTCCCAGGGCCGGCAGAGTTGGCGGCAGCCCGGAGATTCCTGAAGGGACGGTTCCGGTATCGAGAGTTGCCCCAGGTCCGGTGGCGAATGTGAGCGGCGCAGGTCGTGCCGCTGGGGGAGTCGCTGGGGGAGGTCCCTGGGGTAAAGATGGCGCAGTGGTCAATGCAAACTTTTCAGCTCGCAGGTCCGTCGCCATCGCGGCGGCGTTCTGGTAGCGTAGATTTGGGTCCTTCGCCAGGGCACGCTGCAATATCTGCTGCAATGCCGCTGGAACGCCGATCGGCATGGTCGGCTGGACATTCATGATATTGTAGGTGATGGTGATGACGCTGTCACCCTGGAACGGCTTACGGCCCGTCAGCATTTCGTACAGGGTAATTCCCATCGAGAACAGATCTGTCCGGTGGTCTATTGTATGCGAGGCGATCTGTTCCGGGGACATATAGGACGGTGTTCCGAAGACCTGACCATGCGAAGTGATACTCGGCTCAGTGGTGATCCGCGCGATCCCGAAGTCCGTGAGCTTGATGACGCCGCCGGGCAGAATATGAATATTATCGGGCTTGACGTCACGATGCACCACCCCGCGCGAATGGGCATAGGCCAGGGCATCACAAAGCTGGAGCGTGATCTCGACGGTCTCCTTCAGCGGCAGGGCACCTTGCATCTGAAGTATATCGCGCAGACTCTGGCCTTCCAGATACTCCATGACCAGAAAGTGCCGATCATTCTCCTGACCGACATCATGGATTGTGACAATGTTGCGATGGGAAAGCGTTCCTGCGGCTTTAGCTTCCCGGTAGAACCGTTCGATCCGTTCTCGCTTCTGCGCTCCGGCCAGATGCAGCGGCAGCTGCAGCTCTTTGACGGCGACGCGCCGGGCCATCGTCGGATCAATCGCCTCATACACGATGTCGTTTGAGCGGGCGATTTCGCGGATGATCCGGTATTTGCCGAGAACAGTGTTGGAGGATACGGCCACAGGTCAGTTTCCCTCGTAAAGGCGAGCTAAGAGCTGAAAGAGCAGAGACTAAGAGGCAAGTAGGGGCGGGGGCAAGCCCCGCCCCTACTTGCGGCGGCCCCAGCGGGAAGATTTCTCTTCTTTGCCGGCCTCAGAGACAGATCCTTCCGCCTGCCCCCCAATCCCAGAATAGGGAGTTAATGCTCGTACGGACAGCACAAGGGCCGTGATGTTGTCGCGTCCGCCGCGCTCATTGGCGGCTTCCACAAGCGAAAGCGCCGCCGCAGACGGGCTGTGCTGCTCTGTGATAGTCTCGATCTCCTGCGGCTCCAGATGTCCGGACAGGCCATCGGAGCAAAGAACAAGTGTATCACCCACTTGAAGGGACTGCGTGAAGATATCTGGCTCGACCACAGCGGAGGTTCCAATCGAGCGTGTGATGATGTTTCGAAATGGCGAGACCTGTGCTTCGGCCAGGGTCATCGTCCCGAGGCGAACCTGTTCGGCTACCCAGGAATGGTCTTCAGTCAGCTGGGCGATCTTGCGGCCGCGCAGCAGGTATGCCCGGCTGTCTCCGACCTGGGCTACCGTCATCCGGTCTTCGCGCACAATGACGGCGGTGAGGGTGGTTCCCATGCCTTGCCGATCCGAAACGGACTGAGCCATTTCGTAGATGACGCTGTTTGCTTCGATCACCGCTGACCGCAGGCTGGCCTCCGTATCGGCCGATGGATTGTCAAAATAGCAAGAAATCACGGTCTTCAGCGCCAGTTCGCAGGCGATCTGTCCGGCGGAGTGTCCCCCCATGCCGTCGGCAACCGCATAAAAGCACCCCTTCGTGGCCAGGACCGAGAGGTCTTCCGGTTCGAAGAAGTCAAACTTATCTTCGTTGTTGTCCCGAACACGTCCCAGGTCGGTTTTAGCGCCCATCCGCAGGGCAGCGATGATTTTCGGCATCCGGCCAGCCTCGGACCAGCCTTCGCTGAGTTCTGCGCGCTCCAGCCGGGTTGCTTTCTCGCCGCCCGTTTCCGGCATTGTTTCTGTCATGGCTTCTTGCATGGGTACTGCTTATCCTTCCGTCGGGACTACCGATGCGGGTTTATTCTGTGCTAAATCTTGTTCATCCGGGGCTTTTTCCGAGAAATCTTCAGTAGATTCTTCGGCAGAACCCGACTCGAAACGCAGGGTGCTTCCGCCGATTACAACCAAGTCGCCGGAAGACAGCACTATCGGTTCATCGATTGCAAGCCGCTGTCCATTCAGAAGTGTGCCGTTCGTGCTGCCTACATCCACAAGACGTACAGCGCCGTTCTCCGCGATCAGCTGAGCATGGCTGCCGGAAACATACGGGTCTCCCTGAAGCACCACGGTACTCTCCGGACGCCGTCCGAAGGAGGTGATTCCGGGAGCCAGCAGAAATTCGCGTGTGGTAGAGCCTTCAGGCGCATCGGCCCGGATTTCGATCAATCTGGGCTGGGCGGCGGAGCCGAGAGCAGGCTGTGCCGACGCCTCTGCCGGAATCCTGAGGTCTGCCGGGTTCTGAAGCACAGTGGGGGCCTGTGGGGAGGGCGGCAAAAGGAGGGTGGTCAGTACGCTTCCAAACCGAAGCTGGTCGCCATTTGCCACGGCCCGCGGGAGATGCGGTGCCAGCGGGCGCTCATTGATCTGTGTGCCGTTCGTACTGCTGAGATCCTCGAGTAGGATCTCTCCACTCTCGGTGACTTCCAGGCGCGCATGCTGACGGGAGATCGTTTTGTCCTGCATCAGCACCTCCGCCGCCTCTCGTCCCACAATGTTGCTTCCCAGCTGCAGGAGATGGATTAGGCCCCCGGCTTCTTCCAAACGGATCGACAGTGGGGCGACGGACTGTTCCGCTTCGATCTTGGGCTCCGTGATACCTCCGGAAATCTGCAGCTGCAAGCCGCACTCCGGGCAAAAGCGGTCCTCAGCACCCGTGCGGCCCTGCAAAACCGGGCAGTGTTCTTCGGCTCCCATTGGGCATTTACTCACTTTTTCCGCTTCCGGCAGCGCGGAAAGTGGAGCACTGCTGGTGGCGTTCGTGTCCAGATGTCCGCCCCAGTTCTCCCGGTCATAGTCCGCTCGCCGCTCAGGTGAGGTCAAAATTTCATGCGCTTCCTTGAGCTGTGCGAAAAGGTCAGCGCTGTCAAGGTTATCCTGTGACAGTCGGCGATAGGATTGCCGAATCTCTTCCAGGCTGCTTCCGACCGGCACTTCTAAAATGGAGTAGTAGTTTTTCAACGAGTTTTACCCTGGTCCAGTGTGTAAATCGTTCCAATCAGCGTCTTTTCGACC
>JANXMY010000215.1 GCA_025354405.1 Armatimonadota bacterium
ACCACTCGATTTCGCCACTCGGCCGAACCACTCGGCTCTCAACCACTCGGCACTCAACTGCTCGGCCTAACCACTCGATTTCGCCACTCGGCCTACCACTCGGCTCTCAAACACCCAGCTCTCAAACACTTGGCTCTCAAACACTTGGCTCTCAAACACTCGGCTCTCAAACACTCGGCCTAACCACTCGGCACTCAACTGCTCGGCCTACCACTCGGCTCTCAAACACTCGGCTCAAACACCCTCGGCCTAACCGCTCGGCTCTCAACCGACCCTTGAAAAACCTGCGCAATTCGGGTGCGTAATTATCTTTTCTCCGCCCCGACACGCTCGGCCAGAATACTTTCGACGGCTGCCATCTGTGCATCCACCTCCGCATCGGTAAGCGTACGGTCTGCCGCGCGGAAAGTCAGGCGCAGGGCGACACTCTTCTTGCCGACGGGCACACGCTCACCGGTATAGACGCTCTGCAGGCCGATCCCCTCGGTCAGACTGTCATCGGCCGCTTCCCGCGCCGCCGACTCCAGCCGGGCATAGGGAACGGACACATCGACCAGTGCGGCAATGTCCCGGCTGATCGCCGGGAAGCGCGGCAAAGGCGCATAGCGCGTCACCTGGTCGAGAGCAGCGAGCAGCGCATCAGCATCCAGCTCGAAGACCGCGACACGTCCGACCCCGGCGGCGACATCCAGGGACGCTTTAATCAAGTCCGGGTCCACTTCGGCAACATATCCAACCCTTTGCCCGGCGAGCGAAATCACCGCGCAGCGGGCTGGATGCATCTGTGGGCGGACTTCGGCACCAAATTCCAAATGGCTCAAATGCAGTGCAGCAGCGAGATTTTCAACAATCCCTTTTGCCGTGAAAAAATCAGTGTCTGGTCCGGTCAGCACAGCAGCGACATGGCGCGTTTCCACATAGTTTTGGCGAGCCCAGCTGAAGACTTTCCCCACCTCGAAGAGCTGGATCACCGGCTGACGCTGACGGAGGTTTCGGGCCAGTGCATCCAGCAGGTTCGGAACGAGTGACTGCCGGAGGCCCGATAATTCCGCAGAGAGGGCCTGCCGGATCACGACTCGGCTTTCCTCCCCGGAAACCTCGAAGGGCGACGGTGGGGCCAGTGAATGGGTCAACGCTTCTGACAGCCCAAGACCAATCAAGAGCGTGCGCAGCCGTGCGGCAAGCACTCCCTGCGGCGCATCACCCCCGCCCGTCCCGCCTGCGGAAGGCAGTGTTTCCGGCAGGGTCTCGTAGCCGATCATACGCCCGACCTCTTCGATCAGATCGATCTCAGATACCAGATCAGGCCGGAAGGAGGGCACAGAGACCTTCAGCGGCTCCCCAGAGGCATCAATCGAGAGGCCAAGGCGGCGCAGACTGCCGATGATGACTTCTTCGCTCAAATCCGTACCAAGAATCGCATTGGTGCGGGAAGGCCGCAAGGTGATCGTGCGCGCCGTAACGGGCTGCGGGTACAGATCGATACGGCCGAGAACCACTTCCCCGTCTGCCAGCTCTGTCAGCAGCTCACAGGCTCGCTCCAGGGCGAGCGGGGCAAGCTCAGGATCGACGGAACGCTCGTAACGATAAGAGGCCTCGGTAGTGAGACCAAGAGCTTTGGAAGTCCGCCGGATGCTGCCAGGGTCAAAACAAGCGGATTCGAGAAAGATATGGTGTGTGGTTCCCGAGACCTCTGTCTCCGAGCCGCCCATGACCCCGGCGACGGCCACCGGCTTGTCCCGATCGCAGATCAGCAGCATTTCGGGAGTCAGGACTCGTTCGACCCCATCGAGCGTCGTCATCGTCTCACCTGCAATCGCCCGGCGGACGACAATCTTGCCTTCCGGCAGTGTCCCGTAATCAAAGGCATGGAGAGGCTGACCCATCTCCAGCATCACGTAATTGGTAATGTCCACGACCACATTCAGCGGGCGCATCCCGGCGGCAAGGAGCCGTTTCTGCATCCAGTCCGGGGTGGGCTTGAAGACGACATTTCGAATCAGCTTTCCGGCATACCGCGGACAGAGGGCTGCATCCTCGACACGGACTCCCACCCATCGCTGGATGTCATCGTTTTCATCGGGAAGGGGAGCTGACGACCAGCTGAGCGGCATATCTAGTACGGCGGCCGCTTCCCGGGCCGTACCCAGAATAGACATCCAGTCACCCCGGTTTGGCGTGACTTTGGTATGGAATACCGGCCCGTCCTCAGACGCCGTCGTTTCTTCGACTTCCAGCCCGGCCATCGTTAGCTTCGCCGCTAGAGCGTCGTCGCTAAGCGGGGTTTGGAGTAATTCGCGTAACCATTCTACAGGGAGTTTCATAGCTGCTTATGTTGCCTTAAAAAGCTTGATCGTTATTATGCAGGGTTTTCGGAACCCACCCCGCAACAAGTTGCGACCCTGCCCGAAACGGGAGGGTGAACGGGTAGTAGACACTGGGTTTCGCTAAAGTAACAGGGCGATACTAGGGCCTAACTTAGGCAGGCCAAGCTCAAAAAATCTCTTCCCGCCCGCCCTCCCGTTTCGGGAGGGTCGACACGGAGTGTCGGGGTGGGTTCCCAAAAGTCGGGGTAGGTTCCTAAGCCTTGCGTCACATCAGCAAATCATGTCAACGAGTTTCTGCTGTAAGATTGTGCTGCCTTCAAAATCCGCATCAGATTTATGTTGCCTGAGTGCTGGTCAATAGCAGACTGGTATTCTGCGTCCTCGTGCGCCTTGACAATGAAGTTTCGTTTTGAGATAAATTTCTAATGGTCCTAAAACTGCCGCAGAAAGCGCAGATCATTTTCGGTGAACAGGCGGATGTCGTCGATACCGTATTTGGCCATCGGCATCCGGTCGATCCCGAGGCCCCAGGCGAAGCCGGTGTAGCGTTCGGAGTCGATGCCCATCGCGTTCAGGATGTTAGGGTGGACCATGCCGGCCCCGCCAAGCTCCAGCCAGCCATCGCCCCACTTCACGGCGACTTCAACACCGGGTTCGACAAAGGGAAAAAAGTCCGGGCGGAATCGGATCTCGACGTCGCCAAAGAGCAGTCGGACAAGATGGGCAAAGGTGCCTTTGAGGTCCGCCAGAGTGAGGCCTTCGTCGATAGCCAGCAGGTCGACCTGGTGGAAAGTATGGGAATGAGTGGCATCGACGGCTTCGTAGCGGTAGCACTTGCCGATGGTCGCAGCACGGATTGGCGGCTTTTGCCGCTCCATGACGTGTGCCTGGAAGGCCGTGGTTTGTGTACGCAGAAGATGAGTTTTATCAACATAAAACGACATCTGCTCGTCGAACGCCGGGTGGTCAGGGGGATAATTGAGCGTCTCGAAATTGTAGTGGTAATCTTCGATGTCCGGCCACTCATTGAACTGATAGCCCATGCCGATCAGAGCATCTTTGACCGCCTGCATCTGCCGCGTGATCGGATGCTGCGTTCCCAGAGGGTGCAGCTTGCCCGGCAGCGTGACATCGACAGCATCGGCGGCAAGACGGAGGGACCGCTCGCCAACGGACAGCTCAGACTTCTTTTCGGTCAGCAGCGCAGTCAGATCGTCTTTGCGTGCATTGACCGCCGCACCGAACTGCGGCTTCTCCTCGGGCGGCAGAGAGCCAACGAGGCGCAAAAGGCCAGTCAGCTGACCTTTGCGCCCCAGAAACTGCGTCTCTACCGTATCGAGCTCCACGACTGTCGCGGCGGCGGCCAGCGCATCTTTTGCCTCGGCGGCGACCTGACTTAGCTGCTCAAGTGGTGTCATGAAACTCGGTTAGGCCGTGACGACCAGGTTGTGGGTCGGCGCGGGGATCGTGATGTTCAGCGACGCTACCAACGCATTGAACGCGGCATTGTCGGTGATCGCCATGTCAGATAGCACTTTGCGATCCAGCTCGACGCCACTGGCATGCAGGGCGGCGATAAAGCGGCTGTACTGGACACCCTGCGCGCGGCAGGCAGCGTTGATTCGTGCGATCCAGAGCTGACGGAACTCGCGCTTTTTGTTGCGGCGGTCACGGTAAGCGTACTGCCCGGACTTCATCAACTGCTCGTTTGCGTTCTTGAAGAGGCGTGACTTCGCTCCGAAGTATCCCGCCGCTTCTTTCAAAATCTTGTGGTGGCGCTTGTGTTTCATCACGCCGCGCTTGACTCGTGCCATAGTTTCCTGTTCCTTTAGTGAAAAATACTTTTAGCCAACCAAAGTCGGTCTAGTGTGCAAGGCCGTTGGGCAGCATGCGGCGAATGGCTTTCAGCTTGCCTTTGTACAGCTCAACTTCTGAAGTCAGCTTGCGGAGGTTGGAGCCGCTCTTGTGGATGTTCAAATGGTTGTGGTGGGCATGGCCGTGCATCAGCTTTCCGGTTCCGGTCAGCTTGAAGCGTTTGGCACATGTCTTGCGTGTCTTGATCTTCGGCATGGGTCTCTCCTTAATAAATCGATGAATACAAATCTATACAACAGCGAACCCGGCGCACAGGCTGTGTCCGGGTCCGTGAACAATCCCGAGTTCGTTTCGTATCTTAAGCCGTCGGCGGCGCTTCCTCGGCGGCTGGCACCGGAGCCTCAGCGGCTGGCACGGGAACCTCAGCGGCTGGCACGGGAACCTCGGCAACGGGGGCTTCAACGGCTGCGGCTGGAGCAGCGGGAGCGGCCTGTTTCGGCGTATCGTCCTTCTTTTTGGACGGTGCGGTTGGTTTTGGTGCCGGAGGGGACGACCCCTTGAGCGGCGTCAAAGTCAAGCTCATCGAGCGGCCTTCCATCGTGGGAGGCTTTTCAACGGTGCTGACATCCGTGACCCGCTGCATAAATGTCTCGAGCTGCTGACGTCCAACTTCCGGGTGGCGAATCTGGCCGCCGATAAATCGGAACGTCACTTTCACCTTATCGCCGTCTTCCAGAAACTTACGTGCATGATTAACTTTAGTCTGCAGGTCATGCTCTGAAAGCGTCCCGTAACGGGGATCCAGCCGAATATCTTTCAGCTCGCTCTGTTTGTGCTTCTTGGCGGACTCTTTTTCTTTTTTGGCCTGCTCGTATTTGTACTTGCCGTAGTCCATGATCTTACAGACTGGCGGCTGTGCCTGCGGGGCCACTTCGATCAGGTCAATTCCGCGCTCACGGGCGATGGCGATGGCATCGCGCGGCGTCATAATACCAAGCTGTCCACCATCGTCGTCGATGACACGGATCTCACGGGCGCGGATACGCTCGTTCATGTTGACCCGAGGCTCGCGCGGGTCTCTGCGAAAATCTCTGTTGTTGATGTCTTAAGTCCTTACCCACAGAAAAAAAGCCGGTGTATGTGGGCTGACACCGTCCGGTAACAAGTATAGCTCAAATTGGCATTTCTGTCAACCCATCGCATACGATTTCTAGAAGATGACCCGGCACCAGCCCAAAAAGCCTGACAAAACCATCAGATAACTCTCTTCAGTGCCGGTATTTGTTCAAGGGCAGACAGAGATTAGCCTTTTGTTTCGTCGCGCACGCGGCTCAGGAAGTCTTCCTGCGACATCGCCCCGAGGTCCGCGCCGCCGTGCAGCCGTACGGAGACCGTCCCGCCTTCGATGTCCCGATCGCCGACGACCAGCATATAAGGAATCTTCTGCGTCTCGGCTTCGGCCACTTTCTTGCCGACTTTCTCGTTGCGGGCATCGACTTCGACCCGGAACCCGGCATCGGCGAGTTTCGCCCGGACAGATTCGGCGTATTCTTTATGCCGATCTACAATCGGCAGGATAACGGCCTGCACCGGAGCCAGCCAGGTCGGGAAGACACCGGCGTAGTGCTCGATTAAAAACGCTACCATCCGCTCCATCGTGCTGATGACGCCCCGGTGGATCATCACCGGCTGATGGGACTGGCTGTCCTCACCGATATATCCCAGATCGAACTGCTTCGGCAGATGGCGGTCCACCTGCACCGTGGAGACGGTCTCCTCTTTACCGAGAACGTTCTTCAGCTGAATATCGATCTTCGGACCGTAGAACGCCGCTTCCCCCACCCCTTCATAGTACGGCAGGCCGAGGTCGGCGAAGACTTCGCGCAGCTCCCCTTCGGCTTTTTCCCAGAGCGCAGGATTATCGACATACTTCTCCGTATTTGTCGGATCGTGGAGGCTCAAGCGATAGGTGTACTCGGTAATCCCCAGCCGCCGATAGGCCTTTTCGACCAGCAGGACGCACTGCTTGACTTCCTCTTTGACCTGATCTTCGGTGCAGAAGATATGGGCATCGTTGAGGGTCATCGCCCGAACACGCGACAGGCCGCTCAGCTCCCCGGACTTTTCGAATCGGTTCTGGGTCGCCAGTTCCGCGATCCGGATCGGCAGGTCCCGGTACGAATGCATCTCGTTGGCATAGATCTGAATATGATGCGGGCAGTTCATCGGCCGCAGCACGAACTCTTCGTCGTCGATCTTCATCACCGGGAACATGCTGTCTTTGTAGTGCTCCCAGTGCCCGGATTTAACGTACAGGTCTTTCTTGGCGATCTGCGGCGTGTAAACATGGTCGTACCCCGACGCCAGCTCGACATCGGTGATATAACGCTCCAGTACGCGGCGGATCGTCGCACCCTTCGGCAGCCAAAGGGGCAGGCCTGCCCCCACCAGGGGCGAGGTCATAAACAGCTTGAGCTGCTTGCCCAGCACCTTATGGTCGCGCTTCTTCGCCTCTTCCAGACGCACGTAATACGCATCCAGCTCTTCTTTGGTGTCAAACAGCACGCCGTAAATCCGCTGCAGCTGCGGCCGCTTCTCATCCCCGCGCCAGTACGCCCCGGCGAGATGGTCCAGCTTGAAGACGCCGATCTGCCCCGTGCTCTCCACATGCGGCCCCCGGCACAGGTCGGTGAACGGCCCCTGCGTGTAGTACGAGATCGTCTCACCTTCCGGCAGGTCGTGAATCAGCTCCGCCTTGTATTCCTGCCCGCGCCCCTCTTCATAGGCGATCGCCTCCGCACGCGGCTTCTCGGTACGGGAGAGCGGGAAATCATCGCGCCGGATCCGCTTCATCCGCGACTCGACCTGAACCAGATCCTCGGGCGTCAGTGACCGGGACAGGTCGAAGTCATAATAAAAGCCATCTTCAATCGGCGGTCCGATGGCGAATTTGGCGTCGGGAAACATCTCCAGCACCGCCTGTGCCATGACGTGCGACGCCGTGTGCCGCTTCTTCCAAATCTCGCTGACGGGGGGCTTCCCCGAGTTGTTTGCTATTTCTGCCACAATGTTTCTCCATACTAAAGAGTACTCCAGAGTATAGCCGTGCAGGCGTGGATTTGTCAAACGGGGAGAGGCTTTGGGGAATATCCACACCAAATACTTTCCCTTACATGGCATCAAGATTGTTGGTATAATATAGTTATGGAAGGTGCCGAGGGGTGGGCAGCGATGACGGAGTGAAGGGTTGGGGCTTCTGATTGCTGAGGGGGTCGAGCGCGAAGAACCCACCCCGGGGCCGTTTGGAACCCACCCCGCCACTCCGTGTCGACCCTCCCGAAACGGGAAGGTGAGCGGGAAGAGATTTGTTGAGTATTGTCGTCTAAAAACAGACTCTTAAAACAGGCTCTTAAAGGCACCCACTAAAATCGCTAAACACACTGTCTTCCACTCGTCGACCCTCCCGAAACGGGAGGGTCGCAGCTTGCTGCGGGGTGGGTTCCTATCCTGCGAAGTGGGTTCCCCTGGGTGCAGCCTGCTCCACCGTGGATTCTCATGCTTCGCAGCAAACCGACCTTTTCTCGGTTCCAGGCGCGGAGGTCATCATGACACAAAATCGTGGTTTTAGTGAAGCTGCCAGATAAGATGCCTTGCCGAAAGTGCAGCGTGGGCGCATCTGACCACTGCCTCGCCCGTTGACTTCCCTCCCCTCCCCGGTCTATACTTCCGGTACTATGAAGATTTACACAAAAGAAGGCGATGCCGGAAAAACCGGCCTCTATGGCGGACAGCGGGTGTGGAAAAACGCTCTGCGGGTGGAGACCTACGGCACGGTAGATGAATGCAATGCGGCTCTGGGCCTGGTACTGACCGGGATCACGGACCCAGAAGTTACGGACGTGCTGGTGCGGATTCAAGGGGAGCTATTTGAAGTCGGGGCGGACCTGGCTACCCCGCTCGCACGCGGCGAGACCGTGCCCCGCGTCCAGGCGGCTGAGACGGAGCGGCTGGAAGCGGAAATCGACCGCTTTGAGGCGGAGCTGGAGCCGCTGCGGCATTTTATCCTGCCGGGCGGCTCGGCGGCGGGGGCGCATCTGCATCTGGCCCGGGCAATCTGCCGCCGGGCGGAGCGGCACCTGGTGACGCTGATCCAGGCGGAGGAGATTAACCCGGAGGTCGGGCGGTACTTGAACCGGCTGAGTGACCACCTCTTCGTGCTCGCACGTCTGGTCAATCACCGGTCTGGCGTCCCGGAGACGAAGTGGGAGCGGCCCGTGCGTGGGTAATAAATAGGCGCTGCCGAGACCGGCAGCGCTGCACACAGAAACGGACTGGGTGGAGGTGAGCGGCTCCCTCCCAGCCAGTAAATTTCAAGCGAGTATGAGTCTCCGCTGACCCAAAACGGGCAGCACAAGAGTACCGAACAGGAGACCTGAGATGGCCGATTTAACGACGCAGACTCCCGCACCTGATTTCCGCCTCCCTGCCGTCACGCGGCAAGGGGAGGCCGAGATCTCACTTCAGGATTACCGAGGCAAATCTTCGGTCGTCCTCTATTTCTATCCGAAAGACGATACCCCCGGCTGCACCGCGG
This sequence comes from Armatimonadota bacterium, assembly GCA_025354405.1. Lineage (GTDB taxonomy): Bacteria > Armatimonadota > Armatimonadia > Armatimonadales > Capsulimonadaceae > JANXMY01. The sequence goes on from JANXMY010000215.1 coordinate 8,737, forward strand.
AATCCTGTGCATTTAGAGACTTACTGCCCGACTTTGAAGCGGCAGGCAGCACGATCCTCGGGATCAGCCCCGATGATCAGGCGTCCCACCTCAAGTTTGCGGAAAAGCACGCCCTGCCCTTTCCACTCCTCGCCGACCCGGACCATGCGGTCTGTGAGGCTTACGGTGCCTGGAAGGAGAAGAAGAATTACGGAAAGACATACATGGGGATCGAGCGCACGACCTTCGTCATCGACCGCGAGGGCTTGATCGCGAAGATCTACCCACGTGTCAAAGTGGACTCGCATGCGTCTAAAGTGCTGGAATTCGTCAAGGCGCTCCCCTCTGCTTCATCGAGCTGAATCTGGGCCAGCGTTCTGTGGCGGGCGGCAAGGAAGGCGGCAACGCAGGAAGGGTCCCACTGAATCCCAGCGCCTTCGGCGAGAAACCCCAGCGAGACCTCCTCGGCGAAGCCTTTACGATAGGGGCGATCGGTGGTCATGGCACTGTAGGCATCGGCGACTGCCATCAGACGTGCGAAGAGTGGGATTTCGAGGCCGGCCAGGCCGTCAGGATAGCCACCGCCATCCCAGCGTTCATGATGGTGACGAACCGCTTCGAGAGTACGCTCCAGGCCCGGCACGGCGGCAACGATCACCGCGCCCATCACGGGATGATGCTTGATAATCTCGACTTCTTCCTGCGTGAGCGCGGAAGGTTTGCGCAGGACAAAATCTGGGATACCGATCTTACCGACATCGTGCAGCAGCGCCGCCGTCGCCAGATCGTCCTGCAGCGTCTGGTCCATCTCCATCTCCGAAGCGATCTGGAGACAGTAGCGCATGACATCTTCGGAGTGGCGGCGCGTATAGCGGTCTTTGTTGTTGACCGCCGTAACCAGCGCATCCAGCATGGAAAAACCATCCACGGAATCGGTCAGGTTTTTGCGGAACTGCTCGGCCTGATCTGCCTCATCCGCCCCGGTCTTGGCCCGAAGCAGGCGAGAATCCGCAAGTTCCAGGGCGGCGAGACGGCTTGTTTCGTCATCGGGAAAGACCGCGATACCGATGGATAGGCTCAGCGGGATAGCCGTCGAGCTGTTCGGAGGGAAATATTCTGCTGAGGCAAGCTTGTTCCGAAGCCGTTCCGCCAGACGCGGAACCTCCGCCATCGAGGTTCCGGGCATCAGAAACGCAAACTCATCTCCGCCAAACCTTGCCAGTGTATCGTAACTTCGGCAGCAGTTCTTCAGGATTACCGCTACCTCGCGCAGAACATCGTCGCCGACCAGGTGGCCATAGGCATCATTGAAAAACTTGAAGTTGTCCAGGTCCAGCACCGCGATGGCGAGCGGAGAGCTGAGACGCTGCGCCCGATCAGCCTCCTCCTGGAAACGCTTATGGAATGCCCGGTGGTTCAGCAGTCCTGTCAGCGGGTCGAGATCGGCACGCTCCAGTGCTTCGCGCAGAAGCTGTTCACGTTCCGCTTCGAGCACCTGTCGTTCGCAAATTTCCGCCTTCAAATCTGCATTCGCCGACGCCAGATCGGCCGTACGCTCCTCAACCCGTTGTTCCAGAAATTCTTTAGACTGCCGCAGCTCTTCTGCTCCCTGCTTCAGCTCAGTGATATCCCGGAAGGTGACAACGATGCCAAAGACTTCCGGCTCATGCAGCAGATTGACCATTGCCAGGTCGCAGAGGCGCAGAGCATGGTTCTTTTGATGCATAGCCGCTTCAATGCAGAACGTCTTTCCAGCCCGATCACAGGACTGCTCGAAGACCTGCTGCACCGCCGCCGCATCTTCCGGCGCGATCAGTTCGGAGACGGGGCGGGCCAGCAGTGACTCGGGAGTACAGCCCCAGACACGTCGCACGACGGGGCTGACATAAACTGCTATCCCGTCACGATCGAAGATGATCACGACTTCTGAGGCATTTTGTATGAGCGAGCGAAACCGCTTTTCACTACGCCGCAGGAAGATGTTTTCGTTGGTTAGGTAGGCACTGTTGTAGCGATCCTGTCCGAAGCGTCGGAAGCTCCACGATATGCTCAGCAGGGTCAATATAAATGCGATGCCAGTCACGATATCCATCAGATATCCGCGCTGCACTGCATCCCGATCATATTCTGCGGCGGAATTCTCCACAGTTTGCCGGAAGAGATTCCAGGCTGACACTCCCTGGACCGCTTCGATCGCATGGGCTGTTTGTGGGTGGCGGTTCGCCAGCGCCTGCAGTTCCAGAACATCTTTCAGCCGATACGTCTCGAAGGCACGCTGCACCTGGGTAAGAGCAGCACTTTTCGGCTCTTGGGCTTGCAGGGTACTCAGCATGCTTTCCAGCTGAGCATCGAGTGCTTTCCATTCCTTTTGCTCTTTCAGTTTGAGAGAGCCGTATTCGACGCTGCGCTGGTGGGAGATTCGCCCCAGCGAGGCAAGTCGCAGGGTTTGCAGCAGAATCAGTTCCGTTTGCCGGCTGGAATCTGCACGCTGCCGAAGGTGAATGATTCCCATCGCAGCCAGGAGGCACATCATGGCAGTCAGCCCGAGAGCTCCCCAGGCTGGCCAGAGCCGCCGGGAAGGGTGCACAGTGGAGCTGGTATCGTCACTTTTCTTTTGGCTTATCACTGGAATGACTTACTTCCATTCTCTATCTCTGTCGTGAGTGTACTCCTTTTGTTTTCGGCAAAGCAGACAATTTTCTACAGAGCAGCAAAAAAGCCGTTCCTGAAGATCAGGAGCGGCTTTTCCGAAACAGGTCCACCTCTGCCCTTACCGCGCGGGAGGCGGCGCAAGTGAATTCAGTTCCCCACGATAAATTCCATAGGGCTGTGCCAGTGAGACGACCCCCTGGGCGCGGCGGGCGCCGACACGAGAATCAAGCAGAAAAAGTGTGTCAATCTGCACCGGAAAATGCACCTGTCCGTCGTCGGCTCCGCCCCAGTGGCTCAGTGTCAGCCGCTCCTCAGGCGAAGGAACGAGCCAAAATGAGACAAAGCGCCAGCCGCTCCAGGTCATGTCCGGCGCTTCTGTTTGAAATGTCTGCCCAGTTGCATCCCGAAATCTAGCCCGGATCATATTGCCGCTTCCGTCTCCGTTCACCCACATCCCCATGCCAATCAGGCGGCCCGGCGCAGGAAAAACCGGAGATGGGGCCGCACGCCAGAACGACCACCCAGTCGCAAACTGATAGGAGGCCCGAAGCGCGGCAGTGCCCGGCGAGGGTCCAGCGGTAGGGCTTGCTGCGACTGTGGTGGGAAGCTTCAGATCACCGTCTATGACGAGTTTAAGAGACGGCAGAATAGCTGGAAAGGCAGCAAACCGGCGGGTGGGCAGGCCTGCCACCACCAGGCCTTGCGTATCGCTCAGGCTCCACGCCGAGGCCGCCTGGGGGCTGCCGGGGACGTCCTTGGTCAGATGAATCATTCCGGGTGGAAGCCGCACCGGAAAATTTCTATTGAGGCCACCCGATATCATGCTGAGGCGGCCGGTAAATTCTGTGCCGGCAGGGTTATCTATCTGAACCTGGAAGCGGTCACTTGCAAACGGTGTGACCGAGAGCGTGAGCGGGTCCGAGGGAGTCACGGCGAACTCCTCCCCAAAAGGCTGCGTAACGCCGTCTACGATGACATGAAAATTCAAGTGCAGCGGAACGCGCCCGAATGCCGCCTTAAATGGTAGCCATGTCGTCTGCCAGTTTTGCGTGACGCGCTGCTCCTGCCTAGTAACCGACGAGAGCAGCCCCCCCGGAGTCGCGGTCTGTACGCCGAACCGTACCCGATGGGCTTTTCCATCCCGGCTGTGCCAGGCGAGAAGGACTTGAGCTGGCTCCCCCGCCGAAGCGATCCAATCTACAGGGGAAGCAGTCCAGGAAGCCGCGGTTTGGAGTGCAGCGTCCCTGCTGATGGGAAGATACTGCGGGCTGCCCGTCAGTGTCAGCCGCAGACCTGGGTGCAGAACAATCGCATGATCATCCCCGGTCGTCCAGGCGGCAAGCTTCACGACGGGGCCATCGGCGAACAGAAGAATATAATCTTTGTCCGAAGCCACAGGAAGACGCTTGACAAACGTGAAGCCACGCAGCGCCTGGGTCAGCGCCTGTGCCGCCAGAAATGCAGGTTTCGGAGTGTAGTCATATCGCACAGCCCCAAAATGATGCTCGCCTTCTTTCGGATCGGTACCATCATCGTGCCAGTCGTACCAGATGCTCAGACGAATTCCTTCTGCCAGGTTGGAGAGCCATTCCCGTGTCAGATACTGCGCCTGCCGCTCCTCGGTAACATTGACCGACGAATACCCCCATTCGGAAGCTACTAGGGCAATCTGTCTGCCCTTTGGGGCGTAGCGGTGAATCAGAAGGCGAACAGCTCGATATTCCGGAGCGGCAGTCTCGGGGGGATCCAGTGGACCGCGGTAAGGATGCAGAGAGACGGCGTCAATATATTTCAGCAGGCCCATTTGGAAAACGTGTTCCAAAAATCCCAGCGGAATGCCTGATGTCCCCGGTGCAAGCACCGTCGCTCGGGGATCGGCCTGTTTGATCGCCCGTGCTGTCGCCAGCGCCAGCCGCCCGTATTCCTCGGCATCGGCATTCGGTTTCCAGAAACCGCCGTTCGGCTCATTCCATATTTCCCAGAGCACGGGCTTGCCCTTGTAGTGCGCCGCGGCGGCTGCGGCAAAGCGGGCAAACGCGGCCTGTGCCCCCGGGGAGCGCGGTGAGTCGTCCTGGTACAGCTTATTCCCATAATCCAGAATGAACAGCGGCTTGATGTGCCGAGCGGTCAGCCCCTCCAGAAGCTGATCGTAGGCCGAAAAATCATACCGGCCTTTGGTTTTCTCAACTGCTTCCCACAACAAATCCATGCGTATCCAGCCGAAGCCTCCCGATGCCAATCCATCCAGGTCGCGTGCGGGCGCACCTGTAAAATGAATGTTCACACCGACGCATTGCGGGACGACCGGCGGGGGAAGACTATCCGCTTCCGTCCTGCCAAAGGTAAAAATCGCAATAATTGCAAATACAAGAAAGAACAGACGCGGGTTTCGCATGAGATTGCCCATTTCCAAAGCTAAGGCCGCCTTCCTGAGAAGACGGCCTCCTTTGAGCAAGATTTCGGTGCTTAGAGCAGCGATTTGACGGCTTCGGCAATTGCGTCCGCATCTATCTGTGCGGCGTGCAGCAGCTCGGCAGGTTTGCCGGAGCCGGGCATATGCCTGACAGCCAGCTTGACAATCGTCGGCGTTTTGTCACCGACACCGACAAAGGCGTCCAGAACGGCGTCCCCGAGCCCGCCTTCAGGCCAGTGATCCTCGACGACGATCAGCTTGCCGCCGCAGTCAGATGCGGCGCGGTGCAGCGTCTCTTTGTCGATCGGCTTCACGGAATAGGCATCGATGACACGGATTTTAATGCCTTCGGAGCTGAGCCGCTCGTAGGCCTGCAGGGCCTCATGGACGGTGATTCCTGCTGCGATTACCGCCACCTGATCGCCTTCAGAGTATTTGACCAGCTTCGATCCGCCGATCTCAAATGTCTCCTCCGAGCTGTAGAGTACATTCGTCTTTTCGCGGGTTGTGCGCAGGTAGGAAATGCCTGGCAGGTCCACCAGCAGATTCACCAGGAACGCGGTCTGGTTCGGATCGCTGGGATAAAGTACCGTGCTGCCATAAACGGCTCGCATCATGGCAATATCCTCGAGCGCCATCTGTGAGGGGCCATCTTCACCAATCGAAACTCCGGCATGAGACCCGCTGAGGCTGATGGTGGCGTTCGAGATCGCCGCCATGCGGATCTGGTCGAAAGCCCGGCTGAAGAACGCCGCAAAAGTCGATGCGAAAGCCCGCTTGCCGCGTACGGCAAAGCCCACCGCCGACGAAACAAGCTGCTGCTCGGCGATATACATCTCAAAGAAGCGGTTCGGGAATGCTTTACCAAATTCATCGGAATGCGTTGAATTCGAGACTTCGCCGTCGAGTGCCACCACATGCGGGTAAGTCGCTCCGACTGCCAGCAAGGCATCGCCATAGGCTTTGCGGACCGCTTCTTTGGTTCCCAGGGCATAGGTCGGCAGCTTCAGCGGCTGAGCTGCGGGCGGTGCTGCCGGGACCAGGTCTTCCGGCTTCCGGGTCGGGACGATGATGTGCCGCTCGCCGCCAAGTTCCTTGAGGGCCTCGGCGGCCTGCTCCGGGTTCAGCGCTTTTCCGTGCCAGCCTTCTTTGTTTGCCAGGAATGAAACTCCGGCCCCTTTTTCCGTTTTAGCGATGATCCAGACCGGTTTGCCCGTCACGGCGACCGCTTCCGCGTAGGCCCGGTCGATCGCTTCGACGTCATGACCATCGACTTCAATCGCATGAGCTCCGAATGCCTGAGCGCGTGCCGCATAGGCCGCACTGTCCCAGCCCAGATCGGTCTCGCCGCGCTGGCCGAGGCGGTTCATATCCAGAATAGCGATTAAATTGCTCAGCTTATAGTGGGATGCTTTGTCGACTGCCTCCCAGATAGATCCTTCGGCCACTTCCGAGTCGCCGAGCAGTACCCAGACTTTGAAAGGCAGCTTATCCAGATATTGGCCGTCGAGGGCGAGTCCCACTCCGATCGGAAGTCCCTGCCCGAGAGATCCCGTGGCAACATCGGTGAACGGCGTGACATGCGGGTTCGGGTGGCCTTCCAGGCGGCTGCCGAACTGCCGCAGCGTCAGAAGCTCCGCATCCGTAATCGCACCCGCCGCCTTGAACATCGAATACAGCAGGGGGCAGGCATGGCCCTTGCTGAAAATCAAATGGTCGTTATTCGGGTTTTTCGGGCTGCTCCAGTCGTAATGCAGATACTTACCGAGCAGAACCGCCATCAAATCCGCTGCTGACATTGAGGAAGTCGGATGCCCCGAAGCAGCCGCTGTCGTACACCGAATACTATCAACGCGCAGCTGCGCTGCAAGCTCTCTAAAGTCCGCCGCATTGTAATCCACTTCCGCCATGGGTTTCACTCCTGTTTTTGACGTTCGCCATTGTGACGCATAAACGCCTACTACTTTGACTGTTACCAGTTCGAACTTATTATAAACGATAGGGAAGGCGTAAGTCAATCAAGGACAAAACAGGTGCGAGAAAGCCCGGCCACTTTGAATAAGTAGCCGGGCTTGACCTGAGTTAAAGAATTGGGGGATGTTAGGATTTCACGCTGCGCTTGCGGGCGACGATTGCAAGACCGCCGAATGCAAGCATTAGGCCCAAAGCAATGGCGCTGGATGCTTCAGGAACTGCCTCAAACTTGAAGTTTGGTCCAAAGTCACCGATGTTGTTGAAACCATAAGTGTTGGCGTCAAAATCCGGTGTCGACGTGTTGACCTTGTAAACAGTGGTTCCATAGTTGATGCCGGTGAACACGGAGTTCACGGCATTGATTCCATATCCGTTCGCATTGCTGTTTCCGACGATCTCATAGGAAGTATTGGCCAGCAGGGTCAGCGGGGACGACAGGTCGGTGTAGGAAAACGTGTTATACGCTGGCACACTGCCGACAGTCGTCACGGAGACGGGATTTGCAAAAAGTGCAGTGCCGGCAGCGGGTGACGCCGCAGTGCCGCTGGTGATTTGATAGAATTGGAGCTGATGAATCGCTTGGCTTCCAGTGGCTCCGTCGTTGAGATAGCCGATCGAAGTCACGGACAGAGCGTTCACACCGGTCGTAAAGGTGAAACCTAAACTAAACTGGTAAGGCGGAGTATCCTGCTTAAGTGTTGACGAGTCAAAGCTGACAGCAGTCACCGGAACTGCCACTGCGGGAATTGAAGCCGCAAGGCTTGTCAAAGCAAACACACCAAGGGACAGTCCGGTACGGAAAGTAGTTTGAGAAATGGTCATCGGTTGTTCCTTTCGCACGGAAGGTACTGCAGTTACACTGAAAGTCTATATTAAAATTACTGTACCTGAGTTTTCCGAGAATTAACAACAAATTTGCAGAAAACTAGCAGTATGAATACCATTTTTATAAATTATCGCAAAAAACCAAAAGAGTCGCACTCTTAACTACTGCATAAACCATGCCAAATATGCTGGTGAAAGCGAGATTGGAAAATTTATTTTGGCGAATTTTATTTCGCAGTTATCCGGCTGACTGCCCAGGCAGCATGTTCGCGCACCAGCGGCTCAGGATCACTTTCAGCGGCGTATTCCAGCGCTGGCAAGGCGCTGGGATCGCCGAGATTACCGAGGGCGACGCAGACATTTCGCAGCAGACCGCGTCGTTTGGTGCGTTTGATGGGGCTGTTTTTGAACTTCTCACGGAAGGCTTCGTCGTCGAGGGCCAGCAGCTCCAGCAGGTCGGGGGCTGTGAGATCCGCGCGTGGAGACAGGGCAGGATCGGTCGTACGGACAGCAAACTTGTTCCAGGGACAAACGGCCAGGCAGTCGTCACATCCGTAGATACGTGCTCCAATCAAGGGGCGAAGCTCTTCGGGGATACTGCCCTTCAGCTCAATGGTCAAATAGGAAATGCAGCGACGGGCATCGAGCTGATAGGGAGCAGTAATCGCTCCGGTTGGACAGGCAGGAAGGCAGCGCGTACAGGTGCCGCAGTGCGTTGTTTCCGGTGTATCGAGAGGCAGTGGAATGTCCAGGAGAATCTCCCCCAGAAAGAACCAGTTGCCTAGATCGCGCGAGATAAGATTGGTGTGCTTACCGATCCAGCCCAGTCCTGCTCGCATGGCAAGGTCCCGCTCGGTAATCGGCCCGGTGTCGCAATAGACTTTGCCGTTTGCCTTCGGTTCCAGTGTGTGAATAAACTCCAGTAAGCTTTCCAGGCGAGCCCACAAGATTTCGTGGTAATCATCGAATCGGGCATAGCGGGCAATCGGCACCGTCGCCGCGCCTCGGCCCTCATCGGGTGAATAGTTCAGCGCGACGCAGACAACCGAGCGGGCATTCGGCAGAACCTGCGACAGGTCGCCACGTTTTGGCTCCTGTCGCTGCAGATAAAGCATCTCGCCCGCCTGCCCTTCGGCCAGCCATTGCGTATAGTGTCGGTGATGAGGCGGCGGAAGGGCGGAAGTGATTCCGCACAGGGAAAAGCCGAGACGGGCCGCTTCTGCTTTGATTGCAGCGGTGATTTCCATACTTAAACCCAGGCAAAGCGGAGAATACGGTGGTTCATGGTGTCCGCGACATACAGGTCCCCACGCACTGAAGCACCCGGCCGACCCGGTTCGACCCGCGGACTGATCGCCAGCCCCCCTGGCCGCAGCAATGTTCCGAGGGAGCGTCCCACCTTTTCAATCGTCGCGACTAGCTGGCCTTGCGGCAGTGACAGACACTGCACCCGGCCCCGAGTTTCACCGGTAAGGTCATCCGGCTCACCGCCATCAGCAATGTACAGCAGCGCAGACGAATCGATCGCGAGTGCTCGGGGCTGGAAAAGACGCACGGAAGGGAGTGTGCTACGGCGCCGAATTTGGCCTTGTGGCCTGCCGCCGATCTGCCGGTCCAGCCGGCCTAGCGGATCAAAACGCAGAACGCGCTGCTCGAATGTATCGGCGACGGAGAGGCTCCCCCCCACCCCGGCTGCCAGTGCCTGGGGGCTGCTTATCCCCGATTCGTACCCGGCAGTTCCGCCGATAAAGCTGACAAACTTTCCGGCGGCGTCAAAGCGCTGCACCCGGCAGTTTCCCGTGTCGGCAACATAGATATGCCCACTGCCCGGAGCGACCGCGATCGCGGTCGGCCCCATCATCTCCCCTTCGCCGCGACCGGCTTTACCGAAGACCAGGGTCAGCACGCCCTCTTTCGTAAACTTCTGCACTCGACCGGCACCCTGTTCCACGACATAGAACGCATCTTCTTCATCGGTGGCAATCCCCTGCGGTGAGTGAAACTGGCCGCGGCCAGTGCCATGGCTGCCGATGATCGCAACCCCGCCGCCGGGAGTGATTCGCTGAATTCGGTGGTGGTAGGTGTCGGCGACGAAAAGTACCCCGCTGCTGTCCACGGCCAGTCCCGTCGGATAGTGGAACTGACCGGCCTTGCCCCCGCGTTCGCCAAACACTTCAACAGCGCGAAGGCGGGTCGGGGCCGCACCCACCTGTCCGGCCAGAGAGGAGAGCGTGACTAGGTTTTCGTCGTCGTCCAGATCGGAATCGTATCTGCGCGAGTCGATTACCCGCACCTGTGCCAGCGTCGTCCCATCGGCTAAAAGCTCGGCTTGAAACTCATTTGGGCGAGCGACGGATTCTGGCTGCGCAGAGACTCCCTCTTCTTCCTCAAACTCCAGAAATTGAAATCGATCGGCACCCATAAGCTGCGAAGTATCCTCGGTTCATTATAGCCAATTCCGAGCAAAAAAACGGCCTGCCCTCCGCGCAGAGGGCAAGCCGTAACTTTCACATCTAAGTTTTTCGTCTTGTCAACGGAGACAGGGTCGGTACCCGATCAGCGGGGCGATGGAGATTTTCTACAATCCCGCTGATTTGCAAGAGTAAATGCGCGACCCCACCGATATCTCAGTCCTAAGCACCTCTCTGGTGTCTGTCTTGGCGGCGCAGAAGGTGCTTGGTACGATAACATGGGGCGTGATATCGGGGAGCAGAAGTTTGTCACCTGCCGATGCTCAGTTCGGCAAGCGCCCTGCTTCCGGTGTGCGCCAGAAGCGTCAACTTAACGCGTGGAGGCGGGTTAGCTCGCTGCCCGCGAGTCCTTTCAGCCGTTGTGAGTGTGACATCTATCTGCTGCGCTGAAGACGGCAGCAGGCGCAGTTTCTTGTAAAACACGAAACCGCTTCCCAGAACTGCTGGGGTGACATCGATGCCGCCGACCTGGAACTGCATGCTGTGGCCTTTGCCTATCCCTGTTCGCATGGCGCGGAATACCGCGGCGTAATCGAGCCAGGGGCTGGAATTGTGGAGCGTCAGCGTGTAGCGTGACTGTCGCCCGGGCGCGGGCCAGGAGAGGCTGGGTACGCTGGAGGAACCTCCCGCCGAAGCTGCTGAGAGGGTCAGCGTGCCGGGTTCGCCATCGCGATGTTTCAGCGCATAATAGGCCGCTCCGGTGATCGTATTCGCCGGGCTGCCGTCTGGGTTCTTCTCGGGTGTCAGCGCCACGTTCGGGCCATCCTTCGCGGGGTTTAGGCAGTAAGTCTCGATGCCATAGATATCCGGCTCGGCATCACTGTCTTCCAGACCTTGGACGTTTTGCTTGAAGTCCCGCAGCCATTGGGCTGGAGGTGTATCGTTCAGGGGCGAAACAACATAAACAAATTTCCGGCCATGCTGCTGTACCCACTGCAGTGCGCTGTTAAATATCTGGACATACTTTGGACCCCGGTAGATTGGGCTGGATGCGGCGTAGAAGCCGGCAGGACAGTCGAAGCTCTCCCCACCGCTGTGGGGCGCGAGAATATCCTGCCGCAGCCATTCCCAGCCTGGACTCGTAAGCGTGCTGTCTGACGTGAACACCCATTCGGCGGTCATGCCATAGCTCAGCATGCCCGGAGAAGCGTGGTCTTTGTAGTTGTTATCGCAGTAGGTTCGCCATTGCTCCACGAACGCGGCGGGCGTGGGCGTCACAGCCTTGTCCGGGAGGACATCATCCAGCAGAACGCAGTCCGTATTCATGCCAAGCTTTGCCATTTCCGTGACGACCTGAGGGTCGCTGTGGGTGCCTGTGTGATCGGGCGGTATCGCATGCTGGCTGGGGTCCATCCCGCATTCGAGAATGACGTGTTTGTGGGCGAAGTTAGCCGCAAGCTTCGCCTGATCCGCGGCGGCGAAGGGTGGAAAGTGGGTGTTCGGGATGAAAGGCGGGCTCCAGCCCCACGTATGGTTATAATATCCATCGGCGTTCGCCGCGACATATGGCCAGAGGCTGCGATCCAGCATCTGGTTCATGCCGAAGGCAGAGCCAACGAAGACTTGGGGATGCCGCTGCTGGGCAGCGCAGCGCTGCGGGAGGACCCCAGAGGCAAGGGTCAACGCGGCTGCGATCGAGAACTGTATCAGCTTGAAAAAGTGAGGCGCTCGTTTTGAGCAGTGAATCGTGTGCATAGTCGCAGCCTTTCTCTATTTGGCAAAAAATCTGATCGAAGAAACAAGAAACTATTGAAAATATTCGAATTATTAGATTAGCCCTCGCTCCTTCAGGCTGACAAAGTCGCCGTCCCCGAGCACGATATGATCGAGCAGATCGATCCCCATGATCTCCCCCGCCTGAATCAGCCGCTTTGTAACCGTGACATCTTCCGCACTAGGGGTTGGATCGCCGGAAGGATGATTGTGGGCGACAATAATGCTGGCGGCACTCGCGACCACCGCATCTTTAAAGACTTCGCGGGGATGGACGATCGACGAGCTGAGATCCCCGATGGAAACGGTGCGTATGGCCAGGACTTTGTTCTTGGTGTCCAGGAAAACCATGTTGTGGTCAAGACAACTTTGATTCCTCACCTGGGGTGAGTTTACCCGCCGCGCGTAGATTTCTTACGGAATTAGCGAATGTAAGTTCCGCTCACGCCACCCCAGGGCTGCTGGCGGCAACGCGTGTCAGCGATGCTCCGCCTGATGTCGGCGGGACAGAATAGGCGGCTACGATGTGACGCCTGACGATGAGCCCCCTGACGATGTGACGCCTGACATCGCTTCCCGCCGCAGTGGGCTCATCACGGGTGCGCGACGGCGGAGGCGCACCTGGTGACAAACAAATGGGCCGCTGTGTATAGG
>JANXMY010000009.1 GCA_025354405.1 Armatimonadota bacterium
GCGGAGAGCACCCTCCGGTCGATGTGGTCGACGGATCTGACCCGCTGGCAGAGGCCGGCTTTGCCGGTAAATTACAGTCTTCAGTCCGAAATCATCGCCGGGCTTCGACAAGGCAGCATCAGCCCGCTGCCGGATAATCCATGAATAGAAGACTATGAATAGAAGACTATGAATAGAAGAGATATACTCAAGGCAAGTTTGGGAACGCTCCTTGCCGCACCGCTCGTGTTCGGGGGCGAAGTGGATGCGGCCGCCGTTCCAAAAGCCAGCAAAGGAGCGGAACCAACCCACTGGACCGCGGAGAGTGACGTTGTCTGGACGACTCCGAGCCGCGACGCGTCCGGCTCCATGCCCCTGGGAAACGGAGAAGTCGGTATCAGCCTCTGGGCCGAGGAAAATGGAGACCTGCTCTTTTATATCAGTCGGAGCGATTCTTTCAGCGAAATCGGACGGCTGCTCAAAGTAGGGAAAGTACGGATCACACTCACCCCCAACCCCTTCACAGGCGGGGCGTCGTTCCGTCAGGCACTGCATCTGCGGCACGGTGTCTGCGAGATTACCGCGGGGGAGGGCAAGCGGCAAGTCGTTTTACAGGTATTTGTGGACTCGGCCCTGCCGGTCGTCCATTGCCTGGGGAAATCCTCCAGCCCGGTCCATGTGTCGGCAAGGGTAGAGAGCTGGCGGCGGGAGGCACGTACTCTCAAAGCGGGCGAGGAGGAAAGCTCCGCCTGGACATTGAAGGGCGCACCCTACCCGCTGACCGAAGCTGCAGACATCTTTCCACCAGTTCCTGATGGCGTCGTCGCCTGGTTTCATCGTAATGAAGTCTCCCCTGCGTACACTGCGACCATCAAGACCCAATCGCTTGAGCCGGTCGCCGGCACCATACACGATCCCCTCCTGCACCGCACGTTTGGAGGCTGGCTGACAGGGGAGAATTTTGCGGGTACCGGTGAGAACACGCTGGCGACGCCCGCCCCGCTCCACACATTTGCGCTGCGCGTCGCCGCTCCGTGCCTGCAGGCCGCGACTATCGGGGATTGGATCGCGACTGCGAAGGCGAGTGCCGATCAGGCGAATGAGCCTGGAGCCGCGCTGAAGCGTACGGCGGCCTGGTGGAGAGACTACTGGGATAGGTCTCATGTGTTGGTTCGAGGAGACCGAGGGATCGTGGTTCCGGGCCGGATGCACCCATTGAGGATTGGGTATGACTCGAACGGGCAAAACACGTTTCCCGGACAGATTGGCCGAACGGGTGTCTACGGTCGGCCACTCTCCGAGGCTGAGATCGCCAGGCTGTCGAGTGCCGGATGGAACCAGCCCGCGCCTCCGGTGGCGGGTCTTCAGGCGGGTGGTGACGGGACTCCGCGGGAAATCGCCGCCGACAAATTAGACTTCCAGGCCGGCTTCACACTGGAGGCGTGGATCAACACAAGTAATACTCGGGACGGACGGATTTTCGATAAATTGACGGCAAACGAACGCGATGGGTTTCTTTTCGACACCTATCCTAAAGACACGCTGCGGTTTATCTTTGGCTCGCAGGTCCTTCAGGCCCCGCCGGGTATTCTCCCGGCCAATACCTGGTCGCACGCTGCCGCGACGGTGGATGCGAAGGCGGGCGGCGGCCGGATCTACCTCAACGGCCAGATCGCTGCCCAGTGGCCGGGTGCCGACGGCCCTTCTCCGGTGACCCGGGGGTACACGCTCCAGAGGTATGTACAGGCCTGCGAAGGCCGAGGCAGCTATCCGATTAAATTCAACGGCGGCATCTTTACCGTCGAGCCGAAGGCCGAGGGCCTGGAGCTGAACCCGGATTGGCGGCGATGGGGGGATCCGCACTGGTTCCAAAATATACGTCACATGTATCACCCGATGCTGGCGAGCGGGGATTTTGAGATGATGGAACCTTTCTTTAACCTCTACGAGCGCGTTCGCCCTCTGGCGGAAGCACGCACCCGGCTCTACCACGGAGCGGCGGGAAGTTATTTCCCCGAGACGATGACGGTTTGGGGGACATACGCAAACTCCGACTACGGCTGGGATCGTACCGGTAAGCAGCCGAAAGAGGTGGACAGTCAATGGATGCGCTACGCCTGGAACCAGGGGCCGGAGCTGGTCGCCCTGCTCCTGGATCGGTGGGATTACACGCAGGATGAAGCGTTTCTGACGGCTCGACTGCTCCCGGTGGCCGTCTCGGTACTGACGTACTTCGACACACGCTTCAAGAAGGACTCCGAGGGGCGAATACGGCTCGATCCGACGCAGGCCGTCGAGACATTCTGGAGCGGAGTGATCAACGATATGCCGACTTCTGCCGGGCTGCAGGCCGTTACCCACCGCCTTTGCGCCCTGCCCGCGCACCTGAGCACACCGGCGCAGAAGGCCTTCTTCCTGCATATGAAGGCGGCCGCTCCGGTCGTGCCTGTGGAAATCGTCCGCGTGGAAAATACCCCGCAGAGCAGCCTGGCACCGGCGCAGAAATACGATCCCGGCCGCACCAATTGTGAGAACCCCGAGCTGTACGCCGTATGGCCCTTCCGGCTTTACGGACTGGGCAAGCCCGACCTGGAAGTCGCACGAACGGCTTACGCACGGCGCAGCAACCATCTGGACACCGGCTGGGGCTATGACGGCAACTGTGCCGCGCTTCTCGGCATGGCGGACGAGGCGGCAAGGATACTTCAGGTCAAGTGCGCGAATTCGAACGCGTCCTATCGCTGGCCCGCCACCTGGGGGCCGAATTTTGACTGGCTGCCGGACCAGAATCATGGAGGCAATCTTCTGGAGACCACCCATCTCATGCTGCTCCAAAGTGCCGGGCAGCAGATTTTCCTTCTCCCGGCGTGGCCAAAAGAGTGGGACGTGAAGTTTCGACTGCACGCCCCGCAGCGGACCGTGGTTGAGTGTGACTATCGTGCCGGTCGAATCGAGCGGCTGGCGGTGTCTCCCCCGGCTCGTAGAAAGGACATTATCCTGCCTGCTCACCTCGTGGCGGAAACCCCGCAAGCACACGCTCGACCGTGATCTTCTACCCGTAACTCGATTCCGGGTGCTTGCCGAGAAGCCTGAGCTGCCGCTCATCTGCGATTGCCAGTATCTCCGGGTTATACTGCCAGGGGAACGGCGAGAACTTCTGGCTGATGAAGCGGTTCGCATAATGCACCTGCAGCAGGTAGCGAATCGAATCCGAGGCGTTCTTGCTGCCCGAGTGCCAGATTTCAGAGCGAAAGAATAGGACGTCGCCCGCTTTAACCAGCACGGGTTCCAGTGATTTGCCGTGCCAGGTCGGATTTGGGTCACCGCCCATGGGCCGCCCGGATTTATGGCTGCCGGGGATGACATACGTCGGGCAATGGTCCTCGGTCGGGATGTCGCTGAGGTAGTAGTGCGCAGTGCAGACCGTGATGGGGAGCAGAAACTTCGGGTCCTCGAAGTTTGATTCGGGGACCGTGATCCAGACATGATCCGTGTGCGGCGTCCAGCCGTCATAGCCGGGATGACTGCGCCAGGCGGTCTCGCCGATGATATGGCATTGATCGCCCATCGTCCGCTCCGCCAGATCAGTGATGCCGGGCCGAGAAATCTGGTCAAAGAAGATTCGCTCGCGATTGAAGACGCATTTATAATGCTCCTGCAAAGGCGAAACGCGGTCAAATCCGAACGGCTGCAGCCGGTCAGTCGCTTCCCGCAGGGCCTGGACCTCACTTCCGGAAAGCACGCCGGGGACCAGCGCAAAGCCGTCCTCGTGCAGCGCTGCGGTCATTTCATCCACTTGATGGATCGCGAACGTCTTTTGCAGATACTGAAATGTCTCAGCGGATTTTTCGAGTGTTGTAGTCATCAAATTAACCTTTCCAGGCGCACGTAAATTCATAGTCGCCGGAGCCGATTTCATGAACAGCTCCGTCCGGCATCGTCGCCGTCGCCGTCGCATTGGGCGGCACGGTGACAGACCACTGGAACGTATCGCCACTGAGCGTCCAGTGACTGGCAATGCGGCCGTGCCCCGTTTCGAATGCGGCGCTGGCCGACGGCAGGCGGTGGCTGGGCCGGGGATGCAGCAGCAGGTGAGCGTAGCCGGGCCGAGCCGGATCGGTATCAATGCCGGCGACGTAGCGCTGGAGCCATTCGCCCACGGAGCCGAATGAATAGTGATTAAACGAGTTCATGCCCACGTCCTGGAAGCCCTTGTCCGCCGTCCATCCGTCCCAGCGCTCCCAGATCGTGGTCGCCCCGTGCTGGATGGAGTAGCCCCAGCTTGGGAACGTTTCATTCAGCAGCAGGCGATAGGCAACATCGGAGTACCCGGCTTCGGACAGCACGGGGCAGAGGTAGCCAACGCCGACAAACCCGGTAGAAAGATGCCAATTCTTGGCCTCGATATCTGCGACCAGATGTTTTGCGGCTGCCGCACGCTTCTCTTCCGGCAGCAGGCCAAAGCTCAGGGCCAGCACGTACGCCGTCTGCGTGTCGCCTTTGAGGCGAGTGTCCTCTGAGACAAATGCCGTGTTAAAGGCAGCTTTGATATCCTCAAAAAGAGCGGTGTATTTGGCGGCGTCTTCCACTTTACCAAGCGCGGCGGCGATCTTGCTCATCAGCGAAGTGTCATAGGCAAAATACGCCGTCGCCAGCAGCTCTTTATCCGTGTCGGCATCGATCGAGAGCCAGTCCCCGAAGTCATTGTTCCGGCGATTGTGCCAGAGGTTATCCGGGTTGACGCTGTGCAGATACTCGATCCAGTGGGCCATGGCATCGTAGTTCGTCTCCAGAATGCGCGTGTCGCCGTAGACCTGGTAGATCGTCCAGGGCACGATGACCCCGGCATCACCCCAGGCAGGCGCTCCGTCTGCGAGATCCACTATCCGGGGGGCGACATCCGGGAAGCCGCCTTCTGCGGACTGCCCGTCCACCACATCGTACATCCATTTGGAGAAGAATGCCGCCACGTCCCGGTTCCCCGCCGCTGTGCGTACGAAGATCTGGGCATCGCCGAGCCAGCCCATCCGCTCATCGCGCTGCGGACAGTCGGTGGGGATACTCAGGAAGTTGCCGCGCTGGCCCCAGTCGATATTCTGCACAAGCTGATTCACCAGCGGGCTGGCACACTCGAAGCTGGCGGTGCGGGGAATGTCGGAGTGCAGCACGCAGCCAGTGATGGCGTCCAGCGCCGGGGCGCTGGGAGTGCCGGTGACTTCGACATACCGGAAGCCGTGAAACGTAAAGTGCGGCTCATAGGTCTCCACCCCTTCTCCGCTCAGGATATAGGTCTCCGTGGCCTTGGCCGAGCGCAGGTTGGTAACATACAGCGAGCCGTCGGGGTTGAGGATTTCGGCGAAGCGCAGGCGAACCAGCGTCCCCGCCGGCCCCTGCACCTTGAACCGGACCCAGCCGACCATGTTCTGGCCGAGGTCGAAGATGTAGCTCCCCGGCGCAGCCGGCGTGACGGACCGGGCGGCCAGCTCCTGCATCAGGCGAATTGGCGGGTCCAGCTGTGCGACCAGAGGCACATCCCCGGCCTCGCCTTCCACTTTGACTGGCTTCCAAGCCGAGGCATCGAAGCCGGATGTGTCCCAGCCGGGCATGGTCATCCGGGCATCGTAGGTCTCGCCCATCAGCATGTCTGAAAACAGAATTGGGCCAGTCGCGCCGCGCCACGATTCATCCGTGGCGATAGTCTCCGCCGTGCCGTCTTCGTATTCCACCCTAAGCTGTGCCAGGAGCTGCGGACCTGTGCCATACGAGTCGCGCTTCCGATCAAAGCCGAGATAACCCGCGTACCAGCCGTCGCCAAGCACCGCCCCGATCGTATTTGTGCCAGCTTGAAGCAGCCCCGTCACGTCGTAAGTCTGGTACGCGATGCGCTTGTTGTAATCGGTCCAGCCGGGGGCAAAGTACGCATCACCGATACGTTTGCCGTTCAGTGACAGCAGGTAAACGCCCCGCGCCGTCGCAGTGAGAGTCGCCCGGGAAATCGCCTTGCCCGTCGTAAACTCCCGGCGCAGATAGGGGCAGGGGTGCAGGTCGAGCAGCGGCTGCACGGAGGGCAGGCTGACCCAGGATCCGGACCAGTCTTCGTGCGTCAGCAGGCCCATCTGCCACAGAGCCGTCTCGCTCCATTCGGAGACTTGATCGGCCTCGTCCCAGACACGCACTTTCCACGCGACTTTCAGCCCTGACTTTAAATCCGCCCCGGCATAAGCAATCTGCCCGGTCTGGTCCGACGCGACCTTGCCGCTGTCCCAGAGCATGCCCTCGTCCACGAGTATCTGGAAAGCACTTTGCTTGACATCGCGCCGCCCCGGGGCGTCGAGTGTCCAGAAAAGCCGGGGGGCCAAGGAGTCGATGCCCAGAGGATTGGTGCGGTACTCGCAGCGAAGCGCCACGGGCGGGAGAAGAGGAGTCATAAGCGTGTCAATCATAAGTGTGTCGGTCATAAGTGTGTCGGTCATAAATATAGCCTTTATATTTGTGGGAGAATTACTTCGTTGTCTTTTCAGACTCCAGACTTTGGCCCAGGCTTACCATTTTGCCCGATTCCATCACTGTGGGGAAATGTTCTCCCGTCAGCACCTCGCCCGGAGCGACATGGATATGGCGCTCGACCATATGCGTCTGGTCGGCCGGTTCGTAGCGCGTGTAACCCGGCATATAGTGAACGGCGATGGCGGGGCGAGGGTTCTCTGAGCGGTTTGCGGGAGCACCGTGCCAGGTGCGGCAGTGGTGAAAAACAACGCTGCCCGCAGGGACTTCGCAGGGGACGATTTCGACGGTCTCCCCCTCGGGAATGAACGCTGGGTCATAGGCGGGAGTGAAATCGGCATTGATCCCGATCGTCCCGCCGTCGTACTGTCCCCAGAGGTGGCTGCGGCGGACCATGCTCATCGCCCCATTCTCGATCGTGGCGTCTTCCAGCGCGACCCAGGCGCTGATGAGATCGGCGGGCTGGATCACGTGCCAGTAGGGATGATCTTGATGCCAGACGGTCGGCCCGCCGATTCGCGGGGGTTTGAGCTGCATCTGATCGTGCCAGACACGCACGGTATCGGTGCCCATGAGCTGGGCGACCAGGGGCACGATCACCGGGTTCGCGAGATGGTCCCGAAAGGCCGGCTCGCTCTCCCATACATTCACTACCTGCGTGACGACATCCTGCGCTCCTCCGCCGATATTCCCGATCGCCTCGGGCGCCGCCGCGCTCTGCCCGGTGAGCACCCGGTCCAGCGACTGCCGCAGGGTAACCAGCTGGGCATCGGTGAGAACGCGCCCGTAATTCAAGAATCCATTGGCTCGAAACGACTGTATCTGTTCCTCGGTCAGTGTTTTGTTATATTCGATCATTATGCTGTCCTTTGTCTTTCTCTCCAAAAACGTCTCGAACGGCTTCCAGGTAGCCAAGGCCATGCGCGGCTTTATTGCGTGGGGCGCGGTGGGAATGGGGGAAGCGAAAAACGCGGGCATCGCAGGCACTGCGTGGAGCGAGACATGCACATAGTATAGCCGAGCCGTGGTTCTCTGTCCAGCAGTTTCCCGGCGAGTTCTTGGACATTTCCGGTGTATCGGCGTTTTTACGTCTTGAGTTCAGAGTACGTTCAGAAACGCGACGCGGTTTCCGTCCCCAAAACCTGGAGCTGCAGCAGGCGGCTGATAGAGCCGAGTGCTTCCATCTGTGCGGGCGAGAGTGGCTTCTGCGACTTTCGACTCGACTTCGTTTTCAATCCGGCATCGACTAAGAATACTTCGAGCGATTTTTGGAGTGCTGCCTGCTCGGGAGTGGGGGTGTCTGGGAGGCGCAGCGAGAGCCAGTCGTGCAGGCCGCGCAGGTCGGTGGCGATCTCCTGCGCCGGGGGAAGCAGCTCGGGCATCTGGTGGGCGGCGGCGATCTGGGCCAGGGCGGCGATCTCGCCTTCGCCGTACCAGACCTGGGCGGAGTCCGAGACATCGGGAGACGTCAGCCACTTCCGCAAGGCCGGGTCCTCGGGCAGGGAGGAGAGGCTTTCGAATTCGTTCAGCGATGAGAGTGTTTGTGCCGCCCCACCATTAAATATCGCCAGCGGGCGGGCGTCGGAAGTCAGTGACAGGGGTGCCGCCAGCCGCTCCGATGCCTTATGGATAGGAGCAAGAGCGGTGACGGGAGCGTTCATCGTCAGCATCAGGGCCTGCGTCTGCCGCAGAAACTCACCGGCTGTCAGCCGGTTACGCCGGGCCACCGGGGCCAGCCTGCCCAGTTTTCCGACCTGTGCAATCTTGCTGCGCGTATGGGAAATGACCGTCGCCTCTCCGGCCAGCTCCGCATAGGCAAATGACCCCCGGGCGAGGGTCAGTCCCAGTGCAAAGAACTGCCGTTCGGTCGCGGTCATCTGCAGCCGGGAGGCACTCTCTTCCCGGTCATCTGTCGCCGCCACCGGCCCGGCCAGCTTCTGCGCCGCGGCAGGCTGAATCAGCAGCCCCGGCAGAAGCAAAACCAGTAGCAGCCAGCGTGTGTTCATAGAAGCAGTTTACCCGAAACACCCCGGCGAATGATTTTTTCGACATTTCTCCCCACTCCTGCCAAAGGCCCGAATGAAGAAAAGCGTGCGGCAGGTCGAGCGGCTCTCGGATAAGCCGCCATCTTATGGCACTTCGCCGCTGTGGAGAGTATTGTAAAAAGTCAGAAATGACGAGTACGCCTTCGAGGTCAGTGATTTGTAGGAAGGTGCTTGAGACAATAACGTCCGGCTCATTATCAAGGGTCGGGCAAGAAGCGCAATGCCATACACCGAGAGCCGGGCTGCCGTAAGGATGTGCGGAATGATCCTATATCCTTTGGGGCGGTCGGTTCCTTATGCTAGGAAGGGAGCAGGTATAATTTAGCCATGAGAGACCAGACGCGCCAGATACTTGAACTGTTTGTGGAGAAGGCTGATCTTCTTGAAACACGCAACTTCGTCAAACACGTCACCGAGCACGGGATTACGTTGAACCTCAGAATGACGCAGGATGAGCCTACCATACTAACTCAGAACCTACCTGGTGATGAGGCTTTGGCGGCCCTCATAGTCACGATTAGAATGTTTATTCAGGACAATGATAGCATTTCGCTGAGAAATCTCGATAAGTTGATGGATGACCCAGGGCTGTCCGGCAACTGGAAAGCTCAAGTGACGGACGTGCGGGACCAGAATAACGTCTATCTGAATAGCTTACCTCCTATCACAGTTGATTATGAAGGCGTCCGCCCCACTTCGCTTGAGATACTCAAAGTTTTCGTTTAAGGCGATCTGGCTCACACAAGCCCAAAAAAGCGACAGCAGTTCCTAACCTGGAAGAGCAACCCGCTCCTTTTCCAGGTTCTTCAATACTGTTTTCACGAGATTGTTGTATCGCTTCTTGAAGCCATTCATTATATCGCCCACATGACCCGGCGGGAACTTGCCGGGGAGGAGGTTCCTTGCCTTCCGATGGTGGAACAGCGCGCTGAGATGAAAGCACAGCGTCTAGCCGAATAGGAAGCCAACAAGATTGAGTAGCAGAACGGCGTGGGCGTTCGCTAGAGTGCCAACTGAGCCGCTCGCGCTCTTTAGAGATAAGCAATCTTTACCGATAATAGCCATTGCAGATGTGCCGTTCCCGGCATGGGGGAAGATGTAAATGAATTATCATGGGTTGATTTGGCTGCTCGTTCTCGCGCTCGCTCTCCGGTATGGCCTCCCCTGGCTCTTCGCCCACCAAAAGAAGAAGCGTCTCGCCGCATCGGGCATAGCGGATATTGACACGATGGACGGCAAGGCGTTCGAAGAGTATCTTGAAGTGCTGTTCGGCAAGCTGGGCTACAAGGTGGAGCGCACCCGGTATGTCGGCGACTATGGGGCGGACCTCATCACGCAAAAGGATGGCGTGAAGACGGTCATCCAGGCCAAGCGGTATGGGAAGGCCGTCGGCATCAAGGCAGTTCAGGAGGCGGTGGCCGCAAAGGGGATGTACGGCTGCACAGAGGCAATGGTCGTGACTAACAGCAGGTTCACGCAGGCGGCAAAGGAACTGGCGCGGGCAAATCGTGTGACGCTGTGGGATCGGGATCGGCTGGTAGATACTCTGCTGCGGGTCCGGGGCGAAAGCGAGCCCCTACGGCAAGCTCCCCAGGTGCTCGCTCCGTATCCACCCGTCCTGCCACCTTCACTTCCTAATCTTCAAGCCCGTGTCACCCTAACTTGTGCAACTTGTGGGATTCAGGTTTCAGAGAAGGTGGGGCGGTACTGTATAATGTACTCAGGGCGGTTCAGCGGGGAGATATACTGTTTCGAGCATCAGAAAGCAAGTCGGCGCAGCATGGCGTAGGCCTTGCGTCGGTGCAAGGGGTTTCAATCAGAAGGGCCGGG
>JANXMY010000021.1 GCA_025354405.1 Armatimonadota bacterium
ATCGACGCAGATCGCTTCCTTGCGGAAAGCGTAGATCCGGACACAATTTGCCGTCTTGCGCCCCACCCCAGGCAGGCTCAGGAGCGCGTCCAAATCCTCCGGGACCTGCCCTTCATATTTTTCCACGAGAATGCCGGCAAGAGCAACAAGGCGCGGGGCTTTCTCTTCACGGCACTCACTGCCACTGAGAAGATCAAAGAGCTCTCGCTTGTTAGCTGCCGCCAATGCGGGTGCGTTGGGAGACTCCGCAAGGACGCGCCCGGAAACGGCTGTGGTCTGTTCTTCGCGGGTGCGCTGCGAAATGATGATTGCGATCAGCACTTGGTAGGGATCGCCCAGTTCGATAGCGCCGCGCCCGTGTTAGGTCGCAGCCAGCGTATCCATGACAGGGCGGATGTTGAGAGTATTCGGGAGAGATATCAGTTGAGTTTGCATGGTTTAAAATACTGACACAGGAGCGCTGGCTCCTGCGTCAGTATAGACCATTTATTCCAGGGCGAAACATCAGAGAATTCTTTGAAGAATACTCCTAGGCCCGGAAGATGCTTGCAAGCGAAAAATTACACAGGCAGTTTTTGATGTGCAGTAAGAAAGTTTGCATAGCCGATAATCAGTGTTGAGCCGATTAGGAGTGCCAGGCCCAGCGCGATCAGCCCATGCGTCCGCCGGCTCGTTCCTGTCCATTCTTTCAGAGCAACGCCCCACAGCATACTGAAGATCATGATACTTGCCATGTGCAGTGTCCAGTTGGAAAACTCAAAGGCCTTGCCCATTTTTGTCTGGCCCATGGTGTAGAAGAAGAACTGCAAGTACCAGATGATCCCTGCCAGTGCCGCAAATCCATAGTTAGCGACGAGAGGCACACTGACGGTCCGAGCCGGACTGGCAGTGAGAACCGCCGTGCCACCAGTTTCAGAATTAAACCTCTGCTCCGGCTCCGATACCTGCATGGCGGACCGGCCCAGATATTCCCCGCCTGACTTGTTTCGTACGTTCAGAGAAACGCACCAAAGGAAGTTTGTCGTGAAGCCGCCCAACAGAATGATGATGAGCACTGGAAGACCAGACCAGATGTCCGAAAGACCTAGCCCCAGCAAGTGCGACTTGACAGCATCGGTAATCGGAGTGCCGGCGTCCAGACCAAAGGCGAAACAGGAGCTCATGATGCCTGAAAAAGTCGCGATCAGCATCCCTTTTCCAAAGTGGAACTCCGTGATCGCTGACTTCTTCTGTTCAGAGGTCAGCTCGCGCTCTTTGGACATTCCTGCCATACCGCTGATAATAATTCCCAGCACACTGGCGGCAATACCGAGCAGGATATACTTACCGGAAGTGCTGGCGAAGGTCTGGCCCAAAGTGCCGTGGAAAAGAGGTGGAACCAGTGTTCCAAAGACGGCAGTGTAGCCTAACGCGACCGCCATTCCCAGGGCGATCCCCAGATAGCGCATGGTCAAGCCGAACGTCAGACCCCCGATACCCCACAAAGCTCCGAACATATAGGCCCAGAAACGTGTAGATTCAGGCGCAGCTCGCAGCAGATCAAGCGCGTTAGGGACCAGCAGTGTCGCCATGAGGATTGGCATGATCAGCCAGCTGAATACGCCACCTACTAGCCAGTAGGTCTCCCAGGACCAGCGCTGGACCTGACGATAGGGAATGTAAAAGGAAGCAGCCGCAAGGCCGCCGATCCAGTGGAACACGATACCGAGAACAGGATTAGGATTCATCTGTCATTTTCTCTCTACCGCTTCCCAATCATAGGAAACGATTAGTTGCCGCTATATAATCGCCGCTAACTGGAAGGAAGCTTGACACCTGGGCCGTAGCAATTTACTTAATGGCTTCAGTCCACGCATTTCTGTGAAAGTACTGAGAAGTTGCTTTTAGCATGGCGGTGAATTGGTATGATCAAGATAGTACCTCAGCCTTTAACCTTTTCTGGTCAAAGGCTGAGTTTCGGCGTTAACTACTGGGTGCTGAAGGTCGCAGCGAATTTGCTGCCGCCTGTGCCCTCGGCCATGCCGGCATCCACCGGGCTGCCATCGGACGTTTTGCAGTCTGCCGGATCAGAACTCATCTTGCACCGGCATATGCACTTATCTCTCTGCAAAAGAATTGCCAGTAGGCGAAGTGAAATGATACGTGCCGGACCCAAGTTCGTAGACCGCCGCACCTGATTCTAAACGCACTGGCGTGATGCCCTGCACGGCACTGATCTTCAAGCCATCCTCCCGGATAGCCTCAGAATTTGACGTTGGCACAAACGCCGTCGCAGTCGTATTCGCCGGGATGGTGATGTCCCAGGTAAACTGTCCGCCTGCGGTCTTCCACGCACTGGAAATCGGGCCGCGAATACTGTTATAGGACGCATGCACCTCGGTCAAGCGAGCGGCAGGGTGAGGATGCAGTAGAATATGCTTGTAACCAGGCTGGTCTGGGTCGGTGTCAATACCAGCGACATCCTGGAACAGCCACTGGCCGACCGAACCGAGTGAATAGTGGTTGAACGAGTTCATGCCGGGGTTCTGGAAGCCTTTTTCTTTGGTGTAGCCATCCCAGCGCTCCCAGATAGTCGTCGCTCCCTGCTTGATCGAATAGCCCCAGCTTGGGAACGTATCGTTCAGAAGCAGCTGATAGGCAACATCGTTATGGCCGTTCTCAGTGAGTACCGGGCAGAGATACCCCACACCGACGAACCCGGTGGAAAGATGGTTATCCTTCAGGGCAATGTTGTCCGCCAGATGCTGTGCTGCAGATGATCGCAGATCTTCCGGCAGAAGCCCAAATCGCAGGGCAATGACATAATCGGTCTGCGTGTCGCCTTTGATATGACCATCGGGAGTAACGTAGGCTGTATTAAAAGCTTCCTTAATATGCGCGAATAAAGCCTCGTACTTTGTCGCTTCCTCAGTTTTGCCGAGCGCGTGGGCCATATGTGCCATGAGCCGTGCATCATAGGCGTAGTAGGCCGTCGCGAGGACCTCTTTGGGCGTATTGGCAGCGATGGAGAGCCAGTCGCCAAAGTCGTTATTCCGACGCTCCAGCCAGAGACCGTTCGGGTTCACGGACGTGATATAGTTCAGCCATCCGGTCATCGACTTCCAGTGCCGCTGCAAAATCCCCGTATCTCCGTAGGCCTGGTAGACTGTCCAGGGAACGATGACGCCGGCATCGCCCCAAGCGGGTGCTCCGTCGGCCCGATCCACGATACGTGGAGAAATATCGGAAAATGCTCCTTGCGAGGACTGCCCGTCTGTGACCGTATCCATCCAGCTTTCGTAAAAAGCCGCGACGTCCCGGTTATAAGTCGCCGTTCGAGCAAATATCTGTGCATCGCCCATCCAGCCGAGACGCTCATCGCGCTGCGGACAGTCGGTGGGGACGCTGATGAAGTTGCCTCGCTGTCCCCAAACGATGTTGCGCTGAAGCTGGTTGACCATCGGGTTCGAGCAGGTGAATGTTCCTGCCACTGGCGTGTCCGAACCAATGACGCAGCCAGTCAGAGCTCCTTCCCCTGGCCTTCCCGGGTAGCCGGTCACTTCGACGTAGCGAAAGCCGTGAAAGGTAAAGTGCGGCTCCCAAACCTCAACATGTCCCCCGCCGCGGCAGATGTAGGTATCCGTCGCGCGGGCTGAGCGCAGGTTTGCGGTGTACATCGTGCCATCGGTATTCAGCACCTCGCCGAAGCGCATCCGTATCTTAGTACCTGCCGCACCCTGGACTTTGAGCCGGGCCCAGCCAACCATGTTCTGGCCCATGTCGAACAGATAGGTGCCAGGCGCAGGCTGCGTGATCGCTCGGGTCGGCATCAGCTGAGTCACGCGGACAGGCGGACCGTGAGTCCCGACCATCGCGACCGGGATATTCAAAGTATTCAGCGCTCCGTAGACCGCAGTGCGTATGACCAGGACACCGGGCGCTTCACCCGGCCCAGGGATTTGCAGCGTCTCTTTTTCATCGATAATGCGGGTATGGGTAAGTCCACCAAGCGTGTACTCAACACGCAGCTTTTTCACGGTATTGTAAGCTGGATCGCCCGCGAGATCATTGCCAGAGACGACAGACAGGGTATTGTTTCGTACCATCGCTCTCAGCGGACCAAGCACTGAAACCTGGGTCAAGGGATATGCGGATGTGGCTATCAGGACGGGCTTCCAGCCGGTGCTCGCAGCCCCAGCAACGTCCCATCCGGTCAGCACGGCCCGGGCATCATAGGCTTCGCCCTGCAGCATGTCCGAGTAGATGATCGGACCAGTTCGACCGCGCCATGTCTCATCAGTTCCGACGACCTGGTGTGTGCCATCCGAGAAGTCAATATTAATTTGAAGTCGGAGCGCTGTGCGGGAACCATACAGGTTACGGCGGCGTCCAGGCCCGACATAGCCGCTGTACCAGCCATCCCCAATGATCGCTCCCACCGTATTCGCACCCTGATGCAGTCCAGACGTGATATCATACGCTTGATACTGTATCCGCTTGCTGTAATCGGTCCAGCCCGGCGCGAGCACGGCGCTTCCTACCTTCGCGCCATTGAGATGCAGCTCATACAGCCCGCGTGCGGTGACGAAGACCGTCGCCCGCTTAACAGTTTTGCCAACCTGAAACGTCCGGCGCACATAAGGACTAGGCGGCAGAATATTGTCGTCGATTTTTGTGTCGCGCGGTGTCTGTGCAGAGATCCACTGCGCTTTCCAATCGGTGGGTTTGAGCAGGCCCATTTGCCAGGTACCGACAGGGCTGATTGGCGCAGCATGCCCATCCTTGTCCCAGACACGCACTCGCCACCAACAGGGCTGACCTGATGCTAAAGACGCGCCGTGATACGCAACTGCCGTTGAATTGGCGGAAGCGACTTTACCGCTGTCCCAGAGATCGCCCCGGTTCTGCAGCAGGCCTGCCTGTGTTCGTGCCACAATGACTCGATAAGCGGTTTGTCGCTGCCCCCGTGCATCGGACTGAAGCTGCCAGCTTAATCGAGGGCTGGCGGCATCGATGCCAAGCGGATTCCCCTGATACTCACAGCTCAAATGGTTGATCTGCAAGGCAGGGGTGTCAGCAAGCACCGGGAAGACAGGGAAAGCGGCGAGGAGCGCCAGTGGCAAAAGAATGTTCATAGGGCTTTAAGTACGTGTGAGAAGGATTTCCGAGTAAAAAGGAGGCACGTTTGACTGCCCCCTCTCTCCCGGCTTAGCGTCGTGAAATCCGGAACTACCGGGTGCTGTACGTAATGGCGAATTGGCTGTTACCAGTGCCAGCCGACATACCGCCGGGATCAGCGCTGCAGTCTGCCGGCTGGCTGCCAGCTCCCGATTGAAGGCAATCCTCGGCGAGAGCGACTGAGCCTGGTGAAACGGCGATCGGCCGGTACCACTTCACATGACCATCAAGCAGAAGGTAGTTCGATCCTTCGCTGTGACGTCCAGGCTTTGCATTAGGAGTAACGCCACCCATGTTACCGGTCACAAGGTCGCCGCCATTGCCGTTTCCAGTATTGAAAGGGTAGACCGCTCCGGCTCCGCCATTCGACACGCTGGAGACAACGCTGTCGCCGCCAGTTTCCTGCGTGTCGGTTAAAGGCCCACGGATCCCCTGAACTTCCATAAGAAGGACAGTCTTCGCAGGTGAGACATCTACAGAGATCGATTGGCCCATGTGCGGGTCAGTGGCTGTCCCCCCATCAGTTCGTGTCAAGTTCAAATTGGCCGCGTAAGAGTTAGGGTACGAGGTCACGCCTCCGGTGACATTTCCCGTACTGGAATCATCCGGGCACTTGTAAACACCGGTACTTTTTACGTAAGTATAAACTCTGCCCCCCCAGCCCTGACCCAAGTTGCCTTGAGAGCCACTTGGAAACATCTCAGCAAAGTCCTGGCTGTACTGCATAAATGCTAGGCCG
Source organism: Armatimonadota bacterium (assembly GCA_025354405.1). Classification (GTDB taxonomy): domain Bacteria; phylum Armatimonadota; class Armatimonadia; order Armatimonadales; family Capsulimonadaceae; genus JANXMY01. The sequence continues at coordinate 5,897 of JANXMY010000021.1, forward strand.
AGCTGCTTCTGGTTGGATTGGCAGCTGGCGCGACGTGCGTTCTCACGCACTTTTTGAAACACGGGAAACAAAATAGCGGCAAGGATCGCAATAATTGCGATAACAACGAGTAATTCGATCAGCGTGAAGCCGAGCCGGCGTCGTTTGGTAAAATCGGACATGGTATCTCCCAGTTGGCCCCTGGTGAACGGGGACTGTATGGAAAGTACTGCTGCGAATGAAGAATATGGGTTTGGGTAAAAATCCAACTGCCTTTTAAACAATAGCACATATCCCTTGCCCTGTCAAGTAAATTTAACCAGAACGCCAAAAATAAAATCCAGGAGAAATCCAACACTTTAATGATTTGTATGATAGGGGGAGCAGGACGAGCGGAGGACGAGGTGGGTTGGCAGCAAGACATGCTGAAAAACAAGTGGAGCGTCCGCCGGTGCAGCGAGGCGGGCGAGCAGAAGCTCCATGGCCCTACGGCCCATCCGCTCGAATGGCTGATGCACTGTTGTGAGCGGCGACGGACGGGGCGCAAATTCATCGACATCATCGAAGCCAATCACACTGATCTGTTCAGGCACTCGCACTCCCCGCGCATGGAGCTCAGCGAGAAAAGCGTGCGCCAGCAAATCATTCATTGCAAACATGGCGGTAGGCGGCTCCGCGAGCGAAAGGAAATGATCCACTGCGGCGATAACCGAGGGCTGCAGCCGGGTCGAATCAGACATCCGAAATATCCACTCTTCGGCAGGATATCCCCCCTGTAGCTGCATCGCCTCACGGTATCCCTGCTCACGGTCACGCACAGTCAAAGTGGGGTCGTCCATCGTAAGATGCCCGATCCGCCGGTGTCCGAGGCTCAGCAGATAACTAACCGCTTCCCGCGCGGCTTCGACGTTGTCAATTCCGACAAAGTCACAACTGAGTGCTTCGCTGTGGCGATCGACCATGATGATAGGCACACCAGTTTCCTGCAGATGGCGAACGTCTGGAAGCGTTTCAGCATTTCCCTGATGCCAGAGGATCACGCCCCGAATGGCTTCGTTGTGAATTACCTCCAAAGCCTGCCGCTCCCGACGGAAAGTCTCAGATCTTGTCTCCGCTTCATTGTCCAGAACGAGGAGGTGATACGGAGCTTCCATCTGCCGCAGGGCATCCAGAGCCCCCCGTTGAATCGCCGAGGAGGCATGATACATTGGGGTCTGCGGGGTCAAGACAGCCAGCATCTGAAGACTGTTCGGCGGTGCGTCACTCCCCGGTGAAGGAGGGGGACTTGCGGAATGGACACTTACACGAGAACGCCGCCCGCGCTCGCGTAAAATCAGATTTTTCTGAGCCAGAGCAGCGAACGCGGCACGGACAGTCGAGCGATCTGCGCGGAACTCAATGGCAAGGTCTCGCTCAGTCGGCAGCCATTCGCCTGATGCATATTCCCCACGCTCGATACGGTCAGTCAAAGCAGCAGTCAGCCGATTCACAGCCGACAGGCGCGATCGGTTCTGCGGGTCACTCATGTAACGTACTGTTTCCAGACTCTCCCGCGACGATGCGGTCAAAGTCGGCAAATTGCTGAAACAGTTCACGTAGGCATCCGAGCAGCGACAAACGGTTGTCGCGCCGATCCACATCCTCGCCCATCACCATCACCGCCTCGAAAAACGCATCGACCGCAGGCCGGATCGCCGCAAGCGTCTTAAGGGCAGCAGGATACTCACGCCGTGCCATCTCCGCAGCAAAAGCCGATTCAGCAGCACTGTAGCGGTCCAGCAGTGCCTGTTCAGCAGCGTCATCAAAGAGGGCAGGATTGGGAGCCTGACATGGGACGACAATCCCCTCTTTTTGAGCGAAGCGCAGGATGTTCGATATACGTGTCGACGCCGCCTGCGCCTCCTTCGCCTCATTACCCCCAACCAAACCACCAAAGGCCAGGGCTCGAGCCTGTGTCTCCTGTATGCTATGCATCGGGGTCGATAGCACTGCCTCTCGGACATCGTAGCGCACGGATTTTTCTTCCAGGGCCGCATCCAGGCGCTGGGTCAGCAGAAGCATATAGCTCGCAAAAGCGTCTTGGTGTGTCGCCGTTTGCTTGATAGCCTGGTCAGAATACGCAGACCATGCCGCTTCAAAAAGCGACCGCGGAGAGGGCAAAGAATCAGAGGTCGCCAGCAGCGCGACAAGGCCGGCGGCGGCGCGGCGCAGGGCATACGGATCACTCGTGCCGGTCGGGGCAACCCCGATCCCCGCATATCCTACCAGGGTGTCCACACGGTCAGCGATTGCCAGGCGGCGACCAGCCTCCGTCCCCGGCAGAGGGTCTCCGGCTCCTTTAGGCTTGTAATGGCCAGAGATAGCCAGCGCAACTTCTTCGGGTTCCCCTTCTCGGCGGGCATACTCTTCGCCGACGATCCCCTGAAGTGCAGGCAGCTCTTTGACCATTTCACTGGCAAGGTCAGCTTTGCAAAGAAGACCAGCCCTCAGCAGCGCAATGATCTCGGGCGGCTCCAGAACATCTAACAGTCCGCCATTTTCGAGTATCAGTGGCAGGCGCAGGGACTTCTGATAGACTGTCCCCAGCTTTTCCTGAAAAACGATAGTCTTCGTTCCGTTGATTTTATCTGTGAGCGTTGTCTGGCTATCCAGTTCATGGAAGAAGCGTGCGTCATTGAAGCGGGCGGACAATACATTCTCAAAGCCAGCCCGTACCGTATCCAAATACTCACCGCCACCGTTGCGAATGGCGACAAAGTTTGGCATCAAAGTGCCAGAGGAGTCTACCAGGGGGAAATAGCGCTGATGCTTTCGCATCGCCGTCACCAGAACCGGCTGCGGCAGCGAGAGAAATTCCGAACTAAATGCGCCCAGAACCGCGGTGGGATATTCGGTCAAAAAAACGTTTTCATCCAGCAGTTCTTCCGCGATCTGCACCGTGCCGCCGATTTCGGCTGCCAGGGCTTTCGCCTGTGACACGATCATCTCACGCCGTTCTGACGGCTCAATAATGACGAATTTCTCCCGCATGATCTCTGAATACGCCAAAGGATTTGGCACATCAGCCTCTCCTGGGGACAAAAACCGATGCCCGCGTGTTGAGCGTCCCGCGGCGACGTGTTCGACCGCGCACGAAATGATCTCTTCGTCAAGCAGTGCCACCAGCCAGCGAATCGGACGGGCAAAACGCAGCTTTCCTGCACCCCAGCGCATCGCCTTCGGGAAAGTCAGCTCCCGCACGATTTGAGGCAACAGCTCCCCGGCGATCTCGAGAGTAGTTCGACCTATCCGCTGAACCGTCGCCTGCACATAGCCGTCGACAATGCTAAGTGCATCGACGGAAATGCCATTCTTACGCGCGAACCCGAGTGCTGCCCCGGTTGGGCTGCCCTGCGGATCGAATGCAACTGCCGCACTTGGCCCCTTGAGCTGAAGCGTTTCATCCAACTGCCGATTAGCCAGACCGGTCGCGTAGATGACCAGGCGACGCGGCGTCCCAGTGACTTTGACTGTGCCGCTCTCAGCACCCCATAGCTTTGCCGCCGTAAATTTCTCGCGAAAGCCCGTTTCGAGCTGCGCCATCGTCGGCGCGACAAATGTGGCGGGCAGCTCTTCCGTTCCGATTTCAAATAGCAGTTCCGGCATGGGGTCTCCTGGCAATCAACGAATTATTTTAGATTTTGAGCGGCAACCTCGCCGCAAGGAATGAGGGCAAATGGCTTTGTTGCATAAATAGTGCCATCCTGGAACCATGCCGTGAACGGCACCGCATGGTTTCCTATAGCATGGTTTCTTGTGGCATGGTCTCAAATTACGCAGCAACGCCAGTGTAAACTACTCCCATTCAATTGTTGCAGGCGGCTTGCTGGTGATATCCAGGACGACGCGGTTGACGCCGGGGACTTCATTGACAATGCGGTTTGAGATGCGGTCCAGGACTTCGTAAGGCAGGCGCGCCCAGTCGGCGGTCATGGCGTCCTCACTGGTGACGGCCCGTAGGACGATCGGATAGGCATACGTGCGCTGATCACCCATGACTCCAACACTTTTCGTGGGGATCAGCACGGCGAACGACTGCCACACTTTGCGGTAAAGCCCAGCCCGCTTGATTTCGTCAATGATTATCCAGTCAGCGGAGCGCAGGAGGTCCAGGCGCTCTTTGTTGACCTCTCCGGTGATACGAATCGCCAGGCCGGGGCCGGGAAATGGCTGCCGCCAGACCATATCCGTCGGAAGGCCCAGCTCTTCGGCAACTGCGCGGACTTCGTCTTTGAACAGGAAACGCAGCGGCTCGACCAGCTTGAAGTTCATGTCTTCAGGCAAGGCGACATTATGATGCGTCTTGATCTTGGCCGCTTTCCCCATGCCTGACTCAATGACATCCGGGTACAGCGTTCCCTGTGCCAGAAAAGTCGCATTTTTCAGCTTGCAGGATTCCTCTTCGAATACCCGTACAAACTCTTCGCCGATAATCGATCGTTTCTGCTCCGGGTCGATCACCCCGGCGAGACGGCGTAGGAAGCGCTCTTCGGCATCTACCGTAATCAAATTGATGTTGAACGCCGCCGCAAACTTGCGCTGAACATCCTCGGCTTCCCCTTTACGCAAGAGGCCATGGTTGACAAAGATGCAGACGAGCTGATCCCCAATCGCTTTATGCACCAGGGCTGCGACCGTGCAGCTGTCGATACCGCCCGAAAGGCCGCAGACGACTTGATGTTCGCCCACTTGCTCCCGAATCAGGCGAACCTGCTGGTCGATAAAACTTTCCATTTTCCAAAGGCCGCGAGTCCCGCAGACCTTTTCGACGAACCCGCGAATGACCTCCGTACCCCAGGGCGTATGGACGACTTCCGGGTGAAACTGAACGGCGTAAAAACGACGATTAGTGTCGATCATTGCCGCGACCGGGCAGCTTTCCGTGGAAGCAGAAACGGTGAAACCGGGAGGAGCCTCTTCAACCGTGTCACCGTGGCTCATCCAGCAGACCAGGTCCGTGTTTAAGCCCTCAAAGAGCACTGTAGGATCTTGTACGGAAAGCTGGGTCTTGCCAAACTCTTTAAGCGTAGCAGCCGACACTTTGCCGCCAAGGTCATGCGCCATCGCCTGCATCCCGTAGCAGATGCCGAGAATCGGCAGGCCCAGATCGTAGATCGCTTTGTCAATCTGCGGCGCATCGTCATCATAGACTGACGACGGTCCACCGGACAGGATCAGACCGACCGCACCACGGGTTTTAATGACATCGAGTGAGGTGTCGAAGGGGAGGATTTCGCAGTACACATGGCACTCGCGAATACGGCGGGCAATCAGCTGGGTGTACTGCGCTCCGAAATCCAGCACCAGCACCAGCTCGGGCGGCGTGACACCTTCCCCGGCGGCATCGCCGGGCTTGTAATTGGTCAGCACGGGCTGATCTTGATGCTGCGGCGTCAGTGACATAGTATCTCCCGCCCCGTGAGAGTTTCACTCAGGTTCGTTATCGCAAATTTGCGTAGTGTTTTTTTCATATCTTGTAATTTTGTTACCGAAGCAACGGATACCCCTGCTTGGAAGAATACTCGCCCTTGCCCCAGGGCAGAGTTTACCGTCCCTGCCCGACGTGCTGGGCGCGCTGCATAGACTTGCCTTCGGTGCCAATCTGCGGAGCGACCACCATTTCCGCCTGCTGCATCTCGGCGATGGTTCGAGCTCCGCAGGTCGCCATGGAAAGGCGCAAAGCCCCGACGAGGTTCATCGTACCGTCATCTTTATGCGCCGGCCCCAGGAGGATCTCGCGCAGCGTGCCCAAAATGCTGACTTTGATGCGGGTTCCGCGCGGCAGATCAGCATTCGCCATCGCCATACCCCAGGAATAGCCGGGGGCAGGGGCTTCGGAAGCCGACGCCACGGAGGAGCCGAGCATGACGGCGTCCGCTCCAGCGGCGATCGCTTTCGCAAAATCACCGCCGTTTTTAATGCCGCCGTCGGCAAGAATAGGGACGTAGCGGCCCGTGCTGGTCTGAAATGCATCACGAGCCGCAGCGCAGTCGGCGACCGCGGTCACCTGCGAAACACCAACCCCCAGCACCGTTCGGGTCGTGCAGATCGCGCCGGGGCCGACTCCGATGAGCAGGGCAGAGGCCCCCGCCTCCATCAGTTCCATCGCCGCCCCGAAGGAGACGCAGTTTCCCACCACCACCGGAATAGGTGAGTTCCGGCAGAACTGCGCCAAGTCTACAGTCTCACAATGGGTCGAAAAATGTCGGGCCGTCGCGACTTGCGAGGCGACCACAAAGAGATCGGCCCCCGCCTCCGCAGCGATGGCCGCAATACGCGGGGCGGTGGGTGGAATGGCGGCGAGGGCGCAGAAACCGCCGCCAGCCTTGATCTCCTGTACGCGTCGTGCCACAAGATCATCACGCACCGGGGCTGAGTAGAGCTTCTGCATCATCTCAATGATGCCTTCGGCAGGTGAGTGAGCGATCTCTTCCAGAATTCCTTCTGCGTCCTCATACCGGGTCTGAATACCCTCCGCATTCAGGACAGCGAAGCCGCCGAGACGGGTCATCTCGACGGCAACGCGGGGATTCACGGCCGCATCCATGGCACTGGCAACGATGGGAATGGCGAAACGGTGTCGTCCCAGGGACCACCCTGTGTCCACATCGCGCGGGTCAACGGAAAGCGCGGACGGAACCAGGGCTACCTCATCGAAGCCGTAAACCCGGCGTGCTTTTTTGTTGCCTCCCAGCGAAATGGTCTGTTCCAAGCGTAGATACCTCTTAAACTTTTCCGTTCAGTATACCCTATGGACAGCCGAAGCTGTCAACAATGAGGCTGCCGCTCCAATGCGCGGTTTCTAAACCACGACCAAGGCTTAGACAAGAAAAGCCCCCAGCCTGTCAGCATAGAAACAGGTCGGGGGCTATTTATTTGACCGGAAACTATTCCAAAGTGACATGTGCCTGGCCGTCAGCTTTGTTTAACATAGCCGCGGCTGCTGCCGCGTGTTCAGAGCGGTAGTGCAACTTTTTCTCAGCGCACACGGTGGTTCCATGCGGGTCCGTACGGTGAAACGCCAGATGATCTGACAGGCCGCAGATAAGCTGCATTCCGAAGCCGCCCAGGCGCTCTCCACCGCCAAAATCCGCACGGGCACTTCCCGCAGGCGGGACGTCCTGGAATGAAAAGCCTTCTCCCTGATCTTTCACCATGATGATTACTACATCACTATGGTATTCCAGCGCGACTTGAAAACGTCCGGCATTAGACTGGGCATGGCGTAGGACGTTTGAGCAAAGCTCACCGATAAGTGTCTCCACATCGTCGATATCACGAGTTTCCGCCTGGAGATGTTCCAGCAGCGCACGCCCGAGCACACGCGTGATTCGTATATACGCCAGATCTTCTGGCAATTCCAGCATCAAACGTAGTATCATGGTCATTTTTTACCCGCAAGATCGGCCTTTCAAGCGGCTGGCGGTCAGGGCTGAGGCGGCACGATCACGTACTCACGACTGTTTCCACTTTCGGTCATCAGAAACGTGTTACCGAGCGGATCGGTCATCGCTCTGGAGACGCGGTGACCGTCGAGAAACGGCGTCGGCAGGCCGGCTTCTTGCGCCGGTTTGCACTTGCCGTCCTTGACCGAATAGAGAACATCGTCCGAAGTCAGCCAGAAAGTGCCTTTGTTGTCTTTGACAAGCGAGAGGAAATCGGGCTTTGGACACCCGGCGGACGGCTCGAGCTGTAACTGCCGGATGCCGACGATCCAGTCATTCGAGCCTTCCTCGTAAGGCACCTGATGCCAGATATGGCCGTCAAAGAAGTTCAATTCCCAGTTGCCGCCGGACAGAGCGATGCGTCTCTCCGAACCATATACTGAAGTTGAATTTCTCAAATCCAGCAGCGCAAACCCCGACAGGTCCAGTTGACCCAGCAGTGCGCGTTTGTAGGTCGGGTGACTGAGCCAGCTTCCGGCAGCTGGATCGTAGAGATAAGTCGCATGCTCATCGTTCCAAAAGCGCAGCCAGAGTCGGCTTTTGCTGTCGGCGAATAGCCCGCTGTGTCCCCGGCTGCGGTGTGATCAGATTCCAAAGATGCCCCACGTCGTCCTGCACCAGAGAATAATTGGTGGCGAAGGTCCGTATGATCGCGGTCTGCGGATGCATGACCTGCGTTTCCATATGCACCTGTATAGGATTGACGCTGGCACCATTGACATTATTCGAGCGAAAAGCCAGAACGCCGCCGAGGGCGGGCTTCACGGCAAACAAATGGTCTATATTGGGCAGAGAATAACCTGAGTGCCAGTCCAAACGAACCGGAGAACCACCCCCAGCGGGAGGCAGCCAGGCCCCGCTACGCAGCCACCACAGAGTACTGATCGGCGATCCTGAACGCATATTGGTCGGATATCCCATCACCACATACCAATCTGTTCCCGAGGCGAACATTGTCTGGATATATTAGACCTCTTGCATAGGTCGCCTTGCCCTGCCCGGATTAGAAATCCGGGTCTTCTACAAAGCGATTATTTGCCTTCGCAGACAATCGCACCTCAAAAGCCCTGCACTTCCAGTGCAGGGTACTTATGCAAGAGGTCGACTGAAAGGTGTGCGGCTTCGGCACGGGAGTTCCGGACAGCGTGCCGGCATCCAACTCATAGAGGCCGGTATTTTTCACAGCGATCCACATACGCTTCCCGCGCGGGGCAATCCAAGTCAGCGGCTTATCCGGCAATCCAGCCAGTAACGTGTAATGATCCATTTTCCTGCCCTCATAGCGCAGGATGCCGTGCAGGGCCGCGTAGTTGTCGGCCCCGGCCAGACTGTCAGTCCAGAACCACATTCGGCCTTTGCTATCGGGCGCGGCGAAGAGTGGGTCGTGATAAGTCAAACCCGCCCCTCATCCCTAATCCGGCCCATCATTACTTTTCTGATAGCCAGGGTGGCAGTCGCTCTCAGAAATCGTCTCAACGAATTCCACCGGGGATTTGTCGCCCAGGCGGATCGAAACTCGGTAGATATCGCCGCCTAGTCTCATCACCCACACGTTCCCAACACCGTCTCCGAGCAGATACGGTGACTGGAGAAAACCGGTCCAGTGCCCCGCCAGCCGGGAGAAATTGCCGCGGTACACGGTCAGCCAGTGCCCTGAATCGCCCTTGCTCGAGAGGCAGACAACGGCCCCGGAGGGTAGCCGGGTCATCACCCCAGGAGAGCCTTCCACCGTTGAGGGCGTGGGTATGTTCTCCCGTTTCCCGGGTTCTGCCCGGCGGCAGACACTTCCCACCCCCACCTTCGCACCATAACACGAGGTAAGGATGGAGGGCCATACCTGCCCCCGACATCCTGGGCGATATCCACGGGAGGAGTTCGCACCGATTGTTTTACGAGTAGACCTTTGGCGATGGATTTACCTTCAGCGTACCCCGAGCAGCAGATCAAACACAAGTTGATCTAGCTTTTCGTAGGGCAGTTCCCGTGCGGCCAGTGCCTCAGCATCGAAAGAGTGGTTTTTCAATATCTGCGCGTTCTGCGGGCTATACTTTCCGTCGAGAATGGGATCAAACGTCGTATCCGCCGTGTTAATCTGTCGCCAGATCGCCTGAATTTCGGGGTCTGCATTAAACTGGGCTGCCTTCTCCTTGAAGATCAAGTAAGTGCGCATACAGCCTTTGGCGAACTCCCAGACATCGTTCGGGTCAGAGGTACGAAGTGGATGGGCATCAAAGTGCTTTGGACCGTCGTAGCCGTAGTCTTCCAGCAGCTTGACTAAGAAGAAGTTCTGCTTGTAATCTTCCTGGCCGAAACGGTAGTCCTGGTCATAGCGGCCCGGCTTCTGGCCGTTGAGGTCGATATGGAACAGCTTGCCCGCTTCGAGTGCCTGAGCGACGGCGTGGTAGAACGACAGGCCAGCCATGGTCTCGTGCGCGAACTCGGGATTAACACCAACCATCTCCGGATGGGCGAGGGTTGAGATGAAGCCGAGCATGGCTCCAGTGGTCGGCAGATAGATATCCCCACGCGGCTCATTCGGCTTGGCTTCCAGTGCAAACTTCAGGTTATAACCCTGGTCTAACACGTACTCGGAGAGAAAGTTCAGTGCGTCCCGAAAACGTTTCGTCGCCGTCACGGGGTCTTTGGAAGCTTCAATCTCCACACCCTCACGCCCGCCCCAGAAGACATAGATCGGAGCACCCAGCTCCACGCCCAGATCAATGGAGCGCATGACTTTCTGCCGCGCGAAAGCACGGACTTTGGGGTCATTGGAAGTAAATGCGCCGTCTTTGAAAACAGGATGCGAAAACAGGTTAGTGGTCGCCATCGCGCAGACAACGCCGCTCTCTGTGAGTGCCGTTTGAAACTCTTTGACGATGGCATCCTGTTCGGAAGCCGAAGCACCGAAGGGGATGAGGTCATTGTCATGCAGGTTAACGCCGTAGGCACCCAGCTCTCCCAGCTTGCGGACACGCTCGACGGGTGTCACGGGGGTGCGAACGGCTCCACCGAAAGGGTCGACTCCCGGGTTGCCGACGGTCCAAAGCCCGAATGTAAACTTGTCGGATTTCTGAGGGATGTAGTTGGTCATTAATTGAATTGCTCCTTTGCTTCTTTCATATCGCTTTGGTTAAAATATCGTGTCACGCGAAAGTTCGCGTTAATGGGGATGATTTCCTCTAAATAATTGCAAAAAATGCCAATAGATAAATTGACTCACCGGCAGACTTCAGCTGTCATGGGTGTCTTGAAAGTAAACTCATGAACACTACAATTGATCAAAGCCGAACCGTTTGTGCCGCCTCGGAAGGCGGCTGCCGCAAATGTGAGATGCCGGCACAGAATCACAGCAGTGGGCAGACCCAGGAATTGCACGGTGATATTCAATGGCTGCGGAAGGCACTGGCCGACGATTGGCTGTTTAGCCTGTTCCATTCTATCGTACACGCCGACACGGGACAAGTTTTTGGCCACGAGGCGTTGATTCGGGCCCGGCATCCGCATACCGGCGAAGTGTACGGGGCAGGCGCGATTATTGATGCCGCCAACCGACTTGAGCTGCATCATATTCTAGATCAGCTGGCCCGTAAGACGGCCCTGCGGCAGACTGCTGCGCATTCAGCGATGCAGGGCCGGCTTTTTATCAATTTCATGCCGAACACAATCTATGATCCCGAGATCTGCCTTCGAACGACGATGGAAGCCGCACAAGAAAACGCGGTGCCGCTGTCGCGGCTGGTATTTGAGGTCGTTGAAACCGAGCAAATTCCCAGTATGAAGAAGCTGAAGCGGATTTTGGAGTATTACCGAACGCATGGTGTCGGAACCGCGGTTGACGATATGGGCGCGGGCTATTCGAGCCTGAAGTATCTCACGGCACTCCAGCCGGATTTCGTGAAAATCGACCGCGATTTAGTGGTGCGTGCGGAATTGGAGAAAGAGGCACGCAAGCAGATGGATTTGATCGTATCCCAGGCTAAGTCACTCGGAATTGCCGTGATTGCAGAGGGCATTGAAACTTTGGGTCAGCTCCATTTATGCCGAGAGGCGGGAACGGACTTCGTGCAAGGCTATTTGTTTGGTCTTCCCGCCAACTCGCCGGCCTTGTCCCTGGATGAACTTGGCATATTTCCGGGAGTGGCCTGTGGGTGAGATCGGCGGAGAAAAGGCCGTTCACACGCGAGAAAGAATAGGTACGCGAGTCCGAACACGAGGGGCAGGGCCGCTCCCGTCAGCCCCAGGTGCTCCAGTGAGGGCATTTTCGCTGGGATCCAGAGCGCAAGGGTGTGCCGGACAAGGGTGAGCAGGGGCATGTGAGTCAGATACAATGAGTACGCAAATGTCCCCAGTTGTACTAGAGGCCTCCAGGAAATGAGCGGCACAGGGCGTCGGCAGCGCCCGATCCAGAGGAGGCAGGAGGCGGTCAGTAGACCGGCAGCGGTGTCGATCAGCGGCATGTGCAGCCCAAAGTCCGCGCCGCCCTTCTCGGTCACCGGATGCTGCCATAAGAGCCAGCCTAATGCTGCTGCCGACACACCTGCCAGCGCGATCCAGCCGCGCGGCAAAGCAGCAGTCTTCGCCGCGCCGCGTTCGGAATGAAATCCAGCCCATGCCCCCACGGTAAATAAGAGCAAATACCAGGGACAGGCGAGAATCATCTCGGGATGCCAGCGAAACAGCGCGGCTGTTAAGCCCATGCTAAGAAGAGATGCCCCGAGCAACACGCATACCCAGCCCCAGTGCCTCGCCGCCAGCACAATAAGTGGAAACAAGAAGTAAATGCGCCACTCAACCGCGATGCTCCAGAAGGGGCCATTGAAAACGTTCAGCGGCAGGAGCACATCCTGAAGCAGAAATATGTTTGCCGCCAAAGCGAGCATCGGAATATGCGGAGGCTTGCTCGCTATCACTTGAACCAGTATGAATACAACAATGCTCAGTGCGAGTGCCGCGTAGTACGGCGGCAGGATGCGCCTCGCCCTGCGTCCGAAAAATGCCAGTGCCCCACCTTTTAGGAAGCCGTCAGCTTGAGTGATAGGAAGTATCAAGCAGAAGCCGGAGAGCACGATAAAAATGTCCACGGCCAGATGGCTGTAAAGTGTCCAGTTGGTGAGGACGCCGAGGAGGCCCAGGTGCGCCGAGATTCCGAATTCTCCGATCCACAGATGCGATAGGACAACCCAGAGGGCGGCCAGGGCGCGGAAGCCGTCAAGATACGCCCGGTGCGATTTAGCGGAAGGAGTGTTCATAGTTCGCCCGGCCTGGTCTCGCCCAGCTCCCGCCCGTCGGCAGTCAGGCGCAGGCTGCCGAAGCGGATCTGGGTGACGGCACGCGGCTTGCGGCAGGGAGATTGGATAGTTAAGATTCTGCGGTCAAAATCTATGCGTTCGATCCGGCCCAGGCCCAGCAGCGCGCCGGTTGGGGCCAGAAGGCCGACCAAAAGCTGAGCGAACTTTTGTGCGGCGACAACCGTCACACTCCGGGTAGAGAAGAAAGATTCGACCGCCGCCAGGCCCGACGAATCCCATCCTTCTCCGTGGATAACCACATAGAGACCTTCACCGGGTATTTGCTCGGAGTGCAGAACGGGCCGCTGGAGCGATTGACTGAGAAACTGCTGCAAATGGTGCGGCAGCGGCGTTCCCAGACCCAGCCCGGTGCCCAGCAGAGTGACTTCGTCCAGAGAAAACTGCAATGGCTGAGAGCCGTCGAGTGCGCTCAAAAAGCGAGCGGTGCGGCGGGTGGCCCGGACGGCAGTGGACTTGCGGCGGGCCAGATCGCTGACAGGAATGCGCCAGAGGGTCGGTGTCGACCGTCGAGTAAATGAACTCAGCATTGGATCCAGCTCGCTCTCACGGGCGATTGCGACAATGGCCTGTGGGAGCAAAAGCTCAGCAAGATGATATTTGTAGGCACGCCCATTAGGGCCAGTGATCAGACCATCCGTATCCACGAGAAGGATATCTGGACGATGCTTTCTGGCGACGCGAGCCATCTGCACGGCACCGGTACAGACCTCCAGAAAGTGCCGAACCGGGGAGGTGGAGCCGACGAAGTATTCCGCAAGAGGAACAGGGTCACGCAGGGAGCGCAGCGGGCTGCCGGGGATCGCCAGTGCCGTGCCGAGGGTGCCGGGTGGGCCGATTTCACTCTGGCCGAGATCGCAATCGAGCAGGCCGACGGTTTTACCTTCGGCAATCAGAGCCTGGGCTGTTTCGAGGATCCAGGTCGTCTTACCCGTGTCACAGCCGCCAAGCACAAGAACAGTTGCTCCGCGCGGCAGAGTATTGAATTGGGAGACATCTAAAGTAGGAGAATTGAGTGACATAAAAAAGGGCTGGTGCTGAGGCAATTAATTGCCGATATTGAAAATAACCATGAAATGTGGAAAAATTAGTTTGGAAAAGTGTACAATACAGAAGAAACAGGCAGCGTTGCCAATTCTTATTGTTTCTCTCTGGCTCCCAGACGACGAGGAGGTCGTATGAAACAGCCGCTTATGTTAATTCCGCCAGCGCAGTCGGAAGTCTTATCGGATATTTTTCGGATTGATATCACAGCAGATGGCTCATTATCTGAAGACCGTTTAGCTTCTACTTGCTGGCTCGATGACGACCTGCCAGAGGAGGTGACACTCACTTCGGGTGATTCAAGGCGCGTGCTGGCGCAAACCATGATGCGGGCCGCTTAGACTGCGGATTTACGCCAGTGCCCAGCACTGGCCCAGCTCATCAAACAGCTCGCGATGAAAATCCTGCGACACATCCCAGAGCCGCAAGTACCACTCTTCTAAAGCCGCGACGCTCTCCCGATCCGTGACTACAACGTTTAACTCCGTCGGGTGTGCTTCGCCGCCCAAAGTCAGATTGCTCGATCCTACCACTGCCAGTCCCGGCGAAAAAGAGTTTCCTTCAGGATAATTGATGAGTGCAAGCTTGGCATGGATTCGCCCCTGCGTGTACACACGCACTTTGAGCCGCCCCTGGGCCACCGCCCGTGCGAGACAGAGCAAAAGGGCCTGATTTTCGGAGGTATGTGGGAGTGCCGCCAAAGTATTCCGCAGGTTGAGTGCCGTTTCGACGGCAGCTCGGTCATGGGTATTACGCAGGGTCGCCGCGACATCCTCCTGCGGACGTACCCACTCCTCCCCACCCCGCTGCCTTGTGGCGGCTTCTTCGCGCACCTGTTCCTCGGTCAGCCGATTGACCACATTTCCAATGAGGATTTCCACCGATTCCAGCCGTTCAATCTCCGATTGCAGAGGCACAAGGCCCTCCAGAAAGAGATAGCCGACCGCAAACCGAGCACGTACAGCCCCGGCCTGAAGGTACTCCCGAACACGCAGAGCAAGCCGCTGTTTTTGATTGTCAATAATCGCTGTCAAAGTTACGAAAGAGTATACCGGAAAATTGGAAGAATGGGAACATCATGCGAGTTTTTCAAAAACCGATTGCCCCCAGATTTACGCTAAAACGCAGCTTTAACAAAGTGGGCTTAGCTCTTGGCGCGTTTCCATTTCTTGGCCGTCACCGTGTGCCGAGTGGCTTCGAGCAACTTGGTTTCTCCCGTTTGCCTTTGCGATATAAAGCAGCTCATCCGCACTGGCGAGCAGATCTTCGCTGCGAACAATCTCATTTTCGGACACGGAAAGCGACACCACGCCGAAGCTAGCTGTGACCGGACGCAAATTCCAGGCAAACTGCTCGATGGCGGCTCGGCACCGCTCGCCGATAGCAAGGGCTCCATCGCTGTCGGTCTGGGGGAGAATAAGGACGAATTCCTCGCCGCCATAGCGGGCTGCAAAGTCACAGTCCCGAACGCAAGACTCGATAATCCGGGCGACACGCCTCAGGACTTCGTCGCCGGAGGGGTGCCCGTAAGTATCGTTGTAGTCTTTGAACTTATCAACATCGACCATGATCAATGAAAGAGGCAGTAGATACCGTCGGGCGCGGTCAAATTCTTCACGGAGTCTTTCCTGAAATACGCGGTGGTTTTTAAGTCCGGTCAGCCCATCGAGGGTCGCGAGAGTTTCCAACTGGCTGTTGACACGCGCCAGCTCGATATTGGTCTTTTCGAGTTCTTTTTTCTGAAACTCCAGCACGATGTTGTAATCGATCAGCCTCTGCTCGTCGACCCGCCGTTCAGTAATGTCTTGTATCGTGCCTTCGAGAAATTCCACTTCGCCCTTGTGGGTGCGATGCAGGCGGGCGTTGAGGGATACCCACAGACTGCTTCCATCACGGCGCTTAAACTCGACCTCAAAACCCGTGATTTTTTCTTCTGAAAACAAGTGTTCTAAAAGGCGTTCGCGCCCTTCCGGTGTTGAATAGAGTTGTGTGGCAACATCTGTCATTTCTTCTATGACTGCGCGCGGCGAACTGTAGCCGAGCATGCGTGCCAGCGCGGGGTTGACGTTACGGATACGTCCATCCAAGGTGGTCTGAAAAATACCTTCCATGGAATTCTCAAAAAGGCTGCGATAACTTTCTTCCGCCGCGCGCAGAGCTTCCTCCGCGCGGCGTCGGTCCGTGATATCACTGAATGTCGTCACGGCGGCGTACGGTGCATCTTCGCCGGGATGCCAGAGCGGCGCGGCACTCACTGACAGCCATGTGATGCGGCCATAACTCCACCGAAGACCCAGAAGTATGGCGGATTGAACCTGTCCCGTCTTAAGGGCCAAAGAACTGGGGAGCTTCTCAGCGGAGAAATCCGTGCCATCTTCCTGGATAATCTGCCAGTCGGGCTGAAGTGCTCCTGAGCCGACGAGTGTTCCCGAGGCAACCCCTAAAATTCTTTCCGCCGAGCCGTTGCAGAGAAGCACCAGCCGGTCCTGATTTTGGACCAGTAACCCGGCCTGCATTGCTTCGATGGCGGCTCGGAACTGTGTTTCACTTTCAAGAATCTGGTCACGTGCAAGCTGAAGATCGGTGGTTCTCGCACTCACTCGCTCTTCCAGAACCTGGTGCGATTGATTCAAGGCTTCGGTGACCCGTTTGTAATCGTCAATATCAGTTACGGTACCGACCCAGAGCGTGATCTCCCCAGTCTCATCGCGGCTCGGGGTAACACGGCCTAGGTGCCATCGATAGGAGCCATCTTTACCCAATAGCCGGTACTCCATCGTGTAAGGCACACCCGCCGATATCCCGGCCGACATTCGAGCGGTAATCTCTGGGAGATCTTCCGCATGTACGGCCCGGGAAATGCCGCCGTTGAGCGTTTCTTTCAAGGTCAGCCCGGTGTATAGGTGCCAGCGCTCATTCGTAAAGTCAACGATGCCGTCCGGCCGTGCGGTCCAGACGATTTGCGGCATGGCATTTGCAAGGAATCGGAAACGCTGTTCACGTTCGACCAGCGAAAGCCCGGCTTCCTCCAGGTCGCGGGTACGCTCACTGACACGTTGTTCCAGCTCGTCTTTTGAGATTCTCAGCGCGTCATCAATCTTTTTTTGTTCCCAGAGAAACTGTCCGCCCATGGTTCCGACTAAAATCAAGAGTGCAGTGACCAGACCTAGACCAAGTAAAACCAGTCGCTTAGCTGCCTCCCCTGCTTCCTCGGCGGCGGGAATTCGTTGTCGAAGCAAACGGTTTTCTTCTTGGACCATCGCATCAAGCAGGAGACGTCCCGGGTCGTTTGCCTTGTCGGCTTTTAAATTCCTTTGAGTGTCGCCCCGCCGCATCCTGGTAAGCTTCGCAAGTGTGATGAGATTCTGCTGCTGCCGGGGATTATCAGCGGTCAGTATTCTCAAATGACGCTGATCGTCTCCGACTATGATCGCCGAAGAGTGAAAAAGTTCACGCGACTGCGCATCATTTATAAGGAGGGAATTATGCTGCGCAGTTTCCTCATCTTGAGTATCGGAGCGTGTCGCTGCTAGAACTGCCAGCACCTCATGCGTATGTGCGACCCAGCGGCTGTCTTCCGTAAAGCGTCCGAACGAGTGAAATGTGACAAGGGTGACCAGAGCAAGCAGAAAAATCGCCAGCAGAGCAGGCAATAAAAGGTGGCCGAGACCCACACGTCTCCAGGACGAGCGGTCTCCATCCGAACTTTTCCTCGTGAATGGCGGCAAATTTGCGGGCATACTAGTTTTTACCATAATGTCGCACTTTTTTGCCAAAGTTTTCTTCTCAACTCGCATTCGGGTATAATGTTGAGTGATTGAAATATTAACAGAAACATTGACTGAAACATTGACTGACAGCATTCGCGAGAGTTTAGTCGGGCGAAATACGGAAGAGATACGGGAAGCGGCTGTCGAGGCGGGCCTGCCAGCCTACCGTGGATCGCAGGTAGCCGAGTGGCTATACCGAAAACTTCAGCCTGAGATGGGCGGCGGTTTCGGTGCCGACTTTGCCACTATGACCGATCTTCCCCAAAGTGTGCGTCAGCTCTTCGGTGAGAAGTTTGACCTGCCGACACTGGCTCTGACCCGCGCTCAGACCGATCCACATGACGGCACAATCAAAGCTCTGGCAACGCTTATTGACGGCGGACACCCAATCGAGTGCGTCCTCCTGCCGGATGACAAGCGAGTTTCCGTTTGCCTGTCCACGCAGGCGGGGTGCCCGATGGGCTGTACATTCTGCGCTACGGGAACGCAGGGCCTGACCCGTAACCTCAGCACCGGGGAGATCGTCGCCCAGTATCTCCTGCTGCAGTCTCTCACGACGCGCCGGATTAGCCATATCGTGCTCATGGGAATGGGCGAGCCACTCCTGAACTACGATGCAGTGCTGAAAGCCATTCGGATATTGAATGTGGAGTGCGGGATAGCCATGCGGCATATCACCCTGTCGACCGTCGGAATCGTCCCTAATATCGATAAACTGGCAGAAGAAAATCTTCAGCTCACCCTGGCCGTTTCCCTACATGCTCCAAACGACACGCTGCGAACACGATTGGTGCCAGTCAACAAGACCTATCCACTCAGCCGCCTGATGAATTCCTGTCGAAACTATGCCCGCCACACGGGCCGCCGTCTGACGTTTGAATACGTACTGCTTAAAGGCGTCAATGATGAGCCGGAGCACGCTCGTGAGCTGGCTTTGCTCATCCGGGGCATGGGAGCGGCGGTAAATGTGATCCCGTATAACCCGACCACAGTCGCGGAAGCATTTGGCCGCCCAGATCAGGGCCGGATCGTCGCTTTCCGGCAGGTGCTCGAGCATGCGGGAATTGTCGTCACCCAGCGAAAGGAACGGGGCCGCCAGATCGCCGCCGCCTGTGGCCAGCTTGTGACTGAAGCCGCCCGCAGCCGCCCGATGGCCCGCGACCTGCCGATGGTAACTGCGGAAGCCGTGTAAGATGGAGGATATCATTCTTGACGAGACGGTCTCCGCAGTAACTTCAGAAGAAGCCTGGGTTTGGATTGAACGACTGAAGCCGGCGGCGGTCCTCTCTCTGCTCAAGGACCCTGACCATGCCATGAACGTCAGTCGCGCGTTCTTCGGCTACCGCCCGGATGCCAAAAGCTATGGCAATACGCTTGTCAAAAGCCGTTTGGTCCAGGCGGCTGTCAAAGACTCCCTTTTTGCCAAAAAGCTGCGGGAACTCACCGAAGCCGCTTCCCCCCCGCCTGTGCAGAAAGCCCTGCCTGAGCATTCCCCTGCCCCCTCGGCCTCTCTCAGCGCCTTAAAGCCAGACAAATCTGAATCGCTTCGAATCGAGCGCGATCAACGCCGGCGCGAACGCGACGAAGCGCGCTTAGCCCTAAGCCTTGCGGAAGCTGAACGGGATGAGTCGGTCAGAGTGCGTTTGAAAGCCGAGACTGAGCGCGACGACGCACAGCGGCAATTGAAAAAGCTGGGGGAGCGCGTCGCGCGGCTCGAGCGACAGACACAAAAGCAGCAGCAGGTCGAAGCCCAGTTGTTCCGGGCTCTGAATCAGGGTAAAGTCTCCCTGCCGCCCACAAATCTCGCCCGTACGGCTGGCAAGGAACCCAGCGAGCCCCTGAGGCGAATTTCTCCCTGGCTGATCGCGGTTCACCATCTGCTGGACAAGAGTAAATTCGATCTTGCCATGGTTCTGGCCTCTGATGTCCTCAAAGCCGATGCGGAGGACCCCGACGCTCTGGACATTACTATTCGCGCCTGGGAAGGACGCGGGGACTTGATTCAGGCTGCGCCCGCTATCCGACGCCTTCTCGGTGTCCAGCTCATTAGGCAGGATATGGCAGTCGCAGCTGACACGCTGGGCCGTCTGCTGAAATCTGTCAGCAGCCCACATCGGGCAGAAGCCGACGCGCGGCGTTTCCTGTCCGCACTTTCCCCGGAAAACGCCACCGCAGTTGAAGCGGGACGCCGCCTGTTAACACGCCTGAAGGGGAGTGACCCGGCAGCGTATACCTGGCTGACGACACTCATCAGCACGCACACGAAACTCGGCCCGGTACTCATGCCGCCACCCGGTGCCCTCGGCCCAGACGACCCTCTGCCGCTGAAGCTGAGCAAAGGCCATCCACAGGGTCAGCCGCTGACCGCCCGATTGCTCACAGATGCGGTTGACAAAGGCATGACAGCACTGGTCGAGGCCACTCGAACGGCCCTCACAAATCTCGAAACGGCAGATCCCAAGACATACACCCGTTTCTGGGCCGCACTGGAACAGGCTGCCAGCTCTGACAGCACCCGACTTTTGCCGCTGAAGCGAAAGCCGCGCGGCCCAATAGTCGTCGACGGCAGCAACGTCGCCTGGTTCGATCAAGAGTCTTTAACCTATGGTAAGCCGCGTCTGCGAAATCTCCAGGAGATACGTCGTTTGCTGCGCAGCCGCGGGTTTTTCCCGGTCGTCCTGTACGCTGACGCGAATTTGCCTTATTTTATCGATGAGGCAGATGCCCTGCGGCAAATGATCGGCCGACACGAACTCCTGCTGGTTGACGGGGGAACCGACGCGGACGAAGTTCTGCTGCGACTTGCCAAGCAGCTGACGGCACCCATTCTAACCAACGACAAGATGGAGGATTGGGATCCCGAAGGGGAAGTCCCGAAAGTACGCTACTCAATTTCGTCGGGCGGTGAAGCCCATCTGCTGACCGATATCTAGTAGTTCCTATGACACTGGAAGAACAATTTTCGCGACTGATACAGATACTGCAGCTTTTGGAGCGTGAACCGTATACCTGGGACGCTGCCGGGCTGGAAGAGCGATTCGCTGTCTCGCGCGCCACGATCGAGCGCGATATCGCGGTGCTGCGTCAGTGGGGACAGGTCAAGCGCAAAGGCGGCAAGTTCGGCCTGGCCGAGATGCAGTTCCTGCCGACATCGTTCACGCCTCCGGAAGCTCTGGCTCTGCGTCTCGCCGGAACCGCTTTCGCCGCGCAGGCCGGCGGGGCATACAAAGGGGCGCTGACGTCCGCTCTTAAAAAGATCGACCTGGTGCTGCCCCGGCAGATCGCCGCGGAGATACGCCGGGCCGGGGAGCGCGTGTCGGTCAGCCTCCCGGTAATCCGTGACTTCTCCGTAGAGACCTACCAGAGCCTGCAGGCGGCAATCGTCAGCCACTACCCCGTAGATATTACCTACTTCTCCCGCTCCCAGTCCGAGCCGACGAAGCGGCGCGTCGATCCCTATGGCCTGACCTACAAGATCGGGGCCTGGTATCTGGTCGGCTACTGTCACCTCCGAGAGGGAATACGAACCTTCGGATTAGACCGAATCAAATGGATGCGCGTGGTAGAAGAAACACGGTTCGTCTATCCCGCTGATTTCGATTTGTCTGAGTGGCTGAGTAAAGGCTGGCAATTGCAGGCCGGTGGGGAGCCTACCGAGGTGGTGGTGCGCTTTGAGCGCGAAGTGGCGGCCTGGGTCGCCGGTGGGCACTGGCACCCCACTCAGAAGATCGAAAAGCTGCCCGACGGCACCCTCATCTTCCGGGTGACCGTGCATGGTTACGAGGAAATGATCTACTGGATACTCTCGTTTGGTGCCCAGGCCGAAGCTTTAGAGCCTGCCCCACTCCGTGCAGCGGTAGCGGAAGCTTCCCAAAAGATGGCCGCGCGATATGGCATCTGAGCGAGAAAAAAGGGCGGGGGCATGCCCCGCCCCTACAGCATACTAAGCTGGGATTTCTTTACCGACCAGCTTGTTCCAAATCTCGTAGTCCACAGCCTTCTTCGGGACCAGAAGCTCGTCATGGACTTCTTCTTCGCCACTCGCGACCAGTTCCCCACGATCGGGCGTGCGCAAGTCGCAGAAGGCTTCCCCCTGAATGAGCCGCGTCCCCCGCGAAACGACCAATAGTCGGCGCAGTTCATCCTTGTGCCATTCCGGCAGCAAGCCGTAGACTTCTTTAATTTCCGTCGCCTCAATCAAATCGCCGCCAACGGGCCGCATATTTTCCTGACCGGTATGGTTATCCGCTTTCAATGCAGCGGCATTAGTTGCATCTTCGGCCAGCCCATCTTCGCGGGCTTCCTTTTCAATCTTCGCGGCATGTTCGTAAGCGTGCTTTGTTTGTGTATCCTGAGACATAGATTACCTCCGTTTGTTAAGGAAGTAATACCCGAACGAGCAAAGCGGCAAACGACAAGGCTATTTCTCTTTCAGCACGGCATCCAGTACCTTCGGCAGATTTTGCTCCACATTTTCGTCATAACCCATAGAGACGGCGCGGACTTTGCCGTGGGTGTCGATGACGATCAGCAGGGGAATCGCTTCCACCCCGTACTGCGCCGCAACTTTGTGCTGGGCATCGCTGAGCGTAGGGAAAGCGAGCCCTTCCTGGCGGCTGAATGTCGCAATGTCGGCGGGGGTATCACTGGAATTGATGCCGTAAAAAGCCACACGTCCAGTATACTTCTTGGAGAGCGTTACGAGATGCGGAAGCTCTTCGCGGCAGGGACCGCACCAGGTCGCCCAGAAGTCAATCACCACGGGCTGCTTGGCGCTTTCGGTGCGAAGATTGAAGCTCTGCAGCGTAAAATCCGGGGCCATTTTAGCCTGAGTAGTTGGTATCAAGCCACCTGTGGAGGCATCGGCGACAGTAGGCTTACGGACACTAACGAAAACGAGCGCAAAAGCGGCGACGATAAACAAGATGACGAGTAAAAATTTGGTTCGTTTCATAGCGAGTTTAAGAGAACATTTTCCGTACACGGTAAGAGAAGTAATCCACGATATTAACCAGCACGATCACCAGCGCGATGATCACCCCGGCATCGAGCCACTCAAAAAGATTGACGGCGTTCGACAGCTTCTGGCCTAGGCCGCCTGCGCCGACGATGCCGACGACGAACGAGTCGCGCAGGTTGTACTCCAGCGAGTAGAGTGTTGTAGAAAGATACAGCGGAAAGACCTGCGGCAGCATCGCGTAGACGAATACCTGCGGGGCATTGCCGCCTGCCGAGCGCACAGCTTCAATCGGACCGACGGAAACGGACTCCAGGGCTTCCGCATAGAGCTTTGCCAGCGTAATAAATGTGGCGATCCCAATCGCAATCGCCCCCGTTTGTGCTCCAAGTCCTGCCAGTGGAATGACTAACAGGGCGTAAATTAGCGTCGGCACGGCACGGGCCATATTCAGGAACGATTTGACCACTGCGATCACCGGGCCGGGAATGGATCCGGTGCGAGCTGCGATAAACGACACTGGAAACGCCAGCAGCATTCCCCCGACGGTCCCGACCACCGCCATCTGGATGGTCTCTATCAGCGGCTGCCAGAGATCCGGCCCAAGCCGAAGAGCATAGCGCCAGTCGGCCTGAGATCGTGGAAACAGCCGAGCAAAGTAGTCCCCGCCGTGATGCAGCCCGTACTCAGTCACATGTATCTGACGGCCAATCGCGACGAAGCACCAGACGACGAACACGAGCAAAGCGGCTCCGAAGAGGAAAGAAAAGATACGGTTCAGCACAGATTATCCCATCCCCGAAGGCGGCAGACGGTCCAGCACATCCGCGATTGCGTGATCATCTAAAGCATCCGGAGCGGCATCGAACGTGATACGGCCCTGCTTCAGCCCGATAATCCGGGTGCAGTAGCGTTTGGCGAGTGGCAGATCGTGCATAGAGAGCAGAAGTGTCACTTTCTTCTCACGGGACAAATTTTGCAGCAACCCCATAATATCATCTTTGGTGAGAACGTCAAGATTGGCCGTGGCTTCGTCTGCCAGCACGATCTCAGCCCCCTGGGCCATTGTCCGGGCAATGGCAACCCGCTGCTTCTGGCCCCCGGAGAGGTCACGCACCCGGCGCATCTCCAGCCCAGCCAGCCCGACCTGTGCCAGGCAGTCTTCGGCCAGCCTCACGTCAGCCGCAGAAAAACGGTGCAGACACGAGGGAATGGTAGCGGTGTAGCCAAGCCGCCCGATCAATACGTTCTTGCGTACCGTGAGTCTCTCCATCAAGTTAAATTCCTGAAAGATCATCCCTATCCGCCGTCGAAGAAGCCTCTTTCTGCCCTCCGGCAGTGTTTCGACCGCCTCCCCCAGAACGGTGCAGGTGCCGCCGGTCTGTTTGACGAGGCCATTGACGCAGCGCAGCAGAGTGCTCTTTCCCGCTCCGGACAGGCCGATCAGCCCGACGATTTCTCCGGGCTCGATGTGCAGGTTGACCCCACGCAGCACGGGGACTCCGGGCTTATACGCATGGGTCAGATTTTCAATCGCAATTGCATTGGGCATTATTGATCGTTTAAGAAAGGAGCAGAGAAGCTGTGCGGTTGTTACTTTGCATCCAGCGACTTCAAATTCAGCTTCAGCAGCGTCGCTTTCTTGCGGACGGGGTCGAAGATATGGTCGTCGGCGGGCACCATCTTGTCCCAGCCGCCTTGCGGAATCGACTTCAAAGCCGCTTTGCCCTGAGGATTAGTGCTGATCTCGGCGAGGGCTTTGGTCAGCTTGTCGAGAGTTGGTTTGTCTAAGTCGGCGCGTGCGACGAACATGCCATTGGGGATAGCGTCGGTGGTGGCGATGATGCGGAAAGCCGCAACCTTAGCCCGGTCGGTTTGATTGGTCACTTTGTCGGTGAACGCCGTTTCGATGCCGGTTTCATAGGTCGCCCCGCCGTCTGCCTGCTGATTGTAGACTGCAAGTACCCCTTTGTTGCCCGAAATGTTCACGGCTTTGATGTCTTTCTCGGGATCGATACCAATCGCTTTCAGCATTCCTGCGGGGTACAAATAGCCCGATGTAGAGGATTGATCCCCGAAGGCGAATGTCTTGCCCCTCAAATCCGCAAGTGTCTTGATCCCGGAATCTGCGCGAACATAAATGATGCCTTTGTAGGTCAGGCTGCCGTGGAAGTAGGGCATGGCGAGCGGAATGGGGTGCTGGGCAGTATCACGAAACTCCTGCACGGCGATGACATACGACAGCGGATTAAGATAAGCACAATCGATCTGATCGGACTGCAATGCCGAAAGAATGCCAACGTAGGTAGGTGTCACAAAGACTTTGCCACCTGGGCGTCCCGACTGCGTGCCTAGGTAATCCGAGAAAGGCTGAAACCCAGCCTGGAGTGCATCCACTTTGTCAAAGGGAATGATACCAACTCGAAGCGGCTCTGGGGCCGCGCCGCTCTTGCCGGAGGGCGTATTGCCTGCGTCGTGCTTGCTGCAGCCGCTGAGAAGAATCAGGGCGGCAGCGGCGGCCAGGAGGGGAGAGTGTTTGGAGCGCATAGAATGTCCTTCAGAGCTGAATATATTCCATTATAGCACGTCTGCCTATCGCTCAAGCATTTTGACAGGTCGGTGGGGTATAATTTAGGCGACATTTTTGACCGAAACCAATCTTTCGAATAACACCCACCTGAGGAGCATCCCCGACAATGATCGTGACGACCAAGACGCTGTTTGAACATGCCTACGGCAAATATGCCGTCGGCGCCTATAACATCAACAATGCTGAGCAGGCAATGGGCCTGTTTCAGGGCAGCATCGATTCGCAGTCCCCGTTTATCATCCAGATTTCCAAAGGGGCACGCTCCTACACCGATAAGCGGATGCTGGAAGCAATCATTCGCGCCTGCGACGAGATCTTTCCCGAATCCGTTTTCGCCGTCCATCTGGACCACGGTGATGAAAAGACCGCACACGACTGTATCGACAGTGGCTTTTACTCATCAGTCATGATCGACGCGTCGCATGATCCCTTTGACGAGAACATCGCCATCACGCGCCGGGTGGTTGACCATGCCCACTCCAAGGGTGTCAGCGTCGAAGCCGAGCTGGGAATGCTTGGCGGAGTGGAAGAAGATATCGCAGTCGACGAGAAGAATGCTCTTCTGACTGACCCGAACGAAGCAAAAGAATTCATCGAGCGCTCCGGTGCGGACAGCCTGGCGTGTGCGATTGGGACTTCCCACGGAGCATACAAGTTCTCTGGCGGTCAGGGCCTGCATTTTGAGCGGATCGAAGCGATCCAAAAAGCGATCCCTGGTGTTCCTTTGGTCATGCACGGCTCGTCGTCGGTGCCGCAGGATGAAGTCCAGCGCATCAACGGTGCTGGTGGCAAGCTCAAAGAGGGTGCGAAGGGCGTCGATGAGAACCAGTACCTGCCCGCAGCCAAGCTGGGCGTCTGCAAGGTCAACATCGACACAGATGGCCGTCTGGTGTGGACCCGTGTTCACCGCGAGTTTTTCCAGAGCAAGCCGGAAGATTTCGACCTGCGTTCGCCAGGGAAGGTCTTCATGGCCGAATACGCCAAGTTCATCGCCAGCCGATCGATCCTGCTCGGCTCAGCCGGACAGCTAGACTCGGTCCGTGAGTTGGCAAAGACCAAGTAAGAGATTCTCTCCCCCTCTCCCCCTGAAAGGAGAGGGTGAGGATCAAAATGCCTCCCAGCAATCAGGAGATCACTTTGTCCCTACACCCCCGCCTCGGCGTCTCCACCTGGAGCCTGCATCAAACTCTTTCCGGCGGCACACCTCTGCTGGATATTCCCGCACAGGTCGCTGCGCACGGGCTCAGCAAGCTCGAAGTCTGTCACTTTCATTTCCCGTCGACTGAAACCGAATATCTCACGCGCTTTCGCACCGCGATCGCCGACTCCGGGGTCGAGTTCTACACCCTGCTTATCGACGAAGGCGATCTCACCCATCCTGACCCTGCTGAGCGTCAGAAGGCGATTGTTTCCCTGTGCCACTGGATCGATGTCGCGCGCGAGTGCGGCGCAGCCCGGGTCCGGGTCAGTGCCGGCAATGAAGCCCCCACCCCGGAAACTCTTCAGCGGAGCGTCATCGGCCTCGAAGAAGTCTGCCGGTACGCGAAAAATGCTGGGGTCGGCATTGTCACAGAAAACTGGCATGCACAATTAGACCGTCCAGCAGAAGTCCTCTCTCTTCTGGAATCGCTGCACGGCGAGCTCGGCCTCAAGATGGATTTCGGCAACTGGGGGGGAGCTCGCAAATATGATGATCTGGCGAAAATCGCTCCGCTGGCCGTCTGCACCCACGCGAAAGCCGCGTTTGCAGATTCGGGAGAAATGGACGAAGCCGACTTCGCCCGATGCCTCGCGATTTGCCAGAATGCAGAGTTCACGGGGCCTCACATCTTGATCTTCAGCGATCCCGGCGATGAATGGGCCTCCCTCGACTTACTGCGCGACTTCATACTGCCCACGCTTGCGACAAATTGATCTATGCCATTGGGGACATTCATGGCGAGGCGGAGGCGCTTCGGGAGATGCTGGTGAAGCTGCCGGTGCAGCCAGAAGACCTTCTGATCTTTCTGGGGGATGTCATCGACCGGGGTGCATCTTCCTATGACTGCGTAGAGCAGATCCTGGCATTTGATCGCTGCCGCAAAGTATTTGTCCAGGGCAACCACGAAGAAGCATTTCTGATGTATCTTGAGGACGGTCTTGCAGAGTACGCCGAAGGCATGGGGGGTCAGTCAACTCTCGACAGTTACGCTGCCGCGGGGTATCATATACTCCCGGGCGACCCAGGCAGCTTGCCCTCTTGCCATGCACGTTTTTATGCTCAGATGGAACCCTGGACACTGCCGTTTTATATCACCGACCACTACATCTTCACGCACGCCGGATGGGACCTCTCCCTGCCGCTCCATCAGCAGTCGGCAGGGGCACTGCGCTGGGGCACGGTCAAAGGCTTCGAGAACCCGATCTGGACTCAGACCGTCGTGCGCGGCCATGTACCGTTTCCAAAAGTCACATTTGCGCATCGCAAACAATATATCGCCGCCGACACCGGATGCGGGCATGGCGGACTTTTATCCGCCGTCGCTCTGCCATCCGGAGATACGTTTACAGCACGCCCAGTGTCGTACCGCCCACAATGGGCGCCGTCCTGGACCAACAACCCGCGGCGCGGTTGTTAGATTGTCATACCGCAGCCCATGATGTCTTCAGCTGAACTTCTTTCACCAATGCGGCTCGCCAAAGCCGACGCCCTTCTCGCCGGCGGCGTGTCTGACCATCTCTACACGCATGCGGCCTACGCTCTGATGCGTCAGGGCGAACCGGTGGCAAGCGGCGAATTCGGAGCAGCGACGCCCGAGACAATTTTCGACCTGGCATCGCTGACCAAGCCGATGGCCACTGCCACTGTTCTGCTGCAGCTGGTGGAAGACGGAAAGCTGCACCTGCGGCAGTCCGTGCATCGCTTCTTCGAGGAAGAATATGGTGCCCTGCCCCATTTGAGCGGAGTGGAGGTGCGTCACCTGCTGACACATACATCCGGGCTGCCGCCGATCCCCCGCTGGCCGAAGATTGGGGCGGGCGCGACACGCCGGGAGATGATTCATGGCGTGCTGACGACACCAACACTGCGCCCGCCAGGAACGGGCTACACCTATTCGGATGCTGGATATATTTTGCTGGGTGAGATCGTGTCCCGCGCGGCTGACTTGCCCCTGGACACAGTTTTTGCCGACCGGGTGGCCTCTCCCCTGGGGCTGTCATCACTGGGATTTGTGCCACGAGGTCGCCCGGGCATCGCCCCGACCGGGCCAGAACCACCGGGAATCGTCCATGATCCTCGGGCCATAGATCTGAGCGGGGTTGCAGGCCATGCGGGGCTGTTTGGCAAGGCGTCGGACGTTCTCGCTTACGCGGAGACGATCCGCACCGGCGGCGGGCCGCTGCTGTCCCGTGCGGCTGCCGCGAGAATGGCTCAGAGCCAGATTGCGGCCTCCATCGGAGCGCAGTCGTATGGGTGGTTTTGTGCGGGGAATGACTATTTGCCGCAGGGGGATCTATTTTCCGATCAGGCATTCGGCCATTCCGGCTTTACCGGCGCGGCGATTCTGATCGACCCAACTTTCGAAGTCTCGCTTGTGCTGCTGACAAACCGTGTCGTCAATCAGAGCGAAGATGGCAGCCGGTTCCTGAGATTGCGCCGCCTCTGGCTAAATGCTGTGGCCGCCTCTCTGTTGTAGGGCGATTTTCAGGCATTCGGTCGCAGCGCATCCAGAAGCCGCTCTTCGCCGGTCGCGCGGTCGGTATACAGCCACGCAGTCCAGCCGTTCGAGGTAGGCAGGTTCAGAACAACAGCAGAGACTTTGTGGATTGAGCCGCGATGGCCGCCTGCCGTAATGGTTCCGTCGGCATGAATGCAGGCGAAGATGTTCGTGCCTTTGAGGCGCAGAGTGGTCCCGACCGGCAGGACGCCGCTTTCCACAAAGCTGACAAAGGGAATGCGTGGCTTGGGACCGCCGAGCAGAACACCACTTTCGTCGGGGCTTGTCAGGAGCGCGGGTGAGATGTTTGCGAGCCGTTTTTCGGCGACTTCGATGTAATCACCCTCACGGTCGATCGTGATGTAGTTTCGGCCCAGACGCTTTGCGACCGCCGCCGTCGTTCCCGTGCCGCAGAAGGGGTCGAGCACAAGATCGCCTGGGTTCGTAGTGGCAGCGATGACCCGGTGCATCAGTGCTTCTGGCTTCTGGGTCGTGTGAGCTTTCTTGCCGTTTCGCAGCTCACGCTCCCCGCCGGAGCAAATCGGGACATACCAGTCTGAGCGCATCTGCTTATCGTCGTTGCCTGCTTTGAGCTCCCGGTAGTGGAACGTGTACTTCTTCTGATCGGCCGATTTCTTCGCCCAGAGCAGCGTTTCGTGGGCATTACAAAAGCGAGTGCCCTTCATCTGAGGGGTTGGGTTCGCTTTGACCCAGCAGATGTCGTTAAGCATCCAGTAGCCGACATCCATCATGACAGAGCCGACCCGATAAATGTTGTGGTAGCTGCCAATGACCCAGAGAGTGCCGTTGTCTTTGAGCACTCGGCGGGCGGCGGTCAGCCACGCACGGGTAAAAGAGTCATACTCCGCGAAGGAGTTAAATTTGTCCCAGGGATCGGTGACGGCATCGACTTTGGTCATATTCGGTCGCCAGAGTTCTCCGCCAAGCTGCATATTGTATGGCGGGTCGGCGAAAACCAGGTCAGCGCACTTGGCCGGCAGGGAATTCATTACCGACACACAGTCGCCGCGCAGGATCTGGTTGACGGGGACATCCGGGTGAATCTTTTTGACAGCGGGACGCCGCACGGTCGTTTTTTGGGGAAGCTGGGTGGTCATAGGCACGTTATTGTACCACGGCGGACTCAGGAAAACAATGGATAGGGACTCAGGGAGCTGTAAAGACTGAATTTATTTTCGTACTATCCACCGAGCTTAGTCCGTAAAAGTGACAAGCTAGTGCTGCTTAAATTGCAGCGTCTCGCCGAAAGGATTTTGTATGCCTCGTTATTACTCTTTAAGCACAATGATTGCTTTATGCTGCCTTTCGGCATCCCACATGGCAAACGCCGCCGTTCCCGTTTTTGATGTCACACCAACGGCATTGCTCCGGGCAGCTCCGACGGCAGCCCAGTTTCCGGATTCTGGGGCGATCGTCCTGCGCGACGAGAGTGTGGTGCATCTCAATATCGACGGTTCCAACACGGAGGTGACGCACCGAACTATCAAAATCTTCAATCAGCGCGGGCGTGGCCGGGCAGAGATTTCAATCCCCTTCAATGCCACCACACAGAGAATCAGCGCGGTATCAGCGCGTACGATCAAGCCAGATGGGACGACACTCATTGCAGGTGCTGGGGATCTCCATGTCAGTGCACCCTATTCGAGCTTTTCCATGTATGATGACGCCAAAATCACGGCAATCTCTATGCCGGGTGTCGAGGACGGTGTCATTATTGACTACGTCTACACGCAGACTACTTTCAAGTCGTATCTGCCAAACCAGTACTGGGAGAATTGGAGTTTTCGAGATGGCTCTGACCCTGTCCTCCTCAGCCGATTGACGCTGATTGCACCGGCGACAATCAAAGTGCAGACGCAGGCACACAATGCGAGTGGCATGACAGAGACCATCGTATCGAAGGGCACGCAGAAAACCTATGTCTGGCAGATGGGTAAACTGCCGACACTCCTGCCGGAGCCCGCGATGCCCCCGGCATCGACATTTCTGCCCTGGCTAGAAGTCACCACGGTGCCTTCCTGGCAAACTATTGCTCACTGGTATCATGGGCTTTCTTCAAGCCAGATGGCGGTCAGCCCAGAAGTCCGCGAAACAGTCAAAACACTGATCGCCGGTAAAACGACCGATACCGATAAAGCCCGCGCCATTTTCTACTGGGTGGAAGGCCGGACGCGCTATGTGGCGTTAGAGCTAGGGCTCTCAGCATTCCAGCCTCACCCCGCCGCCGAAGTCTGCCGCAACCGCTACGGCGATTGCAAGGACATGGCGACGCTGCTGGTCACCATGCTGCATGAGGCGGGGATCAAGACGGCCTGGCCCGTTCTGCTGGGGGCAGGGAATACCCAGCCAGTTCACGATAACCTCGCTGCGCCTCTCTTCTTTAACCATGCCATCGTTCGCGCGGACATCGACGGCAAGCCGTACTGGTTCGACTCCACTGCTTCCCTCTGTTCATTCGGCCAGATTCCAGGGAGCGATCGGGGCGTCGATGCCTTCGTGGTTCGAGACGGGACGGGGACTTTCGAGACGATTCCTCTGGGGACTCCGGAAGAGAACCGGGAGACATCGATCACCAGTGTCGCTTTGCACGCCGATGGCGGGGCAGACTGTATCACGACTGTTCAGCTGGCTGGCGACGCCGCACTGGCAGCACGGCTTGCCTTCCGCAGTGTCCAGCCTGCACAGGCACTCCCAGCCCTGCAGGGAATGGTCAATCGCTTCAGCTCCAATGCCGTGCT
Source organism: Armatimonadota bacterium (assembly GCA_025354405.1). Classification (GTDB taxonomy): domain Bacteria; phylum Armatimonadota; class Armatimonadia; order Armatimonadales; family Capsulimonadaceae; genus JANXMY01. The sequence continues at coordinate 37,484 of JANXMY010000021.1, forward strand.
TACCAGTTATGCGCTGTCACATTTTGAGGATCTGGACCAGCCGGTGGTCTTCACACTCAAATATCACGCACCGCTCTGGGCCACGAAAACCGCGCATCTCTTGATCTTCAACGGTCATGATATGAGTGCCGCACCGTTTGACCGTGAACGCCGCTTCTTCCCGATTTATGAAGCCAAGCAAGCGTCATCCGTGGAGCAGGTCGCGATCACCCTGCCGTCAGGGTACGTTTTGGAAGACAAGCCCGACGATATTCATCAGGTCACCGCTTTGGGTGATATCGACCAAGTAGTGACACTTGACCATTCGACATTGAATATGAACTTGGCCATATCCTCGCGGCCAGGCCAGGTCACTCCTGCAGAGTACACTGCCGCCAAAAGGCAGCACGAAAAGCTGGTCACTTTACGTAAACAGCCGATCGTCCTGCGCGTCTCGGGATAGTCTTACTTCTTCAGTGATTCCGCCCGGTCGGAAAGCCGGATCGTAACGGCGGCAAGGGCATCGGAAAATTCGGCGGCAGTGACATTGCCCTTGCCGCTGCGGGTAACTAAGGAGGAGTTTGGGTCGAGGAAGCCATTGGAGGTGAGGTGCTGAAGCGCCTGCCGCGCGGCCAGGGGAGCCTGCGCGGTGACTTTCGCAGGGGAGAGGACTTCGGCATGAAGGGGCTTATGAGCAGCTTCGATATAGCGAACGAAACGGTCTAAAGTGACCGCAAGCTCATAACGAGTGACGGGCAGGTCGCCCCGAAAGCGGCCATCAGGATCGCGGCCCATGATCTTCTCCTGAGAAAGCCGGTGAACCGACCCTGCAGCCCAGTGCCGCGCGGGGACGTCCCGAGGCAGGGAAGGAGCCACAGCCGGCGCAGCCAATACGGAGAGTGGGGAGAGCAGCGATGCGCCCAAAAGCACGAGTAACAAGTAGGGTGAATTCATGAATGCCTCAATTGGAAAGTAAGTCCTCGGTGATGCCACGCCGCTGCTCCAGCGCTTTGCCGGTGCCCAGCGCGACACAGGAAAGCGGATCATCGGCGACATAGGTGGGAACTTGGGTTGTTTCTGCGATCAACACATCCAGACCTCGCAGAAGAGCCGTGCCGCCAGTGAGAAAGATGCCTCGCTCGATGATATCCGAGGCCAGCTCCGGAGGCGTTTTTTCCAGCACGCTTTTCACGCGTGAAACGATCTGAAAGATCGGCTCGGCCATACACTCGCGTATTTCCGACGAGCTGACTACAACAGTTTGAGGCAGCCCGCTCAGCAGGTCGCGCCCGCGAACTTCCATCTGTGTCTCCTCGCGCTGCGCGACCGCGCTGCCGATTGTAATCTTGATCTCCTCGGCGGTGCGATCGCCAATCAGAAGGTTGTAAGTTGTACGGATGTGCCGGATAATCACGTCATCGAGTTTCATGCCGCCGACCCGCAGACTTCGAGAAATAACGATCCCATCCAGCGAAAGCACGGCGATATCGGTCGTTCCGCCGCCGATATCCACGACCATGTTCCCGCCGGGGGCGCTGATCGGCAGCCCAGCCCCAATCGCGGCTGCCATCGGCTCCTCAATGGTCAGAGCCTCGCCAGCCCCTGCCGCCAGAGCCGCCTGCTTGACGGCCCGCAGCTCTACACTGGTGACGCCTGAAGGGACAGCCAGCAAAACGCGTGGCCTGAACAGACGTTTGACCCCGCAAACTTTCTGGAAGATATGCTCCAGCATCCGCTGAGTCGTCGTGTAGTCAGCAATGACCCCCTCGGTCATCGGACGCACAGCGATAATGTTCACCGGGGTGCGCCCGAGCATTTCGCGGGCTTTTTCGCCCACTGCCATCACCTTTCGCGTGTTGACATTGAGCGCGACCACCGATGGCTCGCGCATGATGATGCCTTTGCCATGCACGTACACGAGCACATTTGCCGTGCCGAGGTCTATGCCAATATCCTGGCTAAAACGGATCACGCAGACACTCCCGCTGCCCGTATTGGAAGTATCTCGGAGATGAGAGGCAGCTCAGCAGAGATTTCCTCTATGAGTTCGACTCGCTGTATTTCGGCGCCGACAGCGCGCAGCTTGGTCTCGAAGCCCTCGTAGCCGCGGTCCAGGAACTGCACACCCGTGATATCGGTCTGGCCTTCTGCAGCCAGGCCCGCCAGCACCAGTGCCGCCGTCGCCCGCAGATCAGAGCCGGCTACCGGGGCGCCGGTCAGGCGCGGGACGCCGCAGATGATCGCCGCACTGGCTTCCGCTTTGATATCAGCCCCCATCCGCGAAAGCTCATCAATATACCGAAAACGCCGCTCGTAGACCGTCTCGGTGATGACCGATGTGCCTTGAGCCAGCGTCATAAGTGCCGCAAACGGCGGCTGCATATCGGTTGGGAAGCCGGGATGCGGGCTGGCACTGATGTTGACTGCTTTAAGAGTGACGCCACGCGGGACGCGCACCCGCACACCGTCATCGTCGAAACGCACTTCTGCGCCCGCCTCGGCCAGCTTGCGCGTGACCGGCTGGACATGCTCTTTGACCGCATCGCGAATATACAGATCGCCGCCGGTGATCGCAGCGGCGACGGCGAATGTCCCCGCCTCAATTCGGTCCGCATCCACTCGGAATTCCGTGCCGTGCAGGGAAGCAACCCCTTCAATCACGATTTCTTTTGTTCCCGCCCCGCGAATCTTCGCGCCCATGCGGTTCAAAATGTTCGCCGCCGCAACCACATCCGGCTCCTCGGCGGCATTCGAGATTGTCGTAATCCCGTCGGCCAGCGCCGCCGCCGACATCAGATGCGTGGTCGCGCCCACGCTGGGAAAGTCCAGATAGATTCCCGCTCCGCGCAAACCGTTCGGCGCAATCGCGTGCACAAAGCCATGCTCGACCGTCGTAATTGCCCCCAGCCGCTCCAGTCCCTTCAAGTGATAGTCGACAGGGCGTGCGCCAATATCGCAGCCACCGGGGAGTGCGACACGTGCCTGTCCGAACCGGGCCAGTAAGGGTCCGAGCACGGAAAACGATGCACGCATCATTTTGATCAGTTCGTAGGGAGCTTCGAACGAGGTAGGAGAGGTAGAATCGATGCTGACGACACCCGGCTCGGTAAAATCGGCAGGGATGCCCAGGTGGCGCAGCAGGGCCAGCAGGGTCAAAACATCACTGATACGGGGGACATTGGTCAGGACGGTTCGTCCTTTTTGGGGAAGTACGGTAGCGGCGAGAATCGCCAGACAGGCGTTCTTGCTGCCGCTAAGGCGGACGTCACCCTCAAGGCGTCGTCCACCGACGGTCTGTATTTTTTGCAAATGCGGGATCCTCCTACTTGGGGCGCGTGTCGCCGGCGGGTCTTGCGAGGTTTCGTTCTTAAAATGCCCGCCGGTTTTTGTATAAGTTCTAAATCAGTATACAAGACTTAGGGCGGATTGTCAAGCACGGCACAAGGGGTTGAATCGGCACTTAGAAGGGAGGCTCAGTGACATACCAGGCCGCCGGAAAGAAATGCTGCTTGAATTTCATCGCGGCATAACGGTCGGTCATCCCGGCTATAAAATCTGTGACACGCCGGGCGCGATCTTCTGCTGTTAGCCCCTCATATTCGTGCGCGGCCAGGCCCTCCATCTGAAGTGGGATTTGCGAGGAACCCATGTACAGCCGAAACAGCTCTTTGAGCATAAACTGGGCCTTATGCAGCTCGATGTTTCCGCGCGTATCGATTGTATAGACATGAGCATACATGTAGTCTTTAAGCTTGTTGGTGGCAGCCAGTACTTCCCCGGTCATTTTGACTTCGGGCAGCCCCATGCTGCTTTTCAGCACATTCATCACCATCGTCGCAATACGCTGTGAATGGCTGTGGCCCAGAACGTCAAGCGTATCCTGGGGAAGGTCTTCAGTTTTCAGCACACCGGCCCGCACGCTGTCGTCGATATCGTGATTGATGTAGGCGATCCGGTCGGCGACCCGTACACACATCCCTTCCAGGGAAGTCGGCAAGTTGGTCCCTTCGACGATCCCCAGGTCTTTGCTGCCTTTGGAATGGCCTAAAATGCCGTCACGCACTTCCCAGGTCAGATTAAGTCCCAAGCCATGCTTTTCCAAAACGTCAACAATCCGAAGGCTCTGATCGTAATGCTTAAACCCTGAATTCGGGACATACTCGCGCAGAACTTCGTCGAGCGCTTCCTCTCCGCCATGCCCAAACGGCGTATGACCAAGATCATGAGCGAGCGCAATCGCTTCGGTAAGATCTTCGTTCAGCCGCAGAGCACGGGCCAGCGTCCGCGCGATCTGGGCGACTTCCAGTGTGTGCGTCAGCCGCGTTCGATAATGATCCTCTTCGGGATCGATAAAGACCTGTGTTTTGTGTTTCAGCCGGCGAAACGCTTTGGAGTGCAGGATACGGTCCCGATCCCGCTGAAATTCCGTGCGAATGGGGTCTCGCTCCTCCAACTTTGCTCGCCCCTGGGTGTTCGCTGATTGGACCGCGTAGGGGGAGAGAATTTGGGCTTCAAGAGCCTCCTGGTACTCGCGAAACTGGGTCGGGGCAAGTTCAACTGGTTTCATGGCTGAATTATACCCGTTCCGCCGTTTCCGGGTACAATGATAGTATGAGTACTCTGGCTTTATCCACTCCGTCCCACACTCCCGCCGACGTATCCGATTCGATCAATGCGGCAATCTTAGCTGTCTCAGAAGATACGATTCAGGGCTTTTCTGCCGACCCGCTGGGAGAAATTGCCGACCGGTCCGGGGTTCCGATAGATACGGTTATCTCCCGGATTCAGGCCATGCTCCGAGCCGGGACCATACGCCGAGTGCGGCAGACTTTGATGGCGACCAATTTGGCACAGGGGTCCCTGATCGCCTGGCAGGTTCCGGCGGAGAAGCTGGACAGCGCGTTTAATTACTTGTTTGAGACCGATCCGTTTTCCGGCCATGTCGTGCTGCGCTCCACCGACTCTGCTACTCCCGGCTCGCAGTACAAGCTCTGGACGACCCTGAAAGTGCCGCAGGGTTACTCGATCACCAAATACGCTGACTTTCTGGCTGAGAAGATTGGGGCGGAGCATTACCGGCTTATGCCCGCGAACTGCCTGTTCGTCTTGGGGGTCGGCCACATCCGCCGCCGCGGCCTGGAGATTGGCAGCAAGGCCGATTCGCCCGCCGAGGTTCAGGACATGAATATCGTCGAGCTGAGCGAGCTGGACTGGCAGGTCTTGATGAGCCTGAAGCGTGAGTTCGAGCCGGACGAGATCACGCGGGACATTTGGGACGCCCGCGCCATGGAGGCCAAAGTCAGCCTGGAAACCTTCCTCAGCGTCGCCAGCTCACTGCATGATCGGGGCGTCATCGGGCGATTCTCAACGTTCCTGGAACACGTCAAGGCCACCGCCGGGGAAGAGCGCGTCACCCGCTACAACGCGCTGTTTCACTGGGCAGTCCCTACAGGCCGGGAACTGGAGGCAGGACGTGAAGTCGGCCGGTTCCACATCATGACACACGCTTACTGGCGCGAAGGTGGCCCAGAGTTCCGCAATGTCAACATCATGGGAGTAGCGCACGGCCTGGACAAGTCTGTTCTTCTGGCGCATAAAGCCGCGATGGATGTCCACCTGGAGAGTATCGGCATCCCCGTCAGTTACACTAACGTTTTCTGGGGTGGTCGCAGCGAGATCAAGCCGTCGGAGATTGCGCCCGCCGCTTTCCGCGATTTCTGCCGTCAGAATGACATTGATCCGGAGTCGCTGCGCGAAGCGTCTTAATTTGGTTTCTTCTCTAGCTCAATCCCATAATGGGTGGGCCCGCACGGCTATTATGGGGACGGCAAAGGACCGAGTAGGCAGTGCTCTACCGGCGTCGTCCCCCGCCAAATGAAGACCGTCCGCCGCCAAACGAACCACCGCCAAACGATCCCCCGCCACCCGAGGAACGGCTGCCGCCGAACGAACCACCACCTCCGAATGATCCACCGCCAAAAGATCCCCCCGAGGGACGGCTGGCCGGTGCACTGCCGCCACCAAAAGAACCGCTGCCGAAGGAACCGCCACTGCCGCTGGATGGAAAGCTGCGCCGGCCGCTTCCGAATGACCCGCCATAGCCCGATGGCGCATTGCCGAAGGACCCACCAGAAGAACGGGGAGCGGTCGTGCCGAAACCGGAACGACCACTGCCGAAGGAACCACTACCACTTGGGCGACTGCTGCCAAACGAACTGCTTCCGCCAAACGAACGATTTCCGCCGAAAGTACTGCCTGAACTGCCGAAGGCTCGTTTGCCACCGGCTGCACCGCCATTAAAGGACGTGCGCGCGGCCTGGTTGTACACAGTCCGGTTGACGACACGCATCGGAGTGAAGCTGGAACGATTCGCAGAGTAGTAATTGTGGTAGGAGTTCCAGCCGTAGTAGGGCGATCCGCCGATGAGAAAGTGCAGCCCAATCATCGGCCCGATTATGCTGTAAGGGCTGTAGCCATAATAACCGCCATAATAGGACATTCCGGGGGACCAGCCCATGCCGCTGAATGCGGACCAGCTTGGAGCAAGGCCGACGTAGACCGGCTGCGTGTAAGCGTAGTTTTGTGGAAACGGATACCATCGAGTTCCGGGCTGGGCCGCATTTTCCAGTGATGCTCCGGCGGGAATATACAGCGTAGGAAACTGACCATTGTTGACAAAATACATGCCGCCGGTGGCTGACCGACCGAATTTCATCACATATAGATTCTGGTTGGCAAAGGGCACGACGATCGTTCCCTGCTGGGAGTACATCTGGTAGCCGCCCTGGTCGAACACCGCACGCTGAATCGGGACCTGCTGACCGGTAGGGACTTCCGTCCAGTTGTAAGCTTGTCCACCCTGTTGTCCTGGCTGGCCCTGACCGCCTTGCTGATTGATCGTAACCGGAGTGGTTGGCGGAGCCATCATGACCGGTGCGCTATTGTGCGAGCAGCCGGCAAGTAGTGGCAGCGCAGCAGCCAAAATAGTTGAATGGAGTAGCTTCACAGGTATTTCCTCAAGACGTTTCAATAATCTCGACATTGGCACGCGGTACGATGACGACGCTGCCATCATCGAGGGCGGCTTCCAGCACGCGCACGGAGGCTCCTGAGCCAACGATGGTCAGCTGCGGGGGCAGCGCGGCAACGGTCGCCAGCTTGCCGAAGTAAGGCTCTCGGATCAGGCGGATCGGTGTGCCGATCGCCAGGCTTCCTTCGTCGCCGGCTTCTGCTTTCGAGGACTCCGCGGAGGGAGGCAGCGGCACGATCACCTCCGGGCGGATCACACCGGCGCGTATCTGCGTCGCGCCATTAATCGAAGCTGATTTCCCTTCAAGTGACTTGAGTAGCTCGAACGTTCGCCGAGCCATCGCGATCGTCCCAAAGCCTTCCGTGATCACGAGCGTGAGCGTAATATTTTCATGGCCGGTAATTGCGACCCCAATATCATACCCTAGGAATGCGATGAGGTCTTTGTCAATAATACCGCCTACGACAATACCGATGACTCCGACATCAGAAGCCTTGCGCAGAGCGGCCCCGGAGATATTTGCTCCGCCGATGATGATCTTTCCGGCCAGCACGGGGGTAATTTCCGCTTCGGTCAGATCGCTTTCCGGAGACTTCGAGACAACGGTGATTTCCCCCACCCGTTCACCGCCGATCCCGAAGATGCCCTGGATTAAAGCTCCCTCGGTTTGAACGATCACGCCCTCACCCGGCATTGTCTCTGCGATCGTGCCGGAAAGGTACGCCGTCAGATCAATTGGCAGAGGGGGCTGGCGAACGCCGACATTCCCGGAGACAGCACTGATGGTTTCAATCACGCCAGCGATCGGCGATTTGGCTTCCGACTTGAACATCCCGAAAAAGGCTTTGGTCGCCGCCAGTATCTGGCCCTTCTCGACCGTATCCCCCTCTTTGACCAGCAGAGCACCTGGCATCTCATCAGCGTCGATCCCAAGCTGGGCGGCGACTTTTACCGACTGCATCAGACCCGGCAGTGAGGCGCGAGCGACCACGGTGTCCGGCGTGACCGTCTGCCCGACCTGCACTAAAACCTGGCCCTTAAGTGGCAGGCGGCGCGTTCGCTGGATAAGTGTATGGGCACTGACTTTCAGCCCTGGCGTATATGCTGTTCCCAAATTTGCTCCTGATAAAAGAGGTTCTCAGATTGACTCTCGAAAAGTTATGAATCGTGCTTTGCGTGCAATGTAATTACTGTGACCGAAACCGCCGGACATGTTAACCCGGTCAGATGCTTTCCCTGTAGGGATGGCTTGACTGCCTTACCCCAATTGGGACTAGCATCCTCCGGCCCCGTTCCCGACAAACAGTACGTCCCGGCAACCGAAAAATCGCGGGGCGAATCTATCTCGACCTGAAGGGAATTCACTGACTGATAACTTCGGTTGACGATCCAGATCGCTAGAGATTTCCCATCTTCCGAGCAGCTGGCATATCCGGAGATTTGGGCATTGCCGCCAGTCATGCCGACCATTTTTTTCTGAACGAATTGACCCCAGAGGGCAACGGCCCGACCCGTCGGCAGCAGCGCGTTCGTCGGCCCCAGGCTGTACCACTGACTGTGCGCCGCTTCGGCATCGCTGACCCAGCGTGTCGTCCAGACCATCGCGGACAAGACATTCGGACGGGCCATCATCTGTCCCAAAGTGTCGAACGTCACGAGCGTATGGCCCAGGGTGTTGGTACCAGGCCATCCGTTTTCGGAATAGTCTTTAGAATTGGTCTCCGCTACGATCACCTGCAGCCGAGCACGGTCGGCTGCAGGTGCATTGCGGCCAATCGCGGCTAGGGCCACATCAACATCTCGCACCGTGTTTTCGTTAGGATGCGAAACAAAGTGCTCGTAGCCTTTCCAGTCCCAGCAATTATAAACGCTCAGGGTCAGAAAATCCAGGGACGAGGCTGCACCGGGCAGAAACCGCTTCCACCAGCTTTCTGAGTTACCGCTGGCTCCGATTTTTATAGTCGGGTCGACAGCTTTCATTGCGCGTGAGAACGCCATCACTATGCGGGCCATTTCTTCAGGCGTCCCTTTGTCGCTGTTCCAGTTTTCGTTGCCGATCTCCCAGTATCTTACTCCGTACTTTTTCACTTTGTTGGCGTACTGCACCCAGGCAGCGGCGGACTCCAACCACTGGGTCTCTGTCAGGCCAGACGCTTTCTCCGTGCTGTAACCGACGACGATATAAGCCTCCGCCCCGACTTTGCGAGTGCAGGCCACATACTGATCAAAGTCCATGCGCTGGCCTTTGACCCCACCATACCAGCCCAGTGAAACAGGAAGCGGGCGGGAATAAGGTGGCTCCGACCAGCGATAAAAATCAGATTTCGCGCCGCCGGGATAGCGCAGCCACCGAGCACCCATATCAGCTAAAGCGGCATCGAGCGGACGCGCCACAGGCCGATTGGCATCGTGATCACGGAGGTAATTGAGATTAATTCCGACAAAGCGGTCCGCCCCCTCCCGGACGATATGGCGTGTATTTACTGTCAGCGTCACAAGATCTGGCTGTGCCCCTAACCTTGCAGTCGTGAACAAAATCGCGGTCAGCATCACCGCTAGACCAGACATCAACAAACGATTAATGCGCTGCCTCCTCGCCGTCATGTGGCAGGCGGAACTTCTGAATCACGGCGTGGGCGGTCGCAACATCCTGCCAGCCCAGCACGGTCGTCTCTTTGTCTTCCAGGTCCTTATAGATGTCGAAAAAGTGTACGATCTCTTTCAAGATATGCGCGGGCAAATCGGAGAGATGTTCGATTCCCTCGAAGCGCGGGTCGGCAGCGGCGACCGATAGAATCTTCTCGTCCGGCCCTTTTTCATCGCGCATCATCAGGACCCCCAGAGGCCGGGCGGCAATCAGGCAGCCGGGAAAAGTCGGCTGGGTCGTGATGACGAGAATATCGAGCGGGTCGCCGTCCTCTGCCAAAGTATCGCAGATCCAGCCGTAATCAAAGGGGTAAAACAGTGGCGAGTAGAGGGTCCGATCCAGCTTGAAAATACCTAACTCATGGTCGTACTCATATTTGTTCGAGGATCCCTGCGGGATTTCTACGATCATATTGACGATCACGGGTGCCTGATCGCCAAGCGGGACTTCAAGATATGACATTTATTTTCCAGTCGGTGAGTTGGAGCTAAGTTCGCGAAAGGATACTCATTTTCCTTCTCGTGCCAGTGCGTCTGTGAGCGTCGCGATGGAACCTGCAGAATAGAGCTGCAAAAGAAAGCCGCCAATCTCAGCTGCCAGCACTTCCGACTCGCCTAAGTCTCCAAATATCTGTGTCTGACCCAGGAGTGGGCGCGGGTCGGCTTTGGACTCACGAGCCAGCGGCTGCAGCCGATCTGCAAGCGGATCGTTGAGGACATAGGGCACGTTTTTCTCATCTAGCCCCGCCAGGTAGCGCATCCATCCTGCGACCGCAAGAGACAGCAGCCGGGTGGAGCGTCCAGCCGCAAGTGCCTCCTGAAGTGAGGGCAAAAGAAACTTGGGTACTTTCGAGGAACCGTCCAGACAAATACGGGTGACCTGATCTTTGATCGCGGGATTGGCAAAGCGGGTTAGCAGCGTCCTTTGATAGTCAGCCAGATCGATGCCGGGAACAGGGGCGAGCAGCGGTGTGATCTCTTCGTCCATTAGTCGGCGGATAAAATCGAAAAAGAGTGGGGCGGCAATTATTTCGTGGATATACTCGAAGCCCGCCAGAAAACCGAGATAGCCCATCGCCGAGTGGCTGGCGTTCAGCAGACGAATTTTCATCATCTCGTAAGGGTGAACGTCTGAAGTAAACTGCGCTCCGGCCAGCTCCAGGGGAGGCCGTCCATTTGCAAAGTTATCTTCAATAATCCACTGCAGGAATGGTTCACAGACCACCGGCCAGGCATCTTCGACACCGAATTCCTGACGGACGAGAAGGCGATCGGCATCCGTCGTCTGCGGCGTGATCCGGTCTACCATGCAATTTGGGAAGGTGACGTTCGCCTCGATCCATGCTCGCAGCTGCGAATCACCCTTGCGGAGATGTCCCAGCAGCGCCGCACGTGCCGTATCGCCATTACTTTGCAGGTTGTCGCAGGAAAGCACTGTGAAAGGCGGCAAACCGCGTTTTCGGCGCCGCCTCAGAGCTTCCACAAGAATTCCGAACACATTCTGTGGGCTGGTGTCTACCCCATAGCCGCCCTCGGTGATCGTCAGTGAGACAATACGCGTCTCCAGCGCTGCCAGCGTCTCCAATACCGATTCCGGGTCGTCGGGCCCGAACAGATATTGCGTCATTGCTCCGATGACCCGTGCCGTATCCCCGGCCGCATCACGGGTGACTACCGTATAGAGGCAGTCCTGCGGCACGAGTGCGTCACGCATGGCAGAATCTGCAGGACGAATGCCCACGCCGCAAATCCCCCACCCTTCGCCTTTGCCCAGGTTCAGCAGGTCGTCAATATACACGGCTTCATGCGCCCGGTGAAAGCCGCCGACTCCGATGTGTACGATGCCATGAGTGACGGCGTGACGGTCGTAGCGAGGAACGGCGAGTGTGGAGCTGAGGGAAAAGAGCGACAAGTTATTCAGAGTACTCAATGACTATCTCATCCCTATCTCATCCCTATCTCATAGTGCCCGAAAGTACTGCCTGCTCCGGGTTTTCTTCTAGGCGCTCCTGAGTACTTGTGAACAAGTAACCTGGGGTTTTCCTCAGCCCCGAAGGGGCTTTCTCCGAATAGCCCGGCCTTTCAAGGCTGGGTCTAGTCTTGGTGTAACGGCGAAGTGTATGGTATTCAGCCGGCAAATACACTACGAAGCGGCGAAAATCACTCAGGATCGTAGTTCAGTACCGGTGAGAGCCACCGCTCCATGACTGGCAGGTCGAAGCCTTTACGCGCGGCGTAATCCTCTGCCTGGTCCCGCTCGATTTTGCCGACCGAAAAGTACTTCGCCTCGGGATGCGATAGGTACAGGCCGGAAACGGAGGCTGCCGGATACATCGCCATGCTTTCTGTGAGTGTGATACCGGCATTGTCTTCAGCATGAAGCAGTCCAAACAGCGTCAGCTTCTCCGTATGGTCCGGGCACGCCGGGTACCCCGGCGCGGGACGGATACCCCGGTAACGCTCCCTAATCAAGTCTTCCGAGGTCAGATCCTCGTCCAGTCCAAAACCGCTTTCATCCCGGACCTGCTTGTGGAGATACTCGGCGAAGGCTTCCGCCAGACGGTCCGCAAGCGCACTCACCATGATGGCATTGTAATCGTCGAGGTCAGCCCGGTATTTCCCGGCGAGTTCGTCGACCCCCACCCCGGCCGTGACTGCGAATGCGCCTAAATAATCGGCCAGGCCCGTCTCGCGGGGCGCGATATAGTCCGAGAGAGCTTTGTTCGCGTTCTCCCCAGTCTTCTCGCCCTGCTGGCGGAGCGTGTGGAAGCGGGTCAAGACTTGCTCCCGGGTCTCATCCGAGTACAGCTCGATATCATCCCCGACCGAGTTAGCGGGGAAGACGCCGTAAACGCCACTTGCCGAAATCGATTTGTCGCTAATTATCTGCTGCAGAAGAGACTGCGCTTCTTCGTACAGTTTACAGGCGCTTTCGCCGATAAGCGGATCATCGAAAATCTCCGGATAGCGGCCATGCAGCTCCCAGGCCCGGAAAAATGGCGACCAGTCGATAAAAGGCACCAGTTTCTCAAGCGGCAAGTTCTGGACGGTGCGGACCCCGACAAAAGATGGCCTGGCAATGTCTTCGCTCTTCCAGACAATCGGCGTTTTATTCAGACGTGCTTCGACCAGTGTCCGCGACTTCTTCTCGGAGCGCTTCCCGGCATGAACCTCTCGTGCCACCTGCTGCTCCTGGGCGATTTCAGCGATATAGGCCGCTTTATTGTCAGTGCTCAGCAGATTGCTGACGACCCCGACCGCACGGGATGCATCCAGCACATGGATCACAGAATGCTTGTAGTGCGGTGCGATTTTCACTGCCGTATGCACCCGGCTGGTGGTCGCTCCACCAATCAGCAGCGGGATTTCAAATCCCTGCCGCTGCATCTCGCGGGCGACATGTGCCATCTCGTCGAGCGATGGTGTAATCAAACCGCTCAGGCCGATCACATCCACATTTTCCTCGCGGGCTCGGGTCAGAATCTTCTCGGCGGAAACCATCACCCCCATGTCAATAATCTCATAATTGTTGCAGCCTAGCACCACGCCGACGATATTCTTACCGATATCGTGGACATCGCCTTTGACTGTCGCCATCAGCACTTTGCCCTGCGCCTGCGAGTCGCCGGAGAGCCGCTTTTCTTCTTCCATATAGGGCAGAAGAACCGCGACAGCCCGCTTCATCACCCGCGCACTTTTCACCACCTGCGGCAAAAACATCTTACCTGCTCCAAAGAGGTCCCCGACGATGTTCATTCCCGTCATGAGCGGCCCTTCGATGACTTCCAGGGGCTTCGGGTACTTCTGCCGGGCTTCCTCCGTGTCAGCTTCGATATGGTCCGTCAGGCCTTTGACCAGAGCATGGGACAGACGCTCTTCGACCGTTCCCTGTCGCCAGAGCTCTTCAGTCTTCTCGGTGGCCACTGCCCCTTTGACCGAATCCGCAAAGATAAGGAGCCTGTCAGTCGAGTCGGAGCGGCGATTGAACAGTGCATCTTCGACTAGTGCCAGCAGGCCAGGTTCGATTTCGGCGTAGACACCCAGCTGCCCGGCATTAACAATACCCATATCCAGACCTGCCTGGATGGCATGATACAGGAACGCCGTGTGCATGGCCTCGCGCACAACGTTATTGCCCCGGAATGAAAACGACAGGTTACTGACGCCGCCGGATACATGGCAGCCAGGCAAAGTGGCCTTGATTGTCCGAGTCGCCTCAATGAAGTCGACAGCATAGTTGTTATGCTCTTCGATACCTGTGGCAATCGTCAAAATATTCGGATCGAAGATGATGTCTTCGGGCGGGAAACCGACCTCGCGTGTCAGGATATTGTATGCGCGGGTGCAGATTTCAACTTTACGGTCTTTGCTGTCTGCTTGCCCGAGTTCGTCGAAGGCCATTACCACCACTGCTGCGCCGTAGCGGCGAACTTTGTGGGCCTGTTCACGAAACTTGTCTTCGCCCTCTTTGAGGCTGATCGAGTTGACGATTCCCTTCCCTGGCAGACATTTTAGGCCCGCTTCAATCACGGTCCATTTCGAGCTGTCCACCATGATAGGCACGGGGTTGATGTTTGGCTCGCCCTGGATCAGGTTCAGAAACGTCGCCATGGCCGTCTCGCCGTCGAGCATGCCTTCGTCCATGTTGACATCCACGATCTGCGCCCCGTTGTCCACCTGCTGCTGGGCGACTGTCAGTGCGGCCTCGTAGTTGCCCTCTAAAATCAGCTTCTTGAATTTTGGCGACCCGGTAACATTCGTGCGCTCTCCGACATTGACGAAATTTGTCTCAGGCCGCCACTGAAACATCTGTGTTCCATTGAGACGTGTCAGAGTAGCTGTGTCTGGGACACAGCGCGGGGGACAGTTATGGACCGCTTCCGCGATGGCGCGGATATGGGCATCCGTCGTGCCGCAGCAGCCGCCAACGATATTCAGCCAGCCGTTCTGCGCCCATTCCAGAAGCTGCGGAGCCAGACTTTCCGGCGACTCCGGAAAACCCGTTTCGAGCATTGGGTCCGGCAGACCGGCATTGGGGTACGCACTCACATAGACCGGCGCGATCTGTGAAAGCTCCTCGATAAACGGCCGCATTTCCTTTGGCCCGAGCGCGCAGTTCAGACCGACAGAGAGCAGCGGAACATGGGAGATCGAGTTCCACATGGCCGCGACATTCTGCCCCGAAAGGTTGCCTCCAGCCAGGTCGGTAATCGTCAGCGACGCCATAATTGGCACAACGCGCCCGCCGTCGTCAAAGAGCTGCTGGATCGCAAAGAGCGCAGCCTTCAGGTTCAGCGTATCGAAAGTCGTCTCGCACAGCAGAAGATCCACGCCGCCGTCGAGCAGCGCTTTAGCCTGCTCGTAGTAAGCATCGCGGAGCTGATCAAAGTTGACATTGCGCTTTTCCGGATGGTTGGAGTCTACCATGACCGTCGCGCTGCGTGTCTGCGGCCCGAGCGCACCTGCTACAAAACGCGGCTTCTCCGGGGTGCTGAACGCATCGGCGGCACGGCGGGCGATCTGGGCCGCAACTTGATTCATCTCGACCACCAGGTCTTCCATGCCGAAGTCTGCCATCGAGATGGAGCAGGCATTAAAGGTATTGGTTTCGAGAATGTCCGCCCCGGCGGCAAGATAGGCCCGGTGAATGTCTTCGATCACATCAGGCCGGACCAGCATCAGCGCTTCATTGTTGTTCTTCAAATCAAAGGGATGATTTAGGAACCGCTCACCGCGATAGTCTGATTCCTCAAACTTATGACGCTGGATCATCGTACCCATCGCACCGTCGAGAATAAGTATCCGCTCTTTAAGAATGTCTTTTATTTCAGCCATGAAGTTGTATTTCTAAACAGTTCGATATCATCCGCCCCGCTTGATATTTCAACTGGGGAACACGCTTGAAACCACACCAATTCCACCTTCTTCTCAGGCGTCATCACTGGAAAGTCCAAAGCGTGCTCGACGATTTTTCTCTTAGTCTCTATTATAGCACATCGGGCCGCTCCTGAACCTTGACTTCCCTCGTCCGCTCCGCTATACTGAAAGGAGATTTATTTCGTGATTTCGTTGAGGAGAGAAGCAAAGCATGGCGCAATTTGAGAAGCCGTATGTCGTAGGAGTGGATCTGGGCGGAACCAATGTTCGCGCCGCTGTGATTGATCGGGCCAGTGAGCAGATCGTTGCACGTGGGGAGAACATCTCCTCACGCGGTATGGAAGGCCCGGAGCTGACGGCAATGCAGATCGCACTGGCCACAAAGACGGCGTTAGATCAGGCCGGGGCTACTGCCGGGCAAGTCCTGGGAATCGGAGTTGCCGTGCCTGGACATGTCAAAGCCAAAGAAGGCCTGGTCAAATGGGCACCTAATTTCAAAGACCAGTGGAAAGATGTTCCGATTGCCGCACTGATTGAAAAGCATCTGGGACTGCCGGTACTAATCGGCAACGACGCCAATGTCGCCGCCCTCGGTGAGTTCCGCTTCGGGGCGGGGCGGGCAGTTCGTCACATGATCATGATGACCCTGGGCACAGGAGTTGGCGGCGGCATCATCATCGATGGCCGCCTCCTTGATGGTCATGACGGCGGCGCAGGCGAGATTGGCCACATGGTCATCAACCCCGGCGGACGCGGCGGCAACAGCGCGTTTGGGTCGGTGGAGGGGGAAGCGCAGCGAGATGCGATTATCGAACGGGCCGCTCGCAAGATTCAAGAAGGTTTCCCAACTTCGTTAGGTGAGCGGGTCGATTTCGACCGATTCGCGCTTACCCCTGCAATCATCGCCGAAGAAGCGATGAAAGGCGATGCCGTCGCGCTGGAAGTGTTTGAGGAAACGGGCTATTTTCTAGGTCTGTGCGCGACTAATTTGATTAATCTGTTTAACCCGGAGATGATTGTCATTGGCGGAGGGATCGCCCAGGCCGGAGAAATTATTCTCGGGCCGATCCGCCGTACCGCAACCGCAACGGCGATTCGCTCCATGTCCCGCACCTGCCGGATCGTTCCTGCGGAGCTTGGCGATAACGCCGGCATTTTCGGCGGCGCGACAATTGTGCTGATGGAGGTTGCAGGAGAGGTTTAGAGTCAAGCCGCTTCGGGCAAAAGCCATCACTATACCATGATGAGGAGGCAGCGATGGCCAGCGAGACTACTGAGATTCACGCGACGACTGACGGCGGCACGGAAACGACGAAAATTAGCCAAAGTGAGAGCGGCGACGAGACGACTGAAACAAATATGACGGTGGAAAAGAAGACGGCGACGGCGGAAGCCAACGAGATATAGAAAGAAATCACCCTGGTCGCTGACCAGGGTGATTTTTTGTTACAGGTTCACGCCATTGATCCGCAAATGAAATTTGCAGCTGAGAAAATCGGCGGCCCGGCGGCACAGGACCATGCGCAGGACAAATATCTCGAAGTACTCTGTGACACTGGCATGGGTCGTGTCAATTTCAAGCTCCAGCGTGATGGATTTCGCCTCGGCATCCACCCGTAAATAGGATTTCTGGACAGCGTAATTCACACGGTCATGGATGTCGTATTTCACCGGGTCTTTTTCCTGGACACGCGAAAAGTGAACATCGGACTTGTCGGCAATGATCACGGCGGCGGACACATGGGAAATCGGCAGACCATTCGGCTCCTCATGGTTGCCGATTGCCCCGATCACGGTCGCAATTTCCCCCGCAGGCATTTTCATGTCAGTCAAAATGGTGTAGGCCATCAATGCCCCGGCCTCGACATGGCCAATGCGGTTGACGACGCAGCCCATATCGTGCGTATATCCCGCAATTGCGGCAAGTTCCGCCTCCCGCTCAGAATGGCCTAGCTGGGTCAGGATTGTCCGGGCAATCGTCGAAACGATTCCCGCATGTCGATGCCCGTGCTCCGTGTACCCAATCGCCTGCATCTGCTCATTGGCTCGGGTGATGTACGTGCGGAAGCGTGTGTCGTGGCGAATATCTTTGAGTGTCAGTGGCGCGGGCGCGACAGGCACAGGAAGAATGGGCGCAGAAGTGGCGGGCACAGAGGCCGTAATTAGCAATTCTTGTAATTCTTCTTGGATCATGGCTGTGGTAATTCATTCGGTTCCAGCGTTCCCGAGAGAACGCGCACCGCTCCGCCTCCTTCGGCGGCCCAGTTGAGATCAAACGTCGCAGAGCCGTCAAAGTCGGTTTTCTGGGCAGGAGTGATAGTGCTTCCTCCAGTGACGACAATTGCAATCGTGGCATTGGCTTTTGGCTTGCCGGCGCTGTCAATGATTCGGACGATGAGCTGGCTGTGTTTAGTATTTTGCCCGGATATGTCCGGGGCGAAACGGCTTTGCAAAGTGTAAACCGGCGCGGCGGGTGCTTTCCCGAGAACGGTGATGACTGCGGTGAGTAAATGCCCCTGATAGAGTGCCGACACAGTACCATTTCCCGGGGTGAGTGCGATCAAATAGCCCTTCTGATTGACAAATCCGATGCCGCCTGTCACCGGACCCTGCCACAGGATTTTGGACGATGAGCCGGGCACGATTTTGTCGCCACCCTGCACACGGAGCGGAACCGCAGATCCGACGAAAATAGGCAGGGCAGGAGGAACGATATGTGCCGAAGCAGTCCCCTCTTGCCCTTCTTCATTCTCACTTTTCAGGAGCGGCACGGCGGGAACGCCGTGCTGATACGCTTGGTCGCTGTAAACTAGCAGCATATCCGCCACCGGCCGCTCCCCCCCGCCCCCCTGGGGACTGCTGACTGCGAGACCACCAACCACCATCGTCGTCGACCCGCCGCCGTCCAGATTGATCGCGTTCCAGGCCCCATAACGCTTCAGTATCCCTGCCATGTCCGTCAGTGTGACGCCGCGAGAGATCGTCTGCCGGCCATCCACCGTGACCAGCAGCAGATGCGTCCCGTCACGCGTGGTGCCAACTGCGGTGCGTGGGTTCAAGCTGCTCGCAAACCCCGGGTCAAAACCTTCGGCTGCCCAGTCCACGCTTACCTGTCCATTGACCAGAAGGCGCGGTCCACCGCCGACCGCCGACGGTACCTGCGCCCACTCCCAGGCTGTGCGGCTGATGCCCAGCCCCGAGCGGGAGGGCAGATCATGCCCAGTACGCGGCAGGGCGGCGATCTGGTACGCACCGGTCATCTGCCCTGCAGGAGCGATGCCGAGGACGAAGCTCACCGGGTCGCCGGAGTGCAGGGTCCGAGCCAAAAAATCCGCGCCCACTCCCGGCCCCGCTGAGAGAACCACTCCGTCATCAGGAATCGCTTCGGTTGCAGATTCGACGACCCGGACGCTCTGTACGTGCCCCGTCAGAAGTTTATTGGCACGTACCGGCAGATTAACACCGCTGACGACGACCTCAACCCCGCCCGGCTTGTTCTCCGTAAGCGGACCGTAAAGCCGGGAAAAGACGACGACTTCGTTCTTGCCGACAGGCCGGTTGATACCATTGATGGCGATCCGCTCGCCGCGAGGCGTCTGCAAGTCACCAAGAAAGCTCAGCGTGTCGAAAAGTATCCGTCGTCCGTCCGGCGATACACCTAGTGTCACACGCGGCCCGCCACCCCGGATGCCGGTGAACGGTTCTGAGAACAGTTCACCATCCCGGACGCCGACTCCGAGCGGATCACCGGTATATGGAAAGAAGTCGGCATTGATCGCCACTAGTGCGTCGTGACGACGAGCCAGGCGGCTGACATCTTCTCGTCCATGTGTCGCATCCGTCCCGCTGATCCTATCCTGACCGATACCGACCCCAAGCCGAACCCCTGGCGCACTGAGATCTACAGAAACGACGGAGATCACCAGCGGCGTCGCTTGGTCGATTTCCTGGGTCAGCATCACACCGGGTGCCAGGCGCTTTACAATCGTATCCGCCGAGACGGGGCAAGCCGTGAACAGCAAAGCGACGAGGGCGAGAGCTAACTTCAAGGGATTTTGCATACGCCGCTGATATTCAGTGCTTCGCGGTCATCCGCCGGGCTGGGTCCATGATATTGGCATCGAATATAGCGACATTCGATGACACGACAGCGTTTTTACCGACTACGCATCGCTCCAGTTGTGTGTGGGCACTGACACGTGCCCCTTCCCACAAGATCGTCTCGCGCAGGGTGCAGCCGGCTTCGATGATGCTGCCATCGCCGATGATAGTATTCTCACCGATCTTCGCCCCGGCCCCAATAGTAACATGGCTGCCGATGGCGACCGGTGTTCCGATCTCAGCCGACGGATCAATTTTCGTTCCTTCACCGATCCAGACACCGGGGCGCACTTCAGGCATCGGGAACTCCAAAGCGACTTTTCCGGCCAGTGCCTCGAAGTTCGTCTGCCGGTAGACCTGCAGATTGCCGACGTCTTTCCAGAAAGCATCGGACAGAAAGCCATACAGAGGCTTGCCCGCCGCCAGCAGCTGCGGGAAAACATCGTTGCCGAATCCGTAGAACGTGTCAGCAGGAATTAAGTCAAACACTTCTGGCTCGAAAAGATAGACACCCGTATTGGCCGTATTCGAGAAGACATCTTCACCTTTAGGTTTTTCCAAAAAGCGCGAAATACGTCCGTCTTCCTCTGTGATGACAATGCCGAACTGGGACGGATCCTCTACAGCGGTCAGCGTGATAGTCGAGGCTGCTTTTTTGCTCTTATGGAATGCCACCACTTCTGACAGATTGATGTCAGAGATATCGTCGCCGCCAACGACCATGAAGGTTTCCGACCCAAAAAAGTCCTGGGACCGTTTGACACTGCCCGCATCACCCCAGAGCTTGTCTTCCTGTGAATAGGAAATTTGGACACCGAACTTCGAGCCGTCGCCCAGATATTCTTGTATCACATCGCCCAGATAGTGCAGGTTAATCCGTATTTCGGTAAACCCGTGCTTCTTAAGATCGTGAACGATGTGCTCGATCACGGGGCGGTTCACGATAGGTACCATCGGCTTGGGGATCGCGCGGGTTAAAGGGTCCAGACGGGAGCCGACCCCCGCCGCCAGTATCATTGCCTTCACTAGGGTATGTCTCCTCGGATTGTTGAAAGTAATGACTCTTGAAAGAGATGTCTATTAGACCACTTGCGTAAGTGCCCTGCACTGGAAGTGCAGGGCTTTTGAAGTGCGATTGTCTGCGAAGGCAGACAATCGCTTTGCAGAAGACCCGGATTTCTAATCCGGCCAGGGCAAAGCGACTTATGCCAGAGGTCTATTGAAAAAAGGTCGTGACAGCATCTGCCGCATACTCGACCTGCTCACGGGAAAGCTCAGGATGTACAGGCAGCGAGAGGACTTCCAGCGACGCCCGCTCACTCTCCGGCAAATCGCCATTTTTGCAGCCGAGAAACGCGTAGGCTTCCTGCAAGTGGATCGGCAGCGGGTAATAGATCGCCGATTGCACTCCGCGTGACTTCAGATGCGCCTGCAGCGCTTCGCGACGCCCTTCGGCGACACGTACGGTGTATTGGTGGTAAACATGATGGTTTCCACGCTCCGCACAGGGAAGCACCAGTCCGTCCAGTCCTTGCAGCGCTTCATCATACACAGCGGCGTTCGCACGGCGTGCATTGTTCCAAGCCGTCAGCCGCCGCGCTTTAACGCGCAGCAGGGCGGCCTGCATTCCATCAAGACGGGAGCAATAACCGATCTCCTTATGAAAATAGCCTTTGCCGCCGGAGCCGTGAAACCGCAGCAGCTTGATCTGCTCCGCCAGATCTTCGCGGTCGGTCAGCACCATGCCGCCGTCACCGCAGGCACCCAAATTCTTCGTCGGATAGAACGACAGTGTGTTTGCATCGCCCCAGGATCCTAAAGGCTTCCCTTGATGGGCAGCACCGATCGCCTGTGCGGCGTCGCTCAGCAGCCCCAGGTCATGCGTGGCAGCAATCTGACTGAAGCGAGTCATATCTGCCAGTTGCCCAAATAAATGGACCGGCAAGATCACTTTCGTGCGCGGTGTGATTGCCGCCTCTGCCGCTTCGGGGTTAAGATTGTACGTAAACGGATCGATATCCGCAAACACTGGGGTTGCTCCGGCCAGGCAGATAGTCTCACCCGTCGCAATAAACGTAAACGACGACGTAATCACTTCATCGCCCGGTCCCACACCCATCGCCAGCAGCGCTAGCAGCAGCGCATCCGTGCCGGAGTTGACACCAAGGGCGTGTTTAGACCCGCAGACCGCCGCCACTTCCTGCTCCAGGGCAACCGTATTTTCGCCCAGCCCGCCAAAATCGCAGGCTGCCATCACCTGGTCAAACGCCGCACGAAGCTCCTCTTTCAATTCGCCGTGCTGCGCCTGGAGGTCCGCCATCGGAACATTCATTTCCGTTTCCTTCATAAATTACTGTTCTTCATCGGCTGCCTAGAGCAAGTCCTGCCGATTTCGCGCCTTCAGTTCATCTACCACCCGCTTGACTTCCTCCGAGCGCGAACGCGGGCAGATCAATGTTGCGTCGGGCGTGTCGATCACGATGATATCGTCCAGCCCGATCGTCGCGATCAGGCGGTTTGGGCTGTAGATTAAAGCCCCGTGAGTGTCTACACCGACATGGTGCCCAATGACGATATTTTCGTCACCCTGTCCAGCCTCGGCAAGCACTTCGGCCAGACGCTGCCACGAGCCGACATCATTCCAGCCAATATCCGCCGGGATGACCGCGACTTTATCCGCCTTCTCGGCGATCCCATAGTCTACAGAAATCTTTTCCAGAGTCGGGAAAACTTCACCCAGAACACTTTCGAATTTTTCCGTGCCATAGGCAACGACGATTTGTGCGAAGCCCGCTTCCATCTGCGGCAGATGGGTCTTATACAGCTCGCGCAACGTTCGCACTGAGGCGATGAACATACCCGCGTTCCAGAAATAGCCGCCGTCTCGCAGGTACTCTTCAGCCACTTCGCGGGTCGGCTTCTCCCGGAACTGACGAACGGCATAGACCGGTACCCCAGCATCGGTCTGTTCCCGCACAGCGTCGCCGCTCTGGATGTATCCGAAGCCGACGTCTGGCCCGGTCGGTGGGATGCCCAGTGTGACCAGATATCCGTCCGCCGCGACCTCCGCTGCGGCCCGCAGGATCGACCGAAACTGCTCCGGATTCAGGATCACATGGTCGGCAGGAAGGGTCGCCATCACCGCATCCGGCCCCAGTGTTTTCTCTAATATCGCCGCCATCAGCCCGATCGCCGGGGCCGAATCCCGCCCCTCTGGCTCGCCGACGATATTCTGCGGCGGTACGTCTGAAAGTTGCCTTCGCACGGCATCGGCATGACGGCCATTGGTGATCACATACAGCCGCTCCGGGGGAACCAGACCCTCCACTCGATCAGTGGTCTCCTGGAGCATAGTCCGCTCACTGACGATATCGAGAAACTGCTTGGGTGTCGCCTGCCGGCTGCGCGGCCATAGGCGAGTTCCGCCGCCCCCCGCGGGAATAACGACGGCGATAGTTGGAGTAGACAAATCCATACATCTCTGACTTCTGAAAAGTGCTTTCTAGGTAATATTCGATCAGATATCCGATAAAACGTTCGGGTCTTCAGTGTACCAAATCGCCCCGGCTGCTGTCAAGGCAAATGCCTACACAGCCTGTGCCGGATCGCATCGGAGACCTTTCTGCGGCGAATCTTAGTTTAGCGTCGCAGGGTCTAAGATACGAGTTATGTCTTCCCTGCAAGCATTTTACCTCGAAAGTACATAGCATATCGTCAGACAGGGATTGACATCGCCCGTCACTATAATCCAGGCAGTGCGAATGCTCACCAATCCTTTAGGGCTAACTACCACGTAATCCAATTGGTACCGCTGCCCAGGCACGTTTGCCGAATAGTATCCTACCCTCTTAGTGTTACATCCAATGAATGAAGGAGCGTTTGGATGTCGAGTAACTTGAATGGAACGCAGGGCTTCTGGAACCCAGCCCGCAGCAAGCTGCGACCCTGCCCGAAACGGGAGGGTGAGCGGGAAAATATTTGTTAAGTTTGGTCTTCTGGAAATAGCCTTCTGGAAGAGCTTCCCATGCTATAAATAAACACTTTGTCCCCTTCCCGCCGCTCCTCCCGTTTCGGGAGGGGCGCAGCTTGCTGCGGGGTGGGTTCCAGAAGCCCTGCGTTCCATTGAGGTCACCAAGCACAGATTTGGACTTCTCCACCCGGAGGGTGCCTCACCTAGCGAGCGGTTTTCATCCACTCGCCCCTATCTTCTATCTCTTTCACAGAAGCCCCTGCAAACGCTCTTTCAGCCGCGTATGCCGCCCAATATCGCTCTGCTTCTTCACGGCCATCGCGATCGCACGCTGCGGGCCAATCAGCACTGCCAGCTTTTTGGCACGGGTGAGGGCAGTGTAGAGCAGGTTACGCTGCAGAAGCATATAATGCTGCGTATGCAGGGCCAGCACGACGACCGGGTATTCGCTGCCCTGGGATTTGTGTATGGAGCAGGCATATGCCAGCGTCAGCTCGTCTAGCTCACTGAACTCGTAGAAAACTTCCGTGGTGCCCTGGACATCTTGGAACGCGATGGCCAGCGTCTCTTCCGCCATATCAATCGCTACTATCATACCGATATCGCCGTTGTAGACGGCTTTGTCGTAGTTGTTGACGATCTGCATCACACGGTCGCCCACCCGAAAGAGGCGGCCGGCCCGCTGGACTTCCTCGGTGCCGGGACGGGCGGGGTTCAGGACTTCCTGCAGGCGGATATTCAGGTGAGCGGCCCCGGCACTCCCGCGCTGCATGGGGGTCAGCACCTGAATATCTGCGGGGGCGTAGCCGCGTTTGGGCAGACTGCGGGCGACGACGGCCACGACCATTTCAGCGACGTCTTCGGCTTCCTCCGCCTTAAGATACGCACAATCTTTGTTTTCCGAAGGCGGTGGGAGCGACGGCATTCGGCCCGCATTGATCGCATGGGCATTGGTGATAATCAGGCTCTCCGCAGCCTGCCGGAACACCTGGGTCAGGCGGGCAACGGGGACTGAACCGCTGTCGATCAGGTCTCGCAGGACATTCCCCGGCCCCACCGAAGGCAGCTGGTCCACATCGCCGACAAAGACGACCTGGGCCTCGTCGGGGACGGCTTTGAGCAGAGAATAGGTCAACACCATGTCCAGCATGGAGCTTTCGTCCACGATCAAAACGTCGCATTCCAGCGGCAGATCCGCATTACGCTTAAATCCGCGCTGCTCCGGATCGAACTCCAGCAGGCGATGGACCGTTTTCGCCTCCCGCCCGGTGACCTCCGCCAGGCGCTTCGCCGCCCGGCCCGTCGGCGACGCCAGCAGGACGTCTTTCTTCAGAGCCTCAAACGCTGCCACGAGGGCATTCGTCGTGGTCGTTTTACCGGTTCCCGGGCCGCCCGTGAGCACCGAGAAGCGGGACAGCAGAGCTGTTTTGACCGACTCCCGCTGCTGCTCGGAGAGCGGAAAGCCATGCTTGTCGAGGAAGGCCGAAAGCCAGGAGTCGAACTTCACGGCATCGGGGGGCTGCTTCATCGGCGCGGTCAGCAGCTTTTGTATACGTTCCGCTAAACCCGTTTCGGTTTTATGCAGGGCGGGAGTATAAATCGCCGTCTCCGTCTCGCCTAAAAAAGCTGCCTCTTCCAGCACCAGCCGCCCCGTAATTGCGAGATTAAGGATCGCGCCGCCGACATCTTCTACGGCCAGTATCTCAATGGATTTAGCCGTCAGCTCTTTCTCAGTCAAAAACGCGTTTCCGCCCGACTCGACGGCTTCGTTCAGCACATACACTACCCCCGATTCGATGCGGCGGGGATCATCTTCAGCGATTCCGAGGGCGCGGGCAATCTTGTCGGCACTCTTGAAGCCGACGCCCCAGATATCCGATGCCAGCTGATAGGGATTGCGCTCGACGATCTCGATGGCCTGCCCGCCATAGGCTTTGTAAATCTTAACGGCATAGGCAGGCGAGACACCATGGGACTGCAAAAATAGCATGATATTGCGGACTTCACGCTGGTCCGCCCAGGCTTTGGTGATCTTCGCCAGTGTTTTTTCGCCAATACCCTGCACGTTCAGCAGCTTCTGCGGGTGCAGCTCGATAATATCCAGGGACTCGGCCCCGTACTTTTTGACGATCCGCTTGGCTGTGACCGGACCAACACCCTTGACCATGCCGCTGCCAAGATACTTTTCAATGGCAAACGCCGTCGCAGGCCGGACGACCTCGTAGCGCGAGACCTGCATCTGCTTTCCCCACTGGGCATGGCGGATCCAGGTACCATAGCAGATCAAGCTTTCGCCGACGACGGGATTGGTAAAGTTGCCCAGGATTGTAATGACGTCCCGGGCATCCGGCGGCAGAAGGCGGGCGACGGTGTAGCCATTTTCGTCGTTATGGAACGTTACCCGCTCAATCACGCCTTCCAGCGAATCGAGCGGCGTACCCTCGCCGGGCGGCGGGGTCAGGGGATTGGAAGTTTTAAACGCGGCACACACACTACAGTATACCCGGCTTCACTTGCCTGAGGGACGCCTCCCCCGCGACTCGCTAGGGGGAGGCGTCCTGCGGACGTCGGAACAAAGGGGACGGTCGATAACCTGATATGTCGCTTTCGCCTGTCTTAAATATCCGGCGACAGATATCCCGGCGTGAATGGTGCCAGCCGCCCGGCCAGGTCCTTGGCGATGTCAGCCTTGACGGTGATTGTTTCCGAGCCGTACTCGACGGAATGAACTTTTCCCATCTCGTAGCACTGGGCCACAATATCGCTGCGCCCATACGGCAGGATCAGTGTGACAGTTGCCAGCAGCGTCCGCAAAGTCACTTCCAGCCGGTCCATCAGCAGGGGGATACCCTCGCGACGAAGCGCGGAGAGATAACAAGCATTGGGCGTATCGGCCACCAGTTCGCGCAGGATATACGGGTCTTTGATGGTGTCGGCTTTATTGAACACCGTGACCATCGGCTTATCCCCCGCCCCCAGTTCCTGCAGGACTTCCATCACCGCCTGACGCTGCCGCTCCCGCTCCGGGTGACCGGCATCCACGACATGGATCAGGAAATCAGCCTGCACGACCTCTTCGAGCGTCGCCCGAAACGATGCCACCAGGTGGTGCGGCAGGTTGCGAATAAAGCCGACCGTGTCTGTCATGAGCACCGACCAGCCGCCATGCGGCAGCACCACTCGGCGCGTCGTCGGGTCCAGAGTCGAAAACAGCATCCGGTCCGCCAGCACTTCCGCTCCGGACAGCAAATTAAGAATTGTACTCTTACCTGCCGACGTATACCCGACCAGGGCGCAGGTGGGGAATGGCAGCTTGTGCCGCATCTGCCGCTGCTGCGCCCGCTGCTCCTTGATCTCGTCGATCTCCTCGCCCATTAGCGAAATACGCTCCCGCACCCGGCGCCGATCGCTTTCCAGCTTCGTTTCGCCTGGACCGCGCCCGCCGATGCCTCCCTGCTGACGCTCAAACTTCGTATAAAGTGAAGACAGTCGGGGCAGCAGATAGGTCAGCTGTGCGAGCTCGACCTGAAGCTTGCCCTCGCGCGTCCGGGCACGCTGGGCAAAGATGTCTAAAATGAGCTGTGTCCGGTCCAGCACTCGCCGCTCAAGTGCATTGGTCAGGTTCCTCTGCTGCGTCGGAGACAGCTCGTCGTCGAAGATCACGATATCGGCATCCGTCGTCGCAATCTCCCCCTTCAGCTCCTCGACCTTCCCCGGCCCGATGTAGGTCGCCTTGTCCGGGGCACGGCGGCTCTGCGAGAACGCCCCCACGACAATCGCCCCCGCCGTCATCGCCAGCTCCCGCAGCTCCGAGAGCCGCATCGCCATGTCGTCCTCGCCCCCCGCCAGCGACAGCGAGACGATCACCGCCCGTTCCTCTTTATGTGTTTCGTACGTGATGTTAGATGTGTGCGCCATGAGTCTAGTATACCCAGACTGACGATTTGCCATCTCGAAACCAAACCCGCAAATTTCCAAGAGATCAAAATACGGATATTACACGGAGGCTTTCGGATGACGGGTCTGCAGGTGGCCTGCCTGACGATCCGGAACCCACCCCGCAGCAAGCTGCGACCCTCCCGAAACGGGAGGGCGAGCGGGAGGAACTTTGTTAAGTTTTATCGGTCTGACAGCGTCTTTCTGAAAGCCCTCGAGTAAGATTGCTAAACACCCTGTCCACCTCCTGTTCACCTTCCCGTTTCGGGAGGGTCGCAGCTTGCTGCGGGGTGGGTTCCGGATCGTCGCGCATGGCGCGAACCAATGCACTCACCCTACCGCCGCGCGTTAAAGATCACCTTTGTCCCATCGCGCTCCAAACAGAATGGCAGCTCTGTCATCTCCGACAAGGCTTCTCGTACCGCCTCTTGATGCGAGGGGGGGCAATACAGCAGCAGGAAACCGCCCCCACCCGCTCCGGCGATCTTACCGCCGGTCGCACCGGCATCTAAGGCCCGCTCGTAAAGTGCATCGATCTCCGGGGTACTGATCCGTCCGGTCATTTCTTTCTTCCAGCCCCACCCCGCCTGCAGCAAACGGCCGATCTTGTTCATGCTGCCACTGAGGAGGCAGGCCTCCACTTCCGCGACTTGACCCTTGATGCGGTCAAGAGAGTGGCGTTTCTCCTCAATGTTAGCTTTCTGCTCGCTGAGAATAACATCCGCCTGGCGTGTGATGCCGGTATAAAATAGCATCAGGCTTTCCCCGAAGCGGCGCCGCTTTTCTTCCGACAGCACCACCGCTTCGCTGCCGACAGAGCCGTCAGCCTGGAAGTCAAAGCGGCGCAGGCTGCCGTAGGCGGCAATATACTGGTCCTGCTTGCCGATGGGCTTGCCCAGAACTTCGATCTCAATATGGCAGGCCTGCTGGGCCAGCGTCTCAGCAGTGACCAAAATACCCTGGTAGGCATACATGGCATGAAGCAAGCCGACTGTAACTGTGCTGGATGAACCAAGCCCGCTGCCCTCCGAGGGGATATCCGCCATCGTCGCGATCTCGACACCGCCGGTCATGCCAGTTAGCTTCAGGCATTCCCGCACCAGCTCATGCTCGATCTGCTCGATCCGGTCCACCATCTCCGTACGCGTGTATCCCACACGAATTTTTTGATCGAATCGCTCTTTAATCACAACATAGATGTATTTGTCGATCGCCGACGAAATCACCGCTCCGCCGCCCTTTTCATAATAGCCGGCGAAGTCTGTTCCACCACCGGCAAAGGAAATTCGAAGCGGAGTCTGTGTAATAATCATGCCAAAGTATAGCATGGAGTTTGACAAATCGCTGACACGGAGCCATAATGCCCTCATGGATACAACGTTCACCAAAAAAGCGATACATACCGAAGCGGGTCCCCTGCAAGGTGCCCCGTACACACCCGCCGTGCGCGTCGGACCGTTTGTATTTATTTCCGGCCAGATTCCCCTCGATCCGGCCACCAGCCAGGTCGTGGAGGGCGACTTTGAGACACAGGTACGTCAGTGCCTGCGGAACCTGGCCTCTCTCCTGAAGCAGGAAGGCCTGGGCCTGGACAACGTGGTTAAAACGACAATCTTTCTGAAAGACTTGAATAATTTCGCGGCGTTAAATGGTGTTTATGGGGCCTACTTCACGGGAGTGAAGCCCGCACGCTCCACGGTTGAAGTCGCCCGGCTGCCGCTGGATGTCATGGTGGAAATCGAAGCAATTGCAGTCGCAGATTAGAGTATAGCCGCAGATTAGAGTGCAGCTCAGATAACACAAAAAGCCCTTCTCAGTTAAGAGAAGGGCTTTTTCCACTATCACTACGCAGCCGGATCGGGGTTCTTCGCCGGGCGGCCACGCTTGCGCGGGACTGTTCCAGCAGAAGTTTCCGTTGCGGCAGCGCTGTTTCGGAGTGCGGCAGCCCGCTGACCGCGCATCTCGCCGCCACGGCGACCGATTTCGGCATAAAATTCGGTTCCGCGCTCACGCTTAACCGTCTCTCCGCCCTTTTTACCAATGCTCTGGTAGAAAGCCGCGCCGTATTTGCTTTTCACGGTTTCCCCGCCCTTCCGGCCAGCTTCACGGGCCAGGTCGGGGTTTGCGGCGAAGCCGCCCTCTTTGTCATGGTCGTGAGAGCCGCGATGGGCTGCCGCGATCTTCAGTGCGCCTTCTGAGCCGGCGGCGGGTCCTGGTTTTGCCATAGTACTAACCTCTTACCTAAATTTTCGGTTCCGAGTAAACGCTGCGTATGCCTTCTTCGTCTGGATACTGAATTTACGAGACTGCTTTTTTTTCTGATTCGGCGGCTTCGATCAGTTCAGCCTTTTTGTCCTGTGCCGTCTGCTTCCCGGCCTCAACCGCACTGGCAATGCGAGACTTCTGGTCATCAACAAGGGTCTTACCCTTATCAATCAGATCCTGCGCAGAGTCTTTGGTTTCCTGAACTTTATCCGAAGCTTTTGCGGAAATATCATCTGCGGTCGCCTTCAGCGAATCCGAAATTTCTGCAGTCTTGGCTTTGACGCTATCAGCAACTTCGCCGACTTTAGCTTTTGCACTGTCAGCAGCATCTCCGGCCTTGTCGCCCAGCTCGGCAACTTTGGCTTTGGCAGCATCGCTCAAATCCGATACTTTATCTTTTGCAAGATCGGAATATTCGTCCGTCTTTTTCTTCACCAGATCGCGTGTTTCATCTCCGCCCTGTGGAGCGTAAAGCAAAGCCCCCAGGACACCGATCGCTCCGCCAATCAGCAGTCCGGCGATGAAGCCACCTGCCCCGCCCGATTTATCAGTCGTATCATCTGCCATAGCTCAACTACTCCTTTAATGTTCGCCTAATTTATTTGTGGCTTTTGCCGTTACTGCTTGATTTCGTGTAAACTTCTACACCTTTGGAAACGCCCATAATCAGACTGCTTAGATTGATTAATGGACCGGTCACTGCTTTCTGAACGACATCAGCAGTCTGTTCAACACGGCTTGAGACCGTGTCGGTTAATGACTCGCCGCGGGTCAGGATCTGATCTGCTTTCTCCCCGACATTTGCCGTTACTCGCTGCACGGTTTCGATGGTGTCGGTCGCCTTCATTATTACCGGGTCTAGCTTGTTAGTGATGGTGTCCAAAAGCTTAACGAGTTTGGTCAGCGCAAACGCCATAACACCGAGCAAAAAAACGGCGATAATTGCGAAGAGCCCACCGAAGAAAATTAGGGAGATATCCGCCCAAGTTTGTAAATGCATATTCGTCTCCGTCGCCACTCGCTTGAGCAAAAAGCTAAGTGTATTCAAGCAGGGTTAGTGTGCTATACCCCGGTGGTACGTCCTCTAAACGGCAATGCGCAAAAGATCGGCCAGGGCCGAAGCGATCTTAGTGATCGCCTTTGCCCGATGGCTGACCCTGTTCTTCTCTTCAGCGGTGAGTTCCGCCATCGTACGCTGAAATTGCGGCAGAAGAAACAGTGGGTCATATCCGAAGCCACCATCCCCAGCGGGCTCCACTAATATAAGGCCACTGCATACACCTTCCGCCGTCGCAAACTGCCCGTCCGGAGCCGCCAGAGCGATAGCGCAGACATAGTGGGCCTGACGCTGCTCCATCGGCACATCGTGCATTTCAGAAAGCAGATGCATATTTCGGTCGCTATCGGTGGCTTCTGGCCCAGCCCAGCGGGCGGAGTATATTCCGGGACGGCCTCCAAGAGCATCCACACACAGACCCGAATCATCCGCCAGTGCGACTAGCCCAGTGGCATTTGCGAGAGCACGCGCCTTGAGAAGAGCGTTCTCGGCAAAAGTTACCCCATCTTCCGATACTTCCGGAAGGGCCGACGGCCAGTCGCGTGGGGTCAAAAGAGAGATCCGGCTCAGGTCAAGATGTAGGGCGAGAAGCGCACGCAGCTCTGCAACTTTGCCTTGGTTACCGGTTGCCAGCATCAGTGTCGGCATTGGTTGTTCTAAACTAGCCCGGCTAGGGCTTCGCGCTGCTTGGAAAGCATCTGCCGCACCCCGCCCTGCGCCAGGTCAAGCAGCCGATTGAGACGGTCCCGGTCAAAGGGTGCACCCTCGGCTGTTCCCTGCACTTCGATGTATCGCCCTGTGTCAGTCATGACGATGTTCATGTCCACTGATGCCTGTGAGTCCTCTTCATACGCCAGATCTAGACGCTCTTCGCCGCGCACCACGCCCACGGAAACAGCCGCGACCCATTCAGTAAAAGGAAGTGTCTTGATTTGTCCTTTACCCTTCATCCAGGCAAGGGCCTCGACCAAGGCGACAAACGCCCCCGAGATGGCTGCGGTACGTGTGCCGCCGTCAGCCTGCAAAACGTCGCAGTCCAGCGTAATTGTCCGCTCTCCCAGCCCGTTCATCTCCACTACCGAGCGAAGCGAGCGGCCGACCAGCCGCTGGATTTCGATGGTCCGGCCATTCGGCTTGCCCGTATCCCGCTGGGAACGCGTGTGGGTCGAGCGTGGCAGCATGGAATACTCAGCGGTCACCCAGCCCTCGCCTTTTCCCTTCAGGAATGGCGGGACTTTGTCCTCGACACTTGCCGTGCAGAGAACTTTCGTCTGGCCGACTTCCACCAGGCACGAGCCTTCTGCGTAGCGGGCAAAGCCGCGTGTCAACGTAATCGGGCGGTATTCGCCGAGAGCACGGCCATCTTCACGGGGCATAAATCAACCTCTAGTCTGGAAATTACGGGCAGTATACCCGAAGGGGAGAAAGTTATTATAGGGTCAGCCACTCGACGCTAGAGATAGTCTCGCCGAGCAGCTCTGAAGCATGCCGCTGGAACAAATCAGGATCGCTAGTCGCCGCAAAGCTCGAGGGGCCAGCGAGAAGGCTTGAAGAGATTGGCAGGAACCGGGCCGCATCGCGAACAGCCTCGGCGGAAGGATCAACGAAGCAGGGCCGAAATTCGGGGTCGCCGATACGGCAGATCGCTCGATGGAGCGCCGGCAGCAGAAAAGGAAAATGCGTACAGCCCAGGATGATGCTTTGAACACCTGCCTTGTGCAGTGGCAGAAGATACGTCAGCGCGGCCTCCTCAGCTTCCGCACTTCCCGCACGACCCGCTTCAACCAGCGGGACGAACGCCGGGCAGCCTTGCTCCACGACTAGCCGAGTCGGATCCTGTGTTTGTACGGCCTGCGTGAAGGCCTCGCTTTGGACAGTTGCATTCGTCGCAAGAACGCCGATCGGTCCCGATGATTCCAAAACCGCGGCTCGTGCCCCCGGCGCAATCGTTCCGACAATGGGAAGATCCGGGTAACGATCTTGCGCCACCCTCAGTCCCGCGGCTGTCGAAGTCCCGCTCGCCATAATGATGACGCTCACTCCTGCCGAGACCAAATGGCCTGAAAGCCGGAGGGCTAGATCACGCACGACTTCTATCGGCTTATCGCCGTATGGAACATTTGCCGTATCTGCCAGATACAGGACCGAAACACCGGGAAGCTGGCAATGAATCTCCCGCAGGACCGTCAAGCCGCCAAGCCCCGAATCGAAGACGCCGAGAGTGGGGATCAAGGCTTCGTCTCCGGTTGTTTCTCGTCGCTTATTTTCTCCGGGCGGGTGACATCCATCGGGGCGTCGGTCGTAAACTCGCCGAACGATTTCGTTAATTTGCCTTTGACACTAATCTGGAACTTTTCGATTTCCGGGAACTGGCCCAGCGTACGGCCGAGGGCCGTCAGCGCATCCCCCTGCCCTCCCTCGCCCCTAGTTTCGCTGACAGGGCTGCGCGAGAAGTCCAGGGTTGCTAGGGCGCTTTCGATCGTCAGGCCACGCAGGAAAGTCCCGGCAGGCACCGGTGTATTCGGATCGGAAAGCAGGGCATTGATGGCACTGCGAGCCGGAGATTTGGGCTGGCTAAGAGTGATCGTTCGCGCCATCAGCGGGTCGTCGTTCCCGGTCGCTTTCGGGTTGATGACATAAATCATTGCCTGCCCCGCGGGGTTCTTTGGCGGTGAGATCTGCAGCGACTGCCCGTTAGGCGGTGCCGGCATCGCTGGTTCCGGGGGAGTCCGGTGGTGACAGCCAGTGATCAGAAGCGAGAAAGCGAGGGCAGCGAATAAAAAACGTCTCAATTTAGTACGCACTCCGCGCTGCATTCTCACCGCCGCTGGCCGAGCGTGCCCCGGCACGCTGATCCGCGAGGAAGTCTTTCAGACCCGCCGTGATTCCTTCGGCAATCTTCTGCTGGGTCGCATCGTCGCGGAGTTTGGCCAGATCCGAATCGTTGTTCATGTAGCCGGTCTCAATCAAGACGGCTGGCATCATGCTGCCGCGCAAAACACCGAAGCCCGTAGCGAAACGGATGGTGTCCGATTTGATCCCATTATAACCGATTCCCGCCGCATCGCTCACGCGTCGGCCAATGTCGGCAGCCATCTGACGGCAGGTATCACTCTGTGCGTGAAAATAGACCGTCGTACCGGAATGCGTGTTCTGACCACCGCTTGAATCACAATGGATCGAAACGAACAGATCGGCATGATGTGCGTTCGCAAGCATTGGACGTGCCCTGACCGACGGCAGCGTATCGTCGTTTCGTGTCATCAGCACCGTCGCTCCGCTGCGCTCGAGTGTGTCGCGCAGGCGCCTCCCGATCGCCAGTGTGATATCCTTTTCATAGACATGCCCGGTGCGAAATTCATCACGTGCACCCGAGTCTGTTCCGCCATGCCCCGGGTCAACCACGATCAATTTGCCCGAGAGACTGCCATTAACAACCTGGGGGGATAGACCACCCTCGGAAATGACAATCGGCGGCGCGGGTATGGAGATCACTGGAGTCGAATCGCCGGTAATAACATTGATCAAATACGTCATGCCGCCCATAACCGGGCGTGTGTCGACCGAAAAGCCTACCATATGCGAGAGGTCCAGCACAACCCGCCCAAAAGTGGTTTTCTCGGTCAAGAACTGACCGATTCGAATACTTTTGATCACCGGATTATCCAGCGATTCGGTGGGCTGCAGGCGCTTGTCCACCGATGCACCCACCAGGTCGAAAGCAAGGCGGCTGGGGCTGTCCAGACGCTCCGTGGAGTAATGCGCCTCGCCGGTCGTCGTAATCGCCACCTGAGTCAGCGCCGGGCTGATGACCTTGCAGGCGACATTAGTGATCGTCACGGCCGAAGACGTGACTGGGAGGGGAGCTGCCGGATGCGGCACCGCCGCAACCGGCGACGGGCGAAAAATCGGCAGCGGGCGAACGATCGGCGACGGATGAACGCTGTGTCCCGCATCCCCTAGGGCGACCCGAACGGTGTTGGTCTGGATCCCACTCTCTACTTTGAACGGCATTCCCTGCTTGAGGTCAATCGTAATACGAACCGTCTGATAGTCGATCTGGCCGCTCCGGATATGGGTCACTCCGCCACTGCCACTGGGGATACTGGCGGGGGTTGTCGAGAGGTCCATTCCAAAGAGATCGACGTAGAGCCGCTCGGGATTATCGATCCGCTTGACGCTGTAATAAACCGGATAGGAAGAGTAAATCGTGAGTGCCCCGGCGTCCTGCCGAACCATTTCCAGCTTCGCCCGCACGGTCAGAGTCTGTGTCGACGGCTTCCAGTCGACCGCCCCGCCCAGTGCTTCCGCGATTTTTGCAAACGGCACGCAGTACCGTCCGCCGACGATCGTGCAGGGCCACTGCGTCTTGCGCCCATTAGCAGCGGTCACGGTGACAAGTTTGTCGCTATCCGGCGTATATTTTGCCCCCAGGAGCTGAACAGCGTCCACGGGAGCCATCGCCGCCCCATCCGGGCCAAGATAGGGCTTGACCTGGAATGGCACAATACGACCGCCGATAATAATCGTGGCCGGGGTGGTTTCTGCCGATGCAGCGGGAGCGAATGAAAAGATCAGGGCGGGGAAAACGAGTGTGCTGGCAGCCAGCAGGAAAGACAATTTCCTCATATTTTCAGATCTCCTGAGCGAAAAGAGGGCGAGCGAATTCTATCTTATCTCCGATTCTACCACAGGTTAAGGGAATCGGTCAAGGAAAAAATTCCGATTCGGCCTCTTTTCCGGGGCAAGTCAGCGAACCATCGCCGGTCGTCAGGCTCAGTGCGGCATTATCGGGAGCTTTATAATACTTTGCGTGGCCATCCACAAACTCGATATTACAGCCTCCGCGATGCCGGTTTTGCAGAGTGTTCGCCCCCAGCAGGAAGTAGCCGTCATCCGTAGCTGAGCTCTGGCCTGCCGCGTCGATCTCTTCGCATAGCAGCATCGTCTGCGTCGGCGAAGTGATCGCCGCCAGCGACTTTCCTGAATCCACCCCCACGGAGCAGACATTGGCACCCGCCAGGCAGCTGTTCACCGCATACGAGTTTCCCGTCGACTTCCCCGCCCCATCGTCAGGTCATAAGTACAGCTGTTTGCCCTTCACATAGGGGTAGATAGTGCCCTGGGTCACATCATAAACGGGGTCCGTACCGATTGTCCCAAACGTGGTATATAAGATCCAGCGCTTTTGGTTTGCCCACGCCAGCCCACACGACTGGCTCGGCAGCAGCTCATCGAAATCCTGCGTCTACTGCGTAAACGCCAGCCCCAGCTGCTTCTCGTTGCTGAGGCAGGCCGTGCGCCGGGCATTCTCCCGCACACTACTGAAGACGGGGAAAATAATGGCGGCCAGAATCGAGATGATCGCGATCACGACCAGCAGCTCGATCAGGGTAAAACCGCGGAGAGTAGGATTGCGCTTGGACATATCATACTATAACAAAAGGCAGGGCGGTTGTCAAATGGTGACGTTGATGTGAAGCCTAGCGCTGACCTTCCGAATATATCATGTTGCTATTGTATCTACTGTGTTCGTCAAATGTGAAGGTCATTCGAACTTGCCATGTCTCCCCTCCCGGCCACTTGAAAAGATAAATGCGTGGACCGACTTGCGCACGAATAGTACCCATTTTGAGTGTCGGGCCAGGGTCGCCATGGAACAACTCCACCCCTGTGTATGGATCATGAGCGATATGGTTTGCATCCAAAAAAGCGATGACTTGCTCAGGGCTTTTCCCCTCCAGATGCGCGTTTGCAATTTGGCTCTGACATTTTTCAACGATCTGATTCAGTCGGTTCTGATCATAATTTTGCAGAACTACTAAACCACCGGTGATGCCGGCAAAAGTCAGCAGCACAATAATTAATGTTTTCATAAACGCAATTTCTTGAAGCCGCCTTGGAGCCTAGTTCCTGTCACTCACAGGTTGATTAAGCCCTATCGTACGCGGTCAGAAAATCCTCCCGCGAGATACCACTCTGCGTTAGAACGATACGTAAAGTTGACCCTTTGATAACGAGATGATTGGGAAGGGTAAGCGGAGTCTGGCTCCCATCCTCATTCTTACGCGATAATGCCAGATGGTTGCCTTCGCGCACCAACTCGAAGCCTAATGCGGCAAAAGCCTTCAGCACTCTCGCGCGCGGAGCATCGATAGGAAAACGAGACATCAGGCGGCCACACGCATCTCAGGAAGAGACATTTATGCCACAAATGCTTCCAGCACCGGCGATTCCTGTTCAATCACGCTCGGCCCGAAAGTCTCCAAATGAAAGGCGATCGCGGATTTGACGTCCGCCATCGCTTCTTCGTAGGTATCTCCTTCACCGACTACCACACCCGCGATGCCAAGCGGATACGCCACGTAGCCATCCGAATGCTTTTCAATTATGATTTTGAAGTCTTTCACGATTAATCTCCAAACTTTCAGTTACTACTATGATACCGCTTGCCCTCGAAATATGTGTTTCGCCTGCAACTTGACG
>JANXMY010000038.1 GCA_025354405.1 Armatimonadota bacterium
TGCAGGAAGAAGCCAGCGGCAGGAAGAAGCCAGCGGCAGGAGGAACCCAGCGGCAGGAGGAACCCAGCGGCAGGAAGAACCCAGCGGCAGGAGGAAGCCAGCGGCAGGAGGAAGCCAGCGGCAGGAAGAACCCAGCGGCAGGAAGAAGCCAGCGGCAGGAAGAACCCAGCGGCAGGAAGAACCCAGCGGCAGGAAGAACCCACCCCGTCGCTGCGCGCCGACCCTCCCGAAACGGGAGGGTGAGCGGGAAGGGGACAGGGTGTCTATTTCGCTTGACGAAGGTTCTGTCAAGAAGGCCAAACTGTGCGACTGCCTTCCCGCTCACCTTCCCGTTCCGGGAGGGTCGGCGCGCAGCGACGGGGTGGGTTCCTGTTCCGACACCCGAAGGGTGCCTTACCTAGCGAGTAGTTTTGAACTACTCGCCCCCATTCGCCCCCACTTCTTACCCCTTGTGCGTCCACGTCCAGTCTCGGACCTCGGGCATATCCTCTCCATGCTCCCGGACATAGCGGTGATGCTCGGTGAGCTTATCGCGCAGCAGTTGCTTTAGGTACGCTGCGCGGGTGCCGAGCGATGGGACACGATCGATGACATCGGTCGCCAGATGGTAGCGGTCGAGGTCGTTCATGACGACCATGTCGAACGGGGTGGTCGTGGTGCCATTTTCTTTGAAGCCGCGCACATGCAGGTTGTCATGGTTGGTGCGCCGGTATGTCAGCCGGTGGATCAGATAAGGGTAGCCGTGGTAGGCGAAGATGATGGGCTTATCGGGCGTGAAGAGGGAGTCGAAGTCACCGTCGTTCAGGCCGTGCGGGTGCTCCGAGTGGGGCAGGAGCGTCATAATATCGACCACGTTGACCACACGAATTTTGAGCTCCGGCAGGTGACGGCGCAGGATATCGACAGCGGCCAGTGTTTCGAGTGTCGGCACGTCGCCGGCGCAGGCCATGATCACATCCGGCTCGCCGCCCTGATCGGTGCTGGCCCAATCCCAGATGCCGACCCCGGTGGCGCAATGCTTAACCGCTTCGTCCATACTTAAATATTGCAGCTCGGGCTGTTTCCCGGCCACGATCACGTTGACGTAGTCGCGGGAGCGCAGGCAGTGGTCGGCGACCGACAGCAGGCAGTTGGCATCTGGCGGCAGGTAGACGCGCACGACCTCGGGCTTCTTGTTTAGGACGACATCGATAAAGCCGGGGTCCTGGTGCGAGAAGCCGTTGTGGTCCTGACGCCAAACATGCGAAGTCAGAAGATAATTGAGGCTGGCGACCGGCATCCGCCAAGGGATTGACCGGCTCGTTTCCAGCCATTTGGCGTGCTGGCCGAACATCGAATCGACGATGTGGATAAACGCCTCATAGCAGGAGAAAAAGCCATGCCGCCCGGTCAGTAAATAGCCTTCCAGCCACCCTTCCAGCGTCGTCTCACTGAGGATTTCCATGACCCGCCCGTCCGGGGCCAAATGGTCATCATCGGGGTTGCTTTCTGCCTCCCAGGTCCGGTTCGTCACTTCCAGCACGGCATTCAAACGGTTGGAATTGTTCTCGTCGGGGGCTAAAACGCGGAAGTTGGTGCCGTTCTGCCGCATCACATCCCGCAGGAAAACGCCGAGGACCCGTGTCGACTCGGCGTTCGTCGTGCCTGGTTTATCCACAGTGACGGCGTAGTCGCGGAAATCCGGCAGGTCGAGTGCTTTAAGCAGTCGGCCGCCGTTTGCGTGCGGATTCGCTCCCATGCGCCGGTCACCTTTGGGAGCGAGTGCGGCAAGATCCGGGAGAAGTGTGCCAGCAGCGTCAAACAGCTCTTCGGGCTTGTAGCTGTGCATCCATTCTTCGAGCAGGGCAATGTGCTCAGGCGTGTTCATGGTTTCAATGGGCACTTGATGCGAGCGCCAGGAGCCCTCGGCCTTTTTGCCGTCGACGAACTTTGGCCCGGTCCAGCCCTTCGGCGAGCGCAGGACGATCATCGGCCAGGTCGGCCGCGTTTGGACGCCGCCCGTCCGTGCCTTGTTCTGGATCTCTTTGATCTCGCCCAGCACGGTGTCCAGTGTCTCCGCCATCAGCTGATGCATCAATGCGGGGTCATCGCCGACGACGAAATGCGGCTTGTAACCGTACCCGACCAGCAGACTGGTCAGCTCTTCCTGCGGGATCCGTGCCAGCACCGTCGGGTTCGCGATCTTGTAGCCGTTGAGGTGCAGAATCGGCAGCACCGCGCCATCGCACTGTGCGTTCAAAAACTTGTTGGAGTGCCAGCTAGCCGCCAGCGGCCCGGTTTCCGCTTCGCCGTCGCCGATGACGCAGCAGACGACCAGGTCCGGGTTATCAAAGGCCGCTCCAAACGCATGGGACAGGGAGTAACCCAGCTCGCCGCCTTCATGGATCGAGCCGGGAGTCTGCGGAGCGGCGTGGCTGGGGATGCCGCCGGGGAACGAAAACTGCCGAAACAGCCGCTTCATACCCACGGCGTCCGGCGAGATGCTTGAATAGACCTCGCTGTACGTGCCTTCGAGGTACGTATTTGCCACCAGGCCCGGTCCGCCGTGTCCTGGCCCGGCGACATAAATCACATTGAGATCGTCCCGCTTGATGACCCGGTTGAAGTGGGCGTAAATGAAGTTCAGGCCGGGAGTCGTCCCCCAGTGCCCCAGCAAACGCGGCTTGATATGCTCCCGCTTCAGCGGCTCGCGCAGGAGCGGGTTGTCCAGCAGATAAATCTGTCCGATGGAGAGATAGTTGGCTGCCCGCCAGTAGGCGTTAATGAGTGACAGCTCGCCTGCGCTCAGCGGTCCCGGCACATAGGGGTCAGGACTCTCTTCCCGGAAGTTAGGGGTTGGTTTGGCCATCGTCATGGGCTTGTTCTCTTTCCCCGCGCATTTGGGCGGGCCGGGATTTACAGAAAGTTTGTCTAGTGTGTACCCAGTTCGGGGGCAGTAATTGTTAAAGGAATGTTAAATTTGGGAACTGAGCGTGCCCGCAGGGCATTGAGAATGACCGCGACATCAATCGCCTCTTGAAGCAGGGCGCCGGTAACCGGAGGTATCTTGCCGAAGACTGCCGCGACCATGCAGGCGAAGCTCAGGCCCAGGCCGACGAAAATACTTTGTTTCGCGATATGGACCATCCGCCGTCCAACCTCCATCGCATCCGCGACCCGGGTCACATCATCGACGAGCAGGACGATGCCAGCGGCTTCGGCGGAGATGCCCGTACCATGCGCTCCCATCGCGATACCAACCGTCGCCGTCGCCAGAGCCGGGGCATCGTTGATGCCATCGCCGACCATAACGATCGGGGCATATTGAGACTTCAATGCCCGGAGTGCCTCCACTTTATCTTCGGGCAGAAGATTTGCCTTTACTTCGTCCAGGCCGATCTGGCTGCCGATGGAGCTGCCGTTCTCGGTGTTGTCCCCGGTCAGCATGACCGTATGCTGCACACCCATCGCCCTAAGCCGCTGCAGCATCGTGTCGACACCGGGGCGCAGCTGGTCGCTCAAACGGATCATTCCCGCTGGCTTGCCGTCGATCGCGATATAGGCCTCCAACGCGCCCTGGGTGCTGTCGCGCGGCGGGCCGCTGCTGCCGATCCGCTCCCTCAAAAAGCGCGGCGAACCGATGATGATGTGCTGCCCATCCAGATCGGCTTCAACTCCTCTCCCCGCGACTTCCTGAAAGCTGGTCGGCATCGTCAGCGGCCCGCCTTCTTTCTGTGCCGCCGCCGCGAGAGTCCGTCCCAGCAGATGCGAAGAAAGCTGTTCGACACTGCCGGCTGCGTGCAGTATCTCGCGAGACGTCAAACCGTCGAATGGGGTGACGGCCTCCACGACGGGCCTCCCGAGCGTCAGGGTGCCGGTTTTGTCAAATACGAATGCCTTCGCTGAGGCGATCTGCTCCAGTGCCGTGCCGCCTTTGACGATAATGCCTAGACTCGCCGCCCGGTTGATTCCGCTGATGACTGCCACCGGCACGGCCAGAATCAACGGACAGGGAGTCGCGACGACCAGCACCGCAAGGACCGTATGGATCTCCCCGGTGATCCACCAGCCGAGTCCGCACATGACCAGGGTCAGCGGCGTGAACCAGACAGCATAGCGGTCCGCCAGCCGCTGCAGCGGAGGCCGCTCCTCCTGTGCCTGCTTGACGAGCTGCACGATCCGGGAATACTGGCTTTCTGCACCGATCTTGTCGGCCCGCATCTCGAAGGCCCCGCCCGTATTGACGCTGCCGCTGAGCAGTGCATCCCCTGGAGATTTACCCCGAGGCATCGGCTCCCCGGTCAGGGCCGATTCATCCACATCCGCCTGCGCAGATAGCAGAGTTCCGTCCACCGGAATCAGATCACCGGGGCGTACCACCAGCACGTCCCCCGGCCTGACGGATACGGCTTCCACTTCGGTCAATTCTTCGCCGGCCTTCCGATGGGCCGTTCGCGGGGCGCGGGCCAGCAGCTGGTCGAGCGAGGAGGAGGCACGTCCAAGGCTATAGCTTTCCAGCGCCTCCCCGCCCGCCTGCATCAGGACGATGATGACGCCTGCGAACGCTTGATCCATGATGATAGCAGTGACGACCGCCAGCATCGCGACCACATCCGAGGCGAATTTCCCCTGAAGCATTCCGCGCGAGGTCCGCCAGACCAGAGGAATACCGCCGACGATCAGGATCGCCAGCCAGACCCGGCGAGCGGAGCTAGGTTGGTGCAGGCCGAATTGCAGAACTAGGCCGACAAACAGCCCGGCCAGCGCAAGGAATGGCACCGGGTTGGCGCGGACGAATGCCCGAAGCTTTCCTGACTCTGCTGCCTGCCGACTCATCCCGGTGTCCCCGAAAACAGCCGGGCGATCAGAAACGCTGCCCCGGCCGCGAGGCCGCCGATCAGGACTGTCTGCAGTCCTCCTCGGAGCGGGGGAGAGCCGGTCGCTTTGGATTTGAAGAAGCCGAATACGGCGAGAGCGATGAGTGTGATGAGGGCCGACCAGAGCAGGGCGGTTCGTGCCTGGGGAACCACGAAGTAGGGGCTCAGAGGAATCAGCCCGCCCGCGATATAGGCCCCGGCAATCGTCAGGGCGCTGGAAAGGGCACGTTTCGGCTCGGGCTTCTCCAAACCAAGCTCAAAGCGCATCATGAAGTCCACATAGGCCTCGGGCTTTTTCTGAAGGGCTGCGACAATCGGAGCGGACTCCTCCGGAGAGAGGCCATAGGACTCAAAGACTTCGGCTACCTCCTGTGCTTCTCGGTCCGGCAGGGTCTGGACCTCCCGCTGCTCCCGCTTTCGCTCGCTGTCGTAATGCTCCGCATCGCCTCGGGCCGCCAGAAAGCCGCCGAGGCCCATCGCAATGGATCCGGCGGCGACCTCAGACAGCCCGGCGGTGATGATGATATGGGAGGCGGCGACCACGCCGGTCAGACCCGCCGCCAGGGCGAATGGCACGGTCAAGCCGTCCGACATCCCAATCACGATGTCCCGGACGACCTCAGTCGACGTAAAATGTTTTTCACTATGCCGGGTTTGTGTCATTGACGCACCTGATTCTGCGGCTTGCCGCGTGTAACATCATGCGGATTCATGCTACTATAACTCTAGGAGTACCAAAAAATGGCACAGCATTCAACCGTGGAAAAGTCATTGAAAGAAGCGAGCGTGCGCCGAAATCGGCTTGGCAGCGATAAAGATCAAGAAATGGCTCGCGAGGTCGTGACCTTTACATCTTTTGATGGCAAAATACTCGAAATTCCTGATTTGCCGGAAAATCTGGGACGCGCGACTATGCTGGCAAGTGAGAAGACCCTGAACAAAATCTGGGGAACTCCCGAGGAGGAAACTGCTTGCCAAAATATGTCAAAGGAGATGTAGTCTGGGTTCCATTTCCTTTCTCCTCCGCAGGAGCTTATAAAAGCCGGCCTGCTCTCATTTTAGCCTCCTAGCTTTACAAAAATTCCACTGACTATCATTTGTGTATGATCTCGACTCAAGTGGGCACTGACCCTTATTTGATGGAACTAACCAATGCCGATATGGTTGACGGCAGCATGAGCCGGACCTGCTACATTCGCCCGACATACAATTTCTCGGCAGACGAAAACTTCATCGAGTATCGTGTCGGCTAGCTTCGCCCTGAGAAAGTAAAAGCTGTACTCTTCACACTGTTCAAAGTGTTAACTCAAGACTGAAGGCCGCACCACGTTCTGCGGCTTGCCGCTGCGAAACGCGTTGATGTTTTCGACCGTCGTCTCTAGAATGCGCTCCACGGCCTCCGCACTGTCGAAGGCGATGTGCGGGGTGAGGATCAGGTCGGGGCGATGCAGGAGGGATAGATTTCGGAGTGCCTGCCGCAGACTGTCTGCCGAGGCTTCCGGCTGCAGCAGCAGCTGCTTTTCTTCCGAGAATACCTCCTCTCCTTCCAGGACGTCCAGGCCGGCCCCTCGCAAAATCCCCTCGTCCAATGCCCGGATCAGCGCTCCGGTGTCGACCAGCTCGCCCCGCGCCGTATTGATCAGCAAAGCCCCGCGCTTAAACTGGTGGATATTGTGCGACCCGATCAAATGGTACGTCGAAGGGCTTGCCGGAGCATGGAGTGTGACGATATCCGACCGGCCCAGCAGGTCTTCAAGGCTGACGTAGGTGAAATGGAAATGCTCGGCTTTTGTCTGGTCCTGGATGGGGTCATAGGCCAGGAGGTGCATCCCAAAGGCTCGGGCGATCTGCATGACGTACTCGCCGATGTGGCCGACCCCGACCACGCCCAGCGTTTTGCCTTTGAGGTCGAATCCCTGCAACCCCTCCAAAGAGAAGTTGCCGGCGACGGTGCGGACATACGCCTTGTGCAGGTTGCGGGATAGGGCGAGGATCAATGCAAATGTATGCTCGGCGACGGTGTTTTCGCCGTAAGTCGGCACGTTGCAGACAAGCAGTCCGCGCTCTCCGGCCTCCGACACGGCGATGTGGTCGTAGCCGGTCGAGCGGGTGGTGATCAATTTTAGGTTTGGGAGCGAATCCGTGATGTCCGTATTCAGGCGCGAATGAACAAATGGGGACAATATCTCGAGTTCATCCGCGTCTTTGGCGACCTGGGCTACTCGGGTCAGCGGCTCCGAATGAAAGCACAGGGTCTCGCCGGGAAGATGCTGGCTGAGGTAGTGCTGCTCGTCAGGCGTCGTCTCGAAAAAGTGGCAGCTCATAAGTGTTGTTCTTTCTGTTTC
Organism: Armatimonadota bacterium; assembly: GCA_025354405.1. Classification (GTDB taxonomy): domain Bacteria; phylum Armatimonadota; class Armatimonadia; order Armatimonadales; family Capsulimonadaceae; genus JANXMY01. The sequence goes on from JANXMY010000038.1 coordinate 7,202, forward strand.
ATCGATTACTGGCTCATACCCCGATAGAAGATCGTTTTAGCCGTTTCGGCGACGATTACGTAAAAGATCATGACGCCCGCGAGCACGGGCAGGAACACGAGGGGCAGAGGTACGAAGCCAAAGAGCAGCGCCAGCGGCGTGTAGGGCAGCAGCAGGGTGAAGGCGACAATCGCCAGGGTTGCCAGCAGCAGCGGGGTGCTGGGACGGCTCTGGTAGAAGCGCTTCCGAGTGCGGATGACCAGCACGATCAGCGAGGCCGTGACGACATTCTCCACAAACCAGCCGGTGCGGAACTGCGACGTGCTGGCGTGCATCAGCAGCAGGAGAACGCCGAAGGTCAGGTAATCACAGGCGGAGTTCGCCAGGCCGAACACGATCATAAAGCGCCGAATAAACTTGATATCCCATCGGCGCGGCCGGGTCACCGACTCCGGGTCGACGCTGTCGGTCGCGATGGTCATTTCCGGGAAGTCGGTCATTAGATTGGAGAAGAGTATCTGTTTCGGCAGGAGCGGCAGAAACGAGAGGAACAGAGAAGCCCCGGCCATGCTGAACATGTTGCCGAAGTTTGCGCTGGTCGCCATGAAGACGTATTTCATCGTGTTGGCGAATGTCACCCGGCCTTCCCGGACACCCGCGGCCAGCACCTGCAGATCTTTTTCCAGCAGGACAATGTCCGCCGCCTCTTTGGCGACGTCGACGGCATTCGCCACGGAGATGCCGACATCGGCAGCATGGAGGGCGGAGGCATCGTTGATGCCGTCTCCCATGTAGCCGACGACGTGCCCGGCTCTCTTCAGTGCAAGAATAATCCGCTCTTTTTGGTTCGGCTCGACCTCCGCAAAGACATCGACTTGCGGGGCACGCTGAGTCAGCGCCTCCTGGCTCATGGTGCGCAGATCACCCCCAGTGACGATCTGGGGATTCGTCAGCCCGGCCTGCTGACTGATGGTCGCGGCGACCAGGGCATTGTCGCCCGTAATCAGCTTGAGCGAGATGCCTAAATCGCGCAGCGACTGCAGGGACCCGACGATGCCGGGCTGAAGCGGGTCGCCGAGTGTCAGAAAGCCGAGAAACGTCATCTGGGCCTCGTCGCCCTTGCCGATTTTTGCCTGCGCTGCGAGGTCGCGGTAGGCGATTCCCAGCGTGCGATAGCCCTGGCTGCTGCCTTCTTCGTACTGCTTCTGAATCTGCGCCCTCTGGGGGTCAAGAGGCACGATTTCTCCGGTGCTGGTTTCCGCCGTCCCACACACCTCCAGCACGTTCGAAAGTGCCCCTTTGGTCACGATGAAGTTTTTGCCGCCGCTTGAAACCAGCACGCTGAGCCGCTTGCGAACAAAGTCGTACGGCTCTTCATCGAGTTTCGTGTATGCGGAGATGTCGAGCGGCCGAAACCCGACAATCGCGGTGTCAATCGGATTTGCGTAACCGCTCTGGAAGTGCGCGTTCAGGAACGCAAAGAGCAGGGCCTTAGCACTCTCCTCGCCGCCGATATTCACCGCTTCATGGAAGCGCACCGTGCCTTCCGTCAGGGTCCCGGTCTTATCCGTGCAGAGAACGTCCATGCTGCCGAAGTTTTCGATTGCGGCCAGTCGTTTGACGATCACCTTCTGCTCCGCCATGCGCTTTGCGCCGTGGGCGAGGTTGATGCTGATAATGGCGGGCAGGAGCTGAGGTGTCAGCCCGACGGCGAGCGCGAGCGAAAAGAGCAGAGACTCTAACACCGGGCGGTGGAAGTAAACATTGGCCGCAAAGATTCCCAGCACCAGCAGCAGGGTCACTTCCATCAGAAGATAGCCGAACTGGCGGATTCCCCGCTCGAATTCGGTCTCCGGCGGCTTGTGCGTCAGTGTCTGAGAGACCTTGCCGAACTCCGTCGCCCGGCCTGTGTGTACCGCCACCGCTCTGGCCGTGCCGCTGGCAACATTGGTTCCTAAAAACAGGCAGTTGGTGCGCCGTGCAAGGGGCGTCTCCGGCGGCAGAATTGCCACCGACTTTTCGGCGGGAAATGTTTCTCCGGTCAGGGCCGCCTCATTGACGAACAGGTCTTTCGACTCCAGAACTAAACAATCGGCGGGGACGATGTCGCCCGCATGGAGCAGGACGATATCTCCCGGTACTACGGCTTCGGTCTGAATTTCAACCGGCTTGCCGTCGCGCTCACAGGTCGCCTTGACCTGCACCACAGCCAGCAGCTTCTGCACGGCATCGGCGGCCCCCCGTTCCTGCCAGAAGCCGAGAAGTCCGCTGACCAGCACGATGCCGAGGATGATGACCGCATCAAGCGTATCCTTCAGAAATAGGGACAGAAGAGCGGCAAAGATCAAGATAAGAATAATGGGGCTTTTAAACTGGGAGAGGAGCAGCAGAAGCATCTTCCACAGCGGAGGGGAATGATCCATCCCCGTGCCGCCGACCAAGCGCTTCTGTGCCACCGACTGCGTCAGGCCCTGCGGCGTTGATTGCAGACGCCCGAGGAGATCCGCTGGAGCCATATTCCAGAAGGGGAGCGTCTCGAGGTTTGCAGGAGTGGGCTTTGTTTGCATAGGTGTCAGATCAGATTGCGAGAGTGCCGAAAATCTCCAGAGCCCGTAAGTTTTAAGAACGCATTCAATAGACCTCTTGCGTCAGTACCCTGCACTGGAAGTGCAGGTCTTTTGAGGTGCGATTGTCTGCCTTCGCAGACAATCGCTTTGCAGAAGACCCGGATTAGAAATCCGGGCACGGCAAGGCGTCTTATGCAAGAGGTCTAATGGCTGACCCTCACCTTCCCACTCCAGAGTTTATAGATATACAGCGTGTAGGCCAGGACCACGCTCATGCCGACCAGATTCATCACCAGTGCGGCCACCAGGCTGTGAGAATCCGACGATGCGTTTGTGATGGTGAGATCGGCGGCGGGATTGCTGCCCAGAGCGGGCAGGAGCCGGGGGAACAGGCCGGCGGCGGCAGAGCCAAGCAGCGCGGCGATCAGCAGGGAAGTCGCGGCAAAGAGCGGCGTGTCCTGGGCCCGCCGCAGCAGAAGTGGAATTGCGCCCAGAGCCGCAGCTGCCACCAGCGGAAGTGCCAGAAGCAGTGGCATTCGTCCGAAATTGTCGGCGAAGCCCGGCCGGACCACGAAGCTTGCCGCGATGAAGCCGAAGGCCAGCAGCAGCACCGCGACCCAGAGACCCCCCGCCAGCCGCCGCACCCGTACTTGGAGTGGTCCATCCGTCTTCATCGCCAGGAAAGCAGCCCCGTGGAGGCAAAGCACGGCCACGCTGAGAATACCGCCCAGCAGGGCGAAGGGATTCAGCATCAGGGCAAACGATCCCTGGAATTCGCCCGACGCATCGAACGGCACGCCCCGAAGGACATTTCCGACCGCGACTCCCAGCAGCAGAGCCAGCAGCAGGCTGCAGCCCGAGAAAACCGTATCCCAGAGGCCCGCCCAAAGGGGGTGGTGATGCGCATGGCGGAATTCAAAGCCGATTCCGCGCCCCATCAGCAGCCATAAGACTAGCATCAGCGCTAAATAAAAGCCGCTGAAGCTGGCGGCATACAGCCGGGGAAAGGCGACAAACATCGCCCCGCCTGCCGCAATTAGCCAGACTTCGTTGCCGTTCCAGACCGGGCCGATACTGTCCCGGGCCTGAACCCGCTCACCCTCCGAGCGGCATACCCAGGGCAGCAAAGCGCCGACTCCGAGATCGAAACCATCTAAAATCGCATAGGCGGTCAGCATTGCCGCGAGAATCAGAAACCAGACTGTGCTCATACGAGTGCCTCTTCTTTCATCTCAGCCAATTCTTTCGTCTCAGCCTCTTCTTCTTGCTTGAGAAGCTCTTCTCTCTCTCGATTCTTCCTCTCACTGCCCGGGCCTTCTCCGATATATTTTAGCAGCAGGTACAAAAAGACCAGGCCTAGCAGGGCGTAAATCCCCATAAAGCCGAGGAGGGTGAAGATCGTCTCGCCCGCGCTGACATTGGTGGACACTCCCTGCGCCGTGGTCATCACGCCGTAGACGATCCACGGCTGCCGGCCGACCTCCGACACGGTCCAGCCTGCCTCATTCGCAATATAGGGAAATGGCATCGCCAGCATTAGTGCCCACAGGTACCAGCGCTGAGTCCAGAGCTTCTTGCGCCAGAGCAGCAGGGCGCCGAGGCCGAGCAGGCCGACAAATACGGTTCCCAAACCCACCATGATATGATAGGCGTAATATACCACTTCGACCGGCGGGCGCAGAGCCTCCGGGGTGCTGTTCAGTCCGGTGACCTCAGCACGGGCATTGCCGTAAGCCAGGTAGCTGAGGGCGTCGGGAACGTAAATTGGATCCAGCAGCTTCCCGGCGTGCCGGTCCGGCATGCCGATCAGTGCCAGCGGGGCACCTTTTTGCGTCTCGAATTGTCCTTCCATCGCCGCCATCTTGACCGGCTGGTAGCGGCTGACATTCTCGCCAAGTTTGGCTCCCGTCGGAAACAGCTGCGTCAATGAGAACAGCACCCCGGCAATAATGCCCAGCTTGACGAACATCCGGCCAAATTCCTCGTCCCGCCGCACGAGCAGGTAATACGCCCCGATCCCCGCCACGACCATCGCGCCTGTTACCAGGGCGCCGTTGATCGTGTGGAAATACTGCCAGCCCGCATAGGGGTTGGTCAGGACAGCCCAGAGGCTCGTCAGGTGGACGATGCCGTCCGCGCCCATTCGGTATCCAACCGGGTGCTGCATCCAGGCATCGGTCGCCACGATGAAGTAGCCCGAGAGCAGAGTGCCTCCGGCCACAAGAATGGCGGACAGCCAGTGCAGAAACGGGGAGATACGCTTTTCCGCCAGCAGAAAGACGCCCAGAAAGCCGGACTCAAGAAAGAACGCGTAGACTCCCTCCATCGCCAGAGTCTGACCGACGACGCTGCCCGTGCGGCGCGAAAAATGCGCCCAGTTCGTACCGAACTGAAACTCCATGGGGATGCCGGTGACAACACCCATCGCGAAGTTGATGGCGAATATCTTGCCCCAGAACCGGGCGGCGACCCCGTAGCGCTCCTCTTTACGGATCAGCTGCAGCGTCTTGAGTACGGCGATCATGGTCCCCAGCCCCATCGTCAGAATGGGAAACAGATAGTGGAACAGGATCGTAAAAGCGAACTGGGCGCGTCCCGAAAGGACTGCATCAGACATAAAGATTTCCTTTCACGCTTCCCGGCGGAGAAACGCGTATAAACTCGTCAGGTAAAGCGGGAGGCAGCGCGGGCAGTAGTGACGCCGCTCCGCCCCTCGCGCTGCAAAGAGCCAGCCGTCGATCCGCTCCGTGGAAGCTGACCCGTCGCCGAGTATCGGCCGCAGGGCGATAGGGACATCGGCCCGTGCTTGGCAGTCCGCACCATCACACGTTACAAACCGTGCATCGGGAGACAGGCTCATCGTAGCTCACGCTCCTCGATGAGAGAGAGTTTTTGCCGGGTCCAGAGACAGAATGGCTTTGGTGTAACTGGCTCGCTCGAATGCTGCTGGGTCCGCTGCCGAAAACTGCCGGGCCTGTCCGCGCATACGTGCGACGCT
>JANXMY010000050.1 GCA_025354405.1 Armatimonadota bacterium
GCCAGCAATTCACGCAGAAGGACAACGGTATCGTAAAACCATTTGAGGTATGAATCCAGTCCTTTGCCCCAGGTATCCCGGTAGGCTTTCATCTCGATAACGGAGGGTTCTTTGACGAAAGAAAGGCTGGAACTTCCCTGGGCGGAGGAATATGTCTCGCGGAGGTCTTCGTCGTCATCCCCGTTCTGGGGAGTTACGGACTTACTCTTACGGGCTGTGGGGCTGTGGGGTTGTGGGGTTGTGGGCGCGTCGGGGATTGTCGCGAGATAGGAGAAGTTCGCGCCGGTGTCGAACGGCGGGTCGATATAAATGAGATTGACTTTGCCCGCGAACTCAGGCAGGAGGGACGGGAGGACATATTTCTTATCACCCCACACTAATCGGTTGCGCCACTCGGCGGGTTTGCCCGAGGCGAACATATCCAGGGTGCGGTGGCGGTCGGCGGCGGACTCGTTGACCGTTTCCACGGTCTGAAAAGGGAGAATAATGCGAGGCGGGGCGCACTTCTTGCCGGTGGCTTTGTCGTACTTGCCGTCCCAGAGTAGTTCAGTCATAACGGGTGTTTCTCTCCAGAAATTGGGAATTGGGATTGTAGTTCTAGTATACAGGAATGTGGGATAGAAGGCAAGCAGGTTCTCCTGGGTTCGATTGTGAAATCACGGGCAATTCGAGGTAAAATCATCGCATGAAGCACTCAATTCACTTTTTCTTGGTTTTTCTGGCTCTCATGCTCACAACCTTGTCCTCCCAGCCTGCGCTGGCGGCGAGCCGGCAACGACCGGTGCCGAAGGATCAGCAGATTCAAGTGGAGGGGATTGTCGGAGGGGTGGTGAGCAAGCTCTGGATACAGACGGATCACTGGTGGCATGAGGGGGACTACCCGCGGATTATAGCACTGGACCGGATCATCACAGAGGCAGACCCGCAGTTCCTGGAAGCCTACTCCAATGGCGGCTGGCTGATGGACAGTCTCGGGCGCACCCATGATGCGGAGGTGTACTACACGCTGGGTACAAAAAATAACCCGCATGCGTCGTATGCGTTCTGGAACCTTGGATTCTTTTACTTTAACACGACCCACGATTATGCTGCGGCTGCACGCGCGTTCAAAAGCGACTCGCAGCAGTCGGATTCAGATCTGAATGACTGGAAAATGCTCGGGCATGCGCAGGAGAAATCCGGGCAGTGGGATGCCGCCGTCGCGACCTGGCACCAGATCAAGACCCGCTGGCCGAATGGTATGTCGGTCGACCGCCTTCTGCGGGAGTCCGAAGAAAAACGGATGCAGGCACTCGCGCTTCGAAACTTAGAGGGGAAGCCTGCTCTGCCATGACCCCTCCTTCTCCGACCTCTCCGCCCGAAACAAATAAAGACCGGCTTCCGCTCTGGGTGATTCTTCTGCTCGGCGTGTTTCTCGTGCTGCGCATTGTGGATCTGTCGCATCAGGGCGGCGTAAAGAAAAATGGGCGGCTGTCGCAAAACCTCACCGGGCAGGTCTCGGAAAAGACGATGCAGTCCAACATCAGTGCGAACTGGTCGGCAAAATCGGCGTATCTCACTACCTATGCCCAAATGGGAGGGAGTGTTGCCCCGAGCCCGTCCACGCTCCGCGAAGCGCTGAAGTCAGCGGAAGAGCTGCAAACCGACACGAACAACTCCCCCAGTGCTGCCCGGCGCGTCCTCCTTCTGCGTGCCCTGCTGAAGCTGCCACCGCTGGAAGCAGGGGGGAACGGCCTCAGCCCTGCCCAGGCGTTTACCCCCTCTGCACTCGCGCCGCTCTCCCCGGAAGACCGGAGCCTTTACACCCGCGAAGGTCATCTTTGGACCGACAGCTTCCGAGGGCCGCATCTGACTCCCGCTCAGACCGATGCCTATGCCGCGCAGCTTCGCGCGATCCCGAATATCCGCTGGTGGCTCTCGCCCGCACTCTCCGTGCTCTACCGCTCGCAGGGGAACACACACGAAGCCGAGAAGCAGGCCGCGCGGGCACGCTCGCAGGCGCTGCTGACGTCTGCGCCAATGGGCTTGCTGGGCCTGCTCTGGTTCGCGCTGGGGGGCGTCGGTGTCGTGCTGCTGATCACGATTCTGATGACCTCGCGACAGAGTTTAAACGGAGAGCCGGCCCAAAGCGCCCTCTGGCCGAAGCTGCGCGAAACCGTGCCGCTGGCTGAACGCCGCTTGCGGGCAGGTGACCTGATGGGCGTTTTCGTGCTGTACCTGCTGATGCCGGATGTTTTCGGCTGGCTGCTCGGCGGTTTTGGCGTCCCGCATCGCTTCCACTTCCCCGGCCTTCTCGCGCCCTGGCGGCATAGCCTGGCGGGGCTGTCTTCGAGTGGGCATACGACGGCGGTGATCGTTTTGGAGTTTATCGCCTACCTGATTGGGGCGGCGGTTCCAATCGCCGTCCTGATAATCATCGCGCGGCGGCGGCGGGCATCCATCGGGGAAGAGCTCGGCTGGAACCTGCACCGCTTCGGCAAAAATCTGCTGTTTGGGGTGGGGGGCTATGCCATTGCCCTGCCGCTGCTGGTGGCGGCGTCGTTTGCCGCGAAAACCATCCACGCACCCGCCCCCTCTAACCCGGCGATCCCCCTGCTGGCGGGAGCTTCGTCGGTCTGGGTTCAGATCATGCTGGTAAGTCTGGCGACCATTGCCGCCCCCTTGACCGAGGAGCTGCTGTTTCGGGGCGTCTTTTATAATGCCGCTAAGCTTAAGGTCGGCGTCTGGCCCGCCATCGTACTCACAGGCCTGGTCTTTGGCTTTGCCCATCCGGTCGGGATCGCCCAAATGGTGCCGCTGGCCGTGCTCGGCGGGGTGTTTGCCTGGATGGCCGAGACGCGCCAGTCTCTGGTCCCTTCCATGCTGGGCCACTTCCTGCAAAACTCAATGGCCACCGCCATGCTCCTGCTGGCTTTGGGTGGATAAGCATTTAACTGACATTTCACAGCGCAAACGGGTAAAGTTTCGCTGTGTTCAACCCGCAATTTCAAATTACTCTGCGTATGACACGGGCTCTTATGGGTATCGAGGCAGATCGTGAAGCTACTCTTTCCCTGCCGATCGATGTCGAGATGCTTCGCTCACTCCGCGAGACGGCACGCCTTGCCGCGACCCACTATTCCACGCAGATCGAGGGGAACCGGCTGACACACCTTCAGGTACAGAAAACACTGGCCGGAGCACGTTTTCCCGGCCGAGAGCGGGATGTCAAAGAGGTGCGGAACTACTACCGGGCGATGAAAGAAGTTGAGCGTCTTTCCCAGCGACCCGGTCCTATTTCCGAGGGCGATATTCGGCAAATTCATGGTTTGGTGCTTGAAGTGAGGTCTTTCCCCAGCCAATACCGTGATGGTCAAAATGTTATCAGGGACAGCATCTCAGGCAGCATCGTTTATCTCATCGCCTGGATCGATCAGGAACTCGGAAGGGGAGATCTTCCGGTTCCAACCATCGCCGCGCTGACTCATTACCAATATGCGACGATCCACCCGTATTACGACGGGAATGGGCGAAGGGCGCGACTGCTGACAACGCTGCTGCTCCATCGAACGGGCTATGGTCTCAAGGGAATATACAATCTGGAAGAGTATTATGCCGGGAACCTGATCGGGTATTACGCGGCACTCGATGCTGGGACGTCACACCACTACTACTTCGGGCGGGCGGAAGCGGACGTTACTGATTTTATCCAGTATTTCTGTCTGTGGATGCGCGATTCGTCTGCCGCTGTGCGGGCACAGGCGGGTGAAGCCTTGCGGCCCGGGATGTCCGACCACAGCGAGCTCCTACGTCAGCTCGATCCTCGGCAGCGGCAGCTTCTGATTCTGTTCCGGGCACAGGGCACCGCAAAAACAGGCGAAATTGCCGCATGTCTAGGTCTCAGCCAGCACACAGTAGTTAGCCTCTGCCGCTTCTGGGTCATTGAAGGTCTCCTGGCACTGCACAATCCGTCGCGTAAGAATCGCTTGTATCAGCTTGGCCCGCGACTCGAACAGCTCGCAGTCGATTCTTTGCCTACAGCGACCGAGCCGATACATCAGCCGTTTGCACTGGAATGGCCATCCGCCGAGTGAGATGGGCGGCACGGGCTGTGGGCAGGGCGGCGAGAATTTTACCGGCTTTTTTTTCGTCCATCGCCAGCAGGGCGCGGGAAACATCGGAGTCGGAGAGTTTGCTGAAGAGGGGTGTCAGGTCGTCCGGGGACATTGAGGCGTAGATAGCATCGAGCTTAGCCGCCGGATCGGGTGGGGGAATATTTGGGGTGCCGTCAGAGGCTGGAGCGGAGGGGGTCTGCTTCTGGGACTCAAACGCGGCGCGATCTTTGTCGAGCTGGGCCTGGCTGGCGGCGAGCTGTTTCTTCTGAGCGTTCATGGCTGCCTGCTCCGGGGAGAGGGTGGCACTGGGCTTTGCGGCGAGAACCGGCTTTTTGGCCTTGGCCAGATGCAGGGAGATCAGGAGTGACGCCAGCGCGGGGGTCTTGTCGGCCATCTTCTGTGCTGGGATGATGCCAAAGAAGGCCAGGCCGTAAGCGATCCCGAGCACTGCAATGAGGCCGAAAATTGGAAGTATGATTTTCATCGAAAACTATTTCTCCATGGCGGCGCGGATTCGCTTGATGTAATTGTGTGTCTCGGTGAAGGGCGGCACGCCTCCATACTTATGGACGTTCCCCGGTCCGGCATTATAGCCTGCCAGGGCCAGGTCCAGATTGCCATGGTACTGGGACATTAGGCCTCCCAGCTGTTTTGTTCCAGCGGCGATATTCTGCTCCGGGTCAAAGGGATCGGAGATTCCCGCCTCTTTGACGTTCTCCGGCATTAGCTGCATCAGTCCCATTGCTCCGGTGGATGAGACGCAGCGCGGATTACCGTCGGACTCCGTTTTGATGACCGCATGGACCAGTGCCGGCTCCAGACCATTCTGGGCGGCATATTTCTGGATCATGTCGCCGTAGCTGCTGGATGAGGTCTGTACCAGAGGGATGACATTCGCTGAACCCGGCGAGACTGGCAGCGCCCCGAGGGAACCCGGCAATGGGCCGAGGGAGGCGGCTGGGACGAAGACATGACCGGGACCCTCCGGCAGCAGCGTCGAGCCACTGATCAGGGGCCTGACATCAGGATTGCGGGCCGTGTCGAGTGCCTGAGCAAAGCTGGTCGGCTGCCCCTGGGCGGCTTCTGCCACTGGCGACGTCGGCGCGCTGGAGAGGGTGGCGATGCGGCTCTGGATTTCACTGATACGGGCGGAAATGCCGCCGATTTCATCGTTCATATTCTTTTAGTTTCCTGAGGCCCGCTGGCCATACGTAAAGCGGGTGGTCGCGATCTCGTCCATCGCGCTTTGCTCAAGGCGCTGAGCTAGCTGGCTGTGCGCCGTCTTGTGTCGGTCCCGGACACTGTCTAACGCCTGTCGGTCCTGCGACGTCCCGATCATATGCAGTTTCTGGGCTTCGCAGGAGCAGATCAGTTCGCGGACAAAGCCTTCCTGGTCTGCGATGCTCTGGGTAACCACCTGCATATACTCCTGATACATCTGCGTTTCGAAAGCATCGAAGGCACCCGCTCGGCGACGGCATAACTCGTCGAGAATTGCCTGACGCACCTCACGCATCTCTGCCAGAAGCACCTGGGCACGGGAGAGTGAGGCCTGGGCCTCGGCAAAAGTCTGTTTCGCGAGCGTTTCCCGCCGCTCTCGATGCTCGAGGACGGCCTGCAGGCGGAATCTAAAGTTCTTCATCCGCAAATATCCCTTCCAGCGCACTCACGGTCTCTGAGAGTGATGATTCCTCGTGGACCCCCTGCCGCAGGAACGCCCGCGCGGGTTCGATTAATCGCCGGGCGGCATCGATACGTGGGTTGCTTCCTTCGACATACGCCCCGATATTGATGAGATCTTCGGCTTCTTTAAACGTTGCCAGCGTCTCCCGCAAGCGATTTGCGGCAAGCCGCTGCTCCGGTGGGGTCACCTGCGGCATGACGCGCGAGACGCTGCGGCCCACTTCAATCGCCGGGTAATGGCCCCGTCCCGCCAGATCGCGTGACAGCCAGATGTGGCCGTCGAGAATTCCCCGTACGGTGTCGGCGATCGGCTCGTTTTCATCGTCGCCTTCTACCAAGACGGTATAAAGCGCGGTGATCGTGCCCTTATCGCTGGTCCCGGAGCGCTCCAGGATCTTTGGCAGCAGGGCGAATACACTGGGCGGGTAGCCGCGTGTCGCCGGCGGCTCCCCAACCGCCAGACCGACTTCGCGCTGGGCCATTGCAAGCCGCGTCACGGAGTCCATCATCAGGAGAACGTCTTTCCCCTGATCCCGAAAGTACTCAGCGATGGCTGTCGCCACCATCGGGGCTTTGAGACGCACCAGCGGCGGTCGGTCGGAAGTCGCAATGACGACAACCGAGCGGCGTAGGCCTTCTTCGCCGAGGTCGTTTTCAATAAACTCCCGGACTTCCCGGCCTCGCTCGCCGACCAGGCAGATCACATTGACGTCGGCATTGGTGTTTCGAGCGATCATGCCGAGAACTGTGCTTTTACCCACACCCGAGCCGGCAAAGATGCCCATGCGCTGACCTTTGCCCATTGTCAGCAGGCCGTCGATGGCCCGGATGCCAAGGCTGACCGGCTCCGTAATCCGGCGCCGGGTCATGGCATCGGGGGGGGCGGCAAAGATCGGGTATTTCTTGCTCCCCGCGCCCGCAGCCGGCCCCAGGCCGTCAGCCGGAGCGCCTAGGCCGTCCAAAACGCGTCCGAGCAGAAAATCTCCGACCGTCACTTGCTGGATATCTCCGGTGGCGATCACTTCCGAGCCAGGTTTGATTCCGGTCATTTCGCCCAGAGGCATCAGCAGAACGCGGTTCGACTTGAAGCCCACCACTTCGGCCTTCACGGTCAGCGAGTTCCGCCCGCCGTTATGCCGTATCTCGCAGATCTCCCCAATCTGCGCCGCCGGGCCAATACTTTCGACCACCAGCCCGATCACCTGGACGACCAGGCCATTCGCCCGGACTGTATCGAGGCGCGTCACGATATTTCGGTACTTCGCCAGATCGATCTGCGGAACTTCGAGAGGAAGGTCATTCATCGATTGCAGCTCCCAGCGCGCGGGCAACTTCGCCAAGCTGCGTTTCCATTTTCGCATCGATTGTCCCGGCATTCGTCTCAATCACGCAGCCGCCGTCGGTGATGCGACGGTCATCGATGATCTCCAGGTGCCGCAGGCCGTCGATGACTTCCAGCAGGTCTTCGCGCATCTCCTTGACAGCGAAAGAATCGGCGATTGAGACCCGGATGCGTAAATTTTCTTTGTCGGTAACGCGGCGGATGGCATTCGCGATCACCTGGCGAATAACATCCGGGTTCTGCTGCACCTCAGTTTTGACTACCTGCCGGGCAATTGCCAGGGAGAGCGCGACCATCTCCGATTCCTGACGTAACCAAAGCTGCTCACGGGCGTCGGCGATCTGGATACCGATCTGCTCCATCTCAGCACGCAGGGCGGCTTTACGCTCTTCCCATTCCGCGTGAACTTCGGCCTCTGCAGCGGCCTTTGCGGCGATTTTTCCCTCGTGATGGCCTTCCTGCCAGGCCGCCTCCCGCAGCGCCTCCGCCTGAACCTGCGCATCTTCGATCAGCTCCGCCGCCTCAGCCCGAGCGGACTGGAGAAGCCCCGCCGCCTCAGCGCGCAAGGCTTCCGCACTGACCGGCGCTGCTGACTCGGACATCTCCCATTGCCCCGAGGAAGGGGAGGGTATTTCAATCAGCGGTTCCAGAAGTGTAAGCCAAGGTGTTGCAGTTGCCATAGGTGTTTTCAGTAAGGGCCAAGAGACAAATGAGTGCCAAGAGACGAGTAGTTGAAAACTACTCGCTAGGTAAGGCGTCCTGCGGACGTCGGAGCAGAGTAGGCGAACGGCCTGCTTTCTTTCACCCGGAGGGTGCTTCTCCTAGCGAGTAGTTTTCAACTACTCGCAGCCTTGTGCTGCAGCTTGGTCACACGATCCTCATTTTCGTTACGCGGTCCCAATTTTCGTTACGCGATCATCTCTTCGCCGCCGCCGCGTGCCACGATGATCTCGCCCGCTTCTTCCAGCTTGCGGATGATTCCTACGATCCGCTGCTGGCTCTCTTCGACCGCGCGGAGCCGGACCGGGCCCATGAATTCCATCTCTTCTTTCATCATCGCTGCGGCTCGCTCGGACATGTTCTTGAAGATGCGGGCCTGAGTTGCCTCGCCGACACCCTTGAGTGCGACTGCCAGCTCCTTGGTATCCACTTCTTTGAGAACGAGCTGAATTGCCCGGTCGTCGAGCAGAATAATATCTTCGAACACGAACATATTCTTCTTGACCTCTTCAGCGATCTCCGGATTGTTCTCCGACAAAGATTCAAGAATGGTCTTCTCCGTGGAGCGGTCCACATAGTTCAGCACTTCCACCAGCGACTTGACGCCGCCTGCATGGCTGAAGTCGGTGGTGACGACGGAAGACAGCTTCTTTTGCAGCACGCTTTCGACTTCGCGGATGACCTCCGGGGGCGTCTTGTCCAGTGTCGCGATGCGGCGGGCCACCTCCGCCCGCAGGTCCTGGGGCAGGCCGGAGAGGATGGCGGCGGACTGGGGAGGCTGCAAATAGGCGAGGATCAGCGCAATGGTCTGCGGATGCTCGTTCTGGATAAAGGTCGTGATCTGGGAAGCATCGGCTTTCTTCAGGAAGTCGAAGGGCATGACCTGGAGAGCCTGCATGACGCGGGCGACGATCTGGGAAGCTTTCTCCTCGCCAAACGCACTCATCAGCATCTCGCGGGCGGCATCCATGCCGCCTTCAGCGATGAACTCCTGCGCGACACACAGCTCATGGAACTCTTCGATGACACTCTCGCGGAGGTGGGCATTGACGCGGCCCATGCGAGCGACTTCGACGCTCAGCGACTCGATCTCATCGGGCGTTAGGTGCTGGAAAATCTGGCTGGCTGTATCGGCGCCCAGGGCGACCAGCAGAATGGCGGCTTTTTTGCGGTTTGTCAGCGGGACGGGACGGAGTGCCATTATGTTAAAAGCCTTTCGTGTCTTCGGCCATCCAGCCCTTGATCAGAAGGGCGACGCTTTCCGGGTGCGCGCTGATCATCGTCTGGATACTTTCCATCTTCAGGTCCTGCTGCTCCTCAATCGAGGGGGCACGGACTTTACGGCGCGGGCGATAAGACTCCGCTTCGGGCATCTCCGCAAGGACGTCTTCAACCGTCAGCGGCCGCTCCTCCAGGTGGTGCTCCGCCATGCGGTCGCCGCCCCGATCCGAGAAAGCCGCCATGTCCGTTTCCGGCATCGAATGCAGCAGCCCGATATTGGCCCCGCCGCCGGCATGAGCCAGCTGCGGCCCGGAGCTGTGCATTCCGCCGCGTGTCAGCAGGAAGAGCAGAACGACAGCAACGACGCATACGGCGAGGGCGCGGGCAATATTCGTCCAGAGCTGCTGGGACATCACCGACTGTACCTGAGTCGCCTGCGCCTTCTGCGCACTCTGATCAAAGGCGATCTGCTGCACGGAGACAAAGCGTGTGTTGTCGCCGGGAATTACCCCAATCGCCGTGGAGATCACATCTTTGATCTTGGGAATGTTTTCCGCCGGGACACTAGCGTCCACGAGAGCGGCGACGGACATCTTCTTGACGCCGCCAGGAGCGACCTGCGTGATCGTATGCTTGTCATTTGGGACGTAGTTCTCGACGGTGGCCGTCTTGTCGTACTTCCCGCCACCGCCGCCTGCACCCGCCCCGGCGGCGCCGGTAGGGTAGCTGGGAGCATTGAGGTTGGCCGCGCCGCCCGTGACGCCGCCGACGGGGGGGGAGCTTCCGTTTACCCCTGAGTAAGTCTCTTCTTCGGTCTTGGTGCTAATCTTCAGGCCGTTTTTCGTCCCAGGGACGGGAATATGTTCGGTGAGGTCGAGGGAAGTCTGATCCAGGTTCAGCTCTGCATTGACTGTGATTATGGCTTTGCCTGGTCCGAAGGCCTGGTCGAGCACACTTTGCAGTTTTTTGCGCTCCATCTCACTGGCTTTGGCGTTTTCGTCGCCCGGCTGACCGTCGCCGAGGGAATTGCCGCCTGCGCCATTGTCTTTCCACAGTGGAACACCGGTCTGGTCGGTAAGAGTGACATTCTGTGCGGTTAGGCCGGTCACGGAGTGCGCAACAAGGTTGACCATGCCCTTCACCTGAAGGCTGCTCAAACTTTCGCCGGACTTCAAGGTTAAGATTACGCTGGCGGTGGGCGGTGTTTCATTGCCGACAAACGTGGAGGAGCTGGGGAGAGCGATCGAAACGGCGGCGGACTGGACCGGGTCGAGGCGCATCAGCTTCCGGGCCAGCTCGCCTTCGTTCGCGGCGAGTATCTGCCGGTTTTCATTCTCTGATGTGAGACCAAACCCTAGGCTCTTCAGCGACTCGATCCCGACGATGTTGCTGTCTTTCGAAAGGATTCCGGCGGCCTCGATGTACATGGTGGCATTGCTCTCGTCTTTTGACGGAACGCTCACCGTGCCGGCCTTATCGTCGAAGTGCATGGCGATGGAATGCTCGCGCAGCACGGCTTCGATGGCCGAGGCATCTTTCCCACTGACTCCGTGGTAGATGGCCTGATAGTCAGGACTAGTCGCCAGGGACCCGGCTACTGCCAGGCCTGCAACCAGCAGCAAGGTGAGGCCGGTTGCTAAGGCGCGAGTAGCGGGCGGGGCGCTTTGCCACCAGCCGCGCAGCGAGTCCCAGATATTCGTGAAGAGTGCCAACGATTAACTCCTGACCTGCCGTGCAAATCCCAGCCGCCTCACTACATCGCGATGCGCATGATTTCCTGATAAGCATCCACGGCTTTATTGCGGATTTGCGTGGTCATCTGCAGTGCGAGTGTCGCCTGCTCGGAGGCAATCATTACGGTGTGGATGTCGCTGGTCTTGCCCTGTGCAAACGCCTGTGCCATCTGTCCGGCATGGGTCTGGAGTGTATTCACCTGGCCCAGCGCACTTTGCAGCATCTGGCCGAAGGAAGGGGAGTCGGAGGAGGAGACATCAGGCGAGAACATCTTGCCCAGGCCGCCGGAGGGCGAAGCAATCGAAGTCGGTAAAGAAGTCAGGGTCATGGAAGTGGTCCTCATACGTCGGTGGGAAAATCTAAGTGCGTCTGCAAGGCATTTCGATGCTGCCAAGCTTGACAAGCGGATTGTTCCATACTGACCCGGAGGAATCACAGGTTTTTTTGCGGGGGAGGTAAAGATGAAGTTTAGAAGTGCCGAGAGGATATCTGCCGGGGCATGGATTGCCTCGACAGACAAGTGACATTGAGAAATCCGCAGGGAAGGAGTTTTCCTACGCCCGCCCGATCTCCAGTGCTTTCATCGCCATGCCTTTGACGGCTCCGACGGCGGCGACATTGGCTTCGTAGGCACGGGTAGCGCCCATCATGTCCACCATTTCGGTGACGGTGTCGATGTTCGGCAAATTGACATATCCCTGCGGGTCGGCATCGGGATGGCCGGGCTGGTAGACGCGTTTGAAGGGGCGGTTATCCGGGACGATACCTGAAACCTGAACTCCGCCGGTGACGGCTCCGTTCTCACTGCTGCTCTCTCCTGACAAGCCAGAAAGTGTCTGCGCGAAGGTGGTTCCTGCGGGAACAAACTCCACCTGCTGACGGCGAAAGGGGCCGCCGCCGGGGGTGCGTGTGGTATTCACATTGGCGAGATTGTTGGCGACCACATCCATGCGGAGCCGTTCGGCAGTCATGCCTGAGGCACTGATTGACAGCGTGTCCATAAAGCCCATAGATTAATGTCCTCCCGAAATCACATACTTGAGGCCCGAAAACTGCCCTGCGAGGAGCTGCGATGCTCCCTGATAATAGATCTCGGCGGCGGTGAGGCGGCCGGTCTCCGTATCGATATCCACATTGTTGCCGTCGAGACGCATCTGGCCGCTATGCTGCGTAGTCATCGTGGGCCTGCTGCTCGAAGTTTCGTCGAGGGTCAGATGACGCGGGTCGGTGACGTTCTCCGTGACATCCTCCCCGGCGGACGCGGAGTCGAGCAGGGCGGCGAAGGTCGCATCCTGCCGTTTGTACCCCGGCGTGTTCAGATTGGAGATATTGTTGGAAATAGCCGAGACCCGAGCCGAGCCAAGGTCCAGTGCACGGGAAAGCGCAGTAATGGTATTCGTTTCCATAATCCCAGTGTCGGCAGACTCTGGAGAGAACTGGAGGGTCTATTTTGGGAGAGCGGATGCGACCATTGACCGGGGCCGACTATCCACCATCTCCTGTGCCATCTCGGCGCCGACGATCACAGCGGCGGCGTCCCTGGCGGCACGGAGGAGGGCGGGGGAGCGGTCGCGCAGGTCGTGGGTGTCGGAAGCGATGACCAGGGGCCAGTCGTCGACCCGGCGCAGGATAGATTCGGCGGTAATCTGTGCACGGGCGCCGAAGCGCCCCAGCAGGCTGCCGCTGGTCAGCTGAAAGGCCATGCCGAAGTCGGCACAGTCCTGGAGAAAGCTGCGGCTCTTTTGAATTTCGGCGTAGCGTTCCGGGTGCGCCATCACGATTTTGTAGCCGGCGTCCCGAACCTCTCGAAACTGCTTGAATGCATCGACGGGAATGTGGTCAAACGGCATCTCGATCAAGGCCCACCGACTGCCTTCGCCCAGTGTGCCGAGAGTACCTTCCTGCAGGTCCTGAGCCACCTTCGGGCCGATCTTGATTTCCAGTCCGGGAATAATCTTCAGGGGAATTCGTGCCCAATCCAGTTCAGCTTGAAGCTTGGCGACCCGCTCCCGGATGACTTCGGGCGTCGATGGAGTGCGCAGGGACCAGCCCCGATGCGGGGTGGCGACGAGCGTATCCGTACCTTGCTGCACGGCTTGCTGGGCCATCGCCAGTGCCTCGCCCATTGTTACCGCGCCATCGTCCACGCCAGGGAGTATGTGGTTGTGTATATCAACGAACAGGAATTTGCTTCTATTCTAAAGCGGCGGTATCTAGTCGGGTAAAGCATACAAAATCTGTGCGACCTGCACCATCGCCGCCGTCTCCGTACGCAGTGTGCGCGGCCCCAGCGAGATGCTGTGTACACCGTTCTTATGGGCCGCCAGAACTTCTTTCGGGGTCAGCCCGCTCTCCGGTCCAATGATGACAAGAATGCTTTTGGGTGCCGGGTTCTCGGCAAGGACGGTTTGAAGCCGGGGAACGTCGGCCGCCATGTCGGCTAGCAGAGCTAGGTCAAATGTCTTTGCGGCTCGCAGGACGTCGGGGTAGGTGCCGGAAATCTGCAGGGCTGGCTGGATCGCCCGGTGGGCCTGTTCCGCTGCCGTTTTGAGGATTGTTTCCCAGCGGATTTTACGTTTTGCCTGCCGCTCACCTGTCAGATGGGTCAGGCTGCGCTCGCTCTCAAAGGCCCAGAAGGCCGACGAGCCGATTTCAGTGCCGCGCTGCAAAACCTGCTCCAGCTTCTCTGCCATCTTCGGCAAAGCCTGGGCAACCGTGATCTTGACTGCGGGTTCCGTGCCGAGAAGTACCGGCTCGCCGAGCTGAGCAATGGCTTTGGTTTTGCCCAGCTCAGTCAGTGTGGCGGGCCACTCGCGGCCTGAACCATCCAGCACTGACAGGCGGTCGCCCGCCTGAGCATGCAGCACGGTTCGGAGGTGATGGGCATCATCGGCATCCAGCAGAACGAAATCATGGACAATCTGATCGGGGCGGACAAAAAATCTGGTCATACGGTTCCTTGGCGGAAGACGAGAGCAACCCATTCACCCTGTCGACGCGTTTCGACGTGAGAGAGGGAGAGGGTCTGCAGGGCATTTTGGACATCAGCCTCGCGGGTGTCGATAATCCCGGAAGCGATGAGGAGGCCGCCGGGTTTCAGCCGGGAAATCAATTCGTCGGCTAGACCGATGATGACGTCGGCTAAAATGTTGGCGACAAGGATATGATAGGTTCCGAGCGGCAAAGCTTCCGTCACGGTGACTGAGACGTTGTTCGCGGCGGCGTTCTCCCCGGCAATCCTGACCGCCAGCGTGTCATTGTCATTGGCCGCGACTGGCGACGCCCCAAGCTTTGCGGCGGCGATCGCCAGAATGCCAGACCCCGTACCGACATCGGCCACGGACTGTCCCGGCTGAACATAATCCTCTAAGGCAGTGAGGCAAAGCTGCGTCGTCGGGTGGCTGCCGGTACCGAAAGCCATTCCCGGATCGATCACGAGGGGGATGTCGTCTGAAGCGAGCGCGGGAGACTCCCAGGGCGGAGTGACGATCAGGCGGCGGCCCACCCGAAACGGCTTGTAGAACGCTTTCCAGGCATTCGCCCAGTCGGCTTCTTCCACATATTTCAGGGTGAGCTCGGTGCTGACTCCGACCACGCCGAAGCCTGGCAGAGCGGCCAGCGCTTCCTGAATCTGCGTCAGACGGTCTTCCAGGCGGTCATCCACCGGCAGATATCCGGCTACGGCGGGCGGCTTCGCGGCCTCACGAACTTCAAAGCCCCCACAGCCGACCCCGTAAAGTGCCTGTCCAACGGCATCCACTGCCCCAATTGGCGTATCGATGATAATTTCAGCCCAGCGCATAAAGAATTGTTATCCTGAGAGAGAGGCCCGCAGACCCAGGCACCAGCACTTGGGGGCAGGATGGCTTTTATTTGTGTATGTTTATTTGTGTGTAAAAGCGTCTTTGACTTTGCCGAAGAGGCCCCGTTCATCCGGATGCAGGGTCTCGCCGGAAGCCGCCGCGAGCTCTTTGACCAGGCGCCGCTGCTCGTCGTTGAGACGGGTGGGGATCTTCAGCCTAACGCTGACAATCTGATCGCCTCGCTCTTGAGAGCGGGTATTGACATCCGGGAAGCCCCGGCCGCGCAGCCGGAACGTCGCTCCGGGCTGGGTTCCTTCGGGAATAGTCAGCTTTTCGACCCCGCCGAGTATGGGCACTTCGAAAGTGTCGCCCAGTGTCGCCTGGGCGTAGGTCAGCGAAACTTCATGGACCACATCCAGGCCTCGCCGGGTGAACTGTGCATGCGGCTGAACGTAAATAATCACGTACAGGTCGCCGCGCTGCCCGCCGCGCAGCCCGGCATCGCCCTGGCCTGGGTCGACCAGGCGCGTTCCGGCATCGACTCCCGCGGGAATGTCAATATTGTGATCCGCGGTCTGGCGCATACGGCCCTGGCCACGGCAGATGGGGCAGGGGTCGGTGATGATCCGGCCTTCTCCCCGGCAGCGGGCACAGGGAGCGACGGTCGCAAAGGATCCAAGGATCGTGTTCTGGACATGCCGAACCTGCCCCGCTCCGCCACAGGCTGTGCAGGCCTGCGGGGCCGTGCCATTTTTCGCTCCAACCCCGGAGCAGACAGCGCAGACATCCAGGCGCGAGATATGCAGCGTCTTTTTAACACCGAAGGCCGCCTCTTCCAGCGTGATTTCGAGATCGTAACGGAGATCGTTGCCCTGCGTCGCCTGCTGACGTGCCCGGTCCGCGCCGCCCCCACGTCCACTTGCGCCGCCGAACAGCATATCCACGATATCGCCAAAGCCGCCCTCACCCATCCCGTTAAAGCCTTGCGGGGCACCGTCATGGCCGTACTGGTCATATAACGGACGCTTTTCCGGAGAAGAAAGCACTTCGTGTGCCTCGTTCAGCTCTTTAAACTTCTCTTCCGCTTCATGGCTGCCCGGGTTGACGTCCGGGTGGTAACGGGCGGCCAGCTTGCGGTAGGCCGAACGAACCTCGGCGACTGTCGCCGTGCGCTCGATGCCTAGTACCTGATAATAATCTCGTTTGGTCGCCATAGAAATTGTTTACATGCTCCGAAAAAAGCTGAGCTTTAAGAAAAAACATCGACGTAAAAATGGGACCGAAGCGGCCCGTACTCGGAGTTAACACCGGCGAAGGTGTTCCGGGTTCCGGGCTGTCTTTCGGTCCCCTGAAGATTGTCTGCGTTAGACGTCGCGGAAATTCGTATCCGCCGCACTGTCATCCCCACCGGCATGGGCGGGATGGTCCAGGTTGACCTGAGGTACATCCTCCGGAGTGTAGATATCAGAGGACGAGCCGATCGCCACAGCATCCTCTGCGGTGGGCGGCGTGTAAGGTGGCTCGACGTGCGCTGCTCCGGCCCCGTTCTGCTTTGTCTTCGCCTCGTAAAGTGCATTGCTCAGGGTCATAAGAGAGCTGTTCAAGCCTTCCATGCCCAGCTTTGCTCCGGCCATGTCGTAATTGTTGATGGCAGTCGTCAGCATTCCGGCAGATTGGTTGACCGCCTCGATCAGGTGAGGAGCGACCAAGCCGCGTGCATCGGCGGCGATGCGCATGGCGGTGTAGATCTGCTGGTCAGCTTTGTTCTTGATTTCCTGCTCTTCGCGCCGCTTTTCGTCCGCTTTGCGGTACTGCTCGGCTTCATGTACCATGCGATCGACTTCGTTCGATCCCAGGCCGCTGGACGAGGTAATGGCGACTTTTTGCAGGTTCCCCGTCGCCGTGTCTTTGGCTGAGACATGGACGATGCCGTTCTGGTCGATGTCAAACATGACTTCGATCTTCGGTACGCCGCGCGGGGCGGGCTGAATGCCGGTGAGCTGGAACTTGCCCAGTGTTTTATTGTCAACGGCGAAGTCACGCTCCCCCTGCAGCACATGGATATCGACCGCCCCCTGGTTGTCGATCGCCGTGGTGAAAAGCTGTGATGCCGAAGTCGGGATTGTCGTGTTGCGCTCGATCAGCTTGGTGAAGACGCCGCCCTGTGTCTCGATTCCCATCGAAAGCGGGGTGACATCCAGCAGCACGATATCGGTGATTTGACCGCCCAGAATTCCGGCCTGGATCGAGGCACCCTGCGCGACGATCTCATCGGGATTGATCCCCTTATGCGGCTCTTTGCCGAACATGGTGCGGACGCGCTCCTGGACGATCGGCATACGGGTCATACCGCCGACCAGCAAGATTTTCTGAATATCCTTCGCTTCCAGCCGGGCATCGTTCATCGCCTGCTCCGTCGGGGCGATCATGCGCTCCAGCAGGTCCTGGGTCATATCTTCGAGCTGGGCTCGTGTCAAAGACAGTTCCAGGTGGGCGGGGCCTTCGGAGGTGGAGGAAATAAAGGGCAGGTTGATTGTGGCGGTGAGCAGAGTGGACAGCTCGATCTTAGCCTTTTCCGATGCCTCTTTCAAGCGCTGCATTGCCATGCGGTCTTTGGAGAGATCGATCCCACTTTCTTTGTGGAACTCGGCGGCCATCCAATCGATGATGCGGATATCCCAGTCGTCACCGCCCAGATGCGTGTCGCCGGAGGTGGCACGAACCTCGAAAACACCGTTGTCCAGCTCCAGAATTGAAACATCGAATGTGCCGCCGCCCAGGTCCCAGACCAGCACTGTTTCCTCGCCCGTTTTGTCCTGGCCATACGCCAGCGCGGCAGCGGTCGGCTCGTTGACGATCCGTACGACATTGATTCCGGCGATCTGTCCAGCCGCCTTTGTGGCCTCGCGCTGGGCATTCGAGAAGTAAGCGGGCACGGTGATCACGGCTTCCGTCACGGCATCGCCCAGAAATGCTTCGGCGTCCGAGCGCAGCTTCGACAAAATCATCGCGGAGATCTCTTCCGGTGAATACTCCTGGTCGTCGATTTTGACCTTGTAGCGCGTTCCCATCTGCCGCTTGATCGAGGAAATGGTCCGGTCCGGATTGGTAATCGCTTGCCGCTTGGCAAGCTGCCCGACCAGCCGCTCCCCGGTTTTGGAGAAGCCGACAACCGAGGGGCACAGACGGCTTCCTTCGGCCAGAGTGATGACTACCGGCTCCCCGGTCTCATCGATTGCTGACACCACGGAATTCGTCGTGCCCAGATCAATTCCTACTGATTTCGCCATGTGGGCTCCTTTTTAGAGTGCCGAACCGTCTTCCATGCCGGTATCACCGGTGTCTTCGGCATCGTCAGACTGCCAGTTCATAATCCGGGCGGTGGTTCCGCCGGGCGTGGCTGTCTGAGGAACAATTTCCCCGGGGGCTTCGATGACGGTTACTTTTCCGGCAGCGATCTCTTCCAGGGCAATAGTTAGCGGATTGGTCGAGTCCGTATCGATGAGCACCGGTGCTCCCTCTTTGATCTGTTTGGCACGCTTGGCGGCCAGTATGACAAGAGAGTATCGGCTCTTGACTTTTTCTTCAATGATGTCCGCGGATGGGTAAATCAAAATGCAAATTTCCTTTATGGAGTTGTGCCGAAACGAGATGGAACTACTCTGAAATTGGTGTCTTAACTAAGGGGAGGAAATCGGTGCAGTCCAGACACCTTCCATTTCCAGAATCAGCTTGACGCCATTCATATTGACGCCCCGCTCTTCCGTCAGATAGCGTATCCGCGACAGCAGCGCGATGTCCCGGTCCGAATACAGACGCCGGTCTTTGGCGGTGCGTTTCGGGCGAACGATGCCTTCCTTGTCCAGCACCCGCAATGTCCAGCTCGGCAATTGCGCAAGCTTCGCCGCGATGCTGATGACATAAACCGGCTCATCCGAAGTCTCAGGTGCATCCGAAGTGTCTGGCAACGTCTGTGAATCCCCACTGAGCTGCCTGTCCCCGGACACAGGTTAGACAGTTTCCCTCATTTATTATAGTCAGTTTTTGGCCTTTCGTCAAGGTGCAAAGTTGAGGGATATTCTCATTGGGGTTTTTCATGAATAATTTCTTTCGCTCCGGCGGAAATCTGTCTGGTATACTCTCTTCTATGCCGAATCGAAAACGTAAATTACTCGTCGTGCTGGCCGCCGTCACCGTTGCTGGTCTCGCTCTGCTCGGCTGGACTCTGAACCCGCACCGAAAAACTCCGCTGCGCAAGGTTTTCAATCCTGCCGAGTGGGTGCGCCACTGGCAGGGGATAGATCATTATGACCCCAAGCAGGCCCTGCTGTCGGAGGGAGATCCGGCGAGGCGCGAAGTCGCGCTGACATTCGACGATGGCCCAGATACGCGTTACGGCCCGCAGATCGCCGCTATCCTGACGCAGAAAAAAGCCGCGGCAACTTTCTTTCTGGTCGGCATGCGCGTTAAAGAGCATCCCGAAGTCGTGCGGCTGCTGGCCCGGGACGGCTTCGAGCTGGCGAATCACACCTACAACCACCAGAGCCTGCCGGCGCTGAAGCCGCACGAGATCGCAAATGAACTGCGGCTCTGTGATGCTGACATCTTTGCCGCTGCCGGGCAGCACACCACACTTATGCGCCCGCCGGGAGTCCAGTACAATGACAAAGTTTTAGACGTTGCCCGTGCCCTCGGCTATGTCACCGTCTCCTGGACCGTGGGCGCTCGTGACTACGAAGCGGACACGTCGCCGGAGTTCATCCGGCAGCGCGTTCTTGCCCGCGCGGCCCCCGGCTCGATCATCCTGCTGCATCAGGACACGGCGGCGACGGCGGCGGCCCTTCCGGGAATCATCGACAGCCTGCGTGCGCAGGGATATCAATTCGTCACCATCAGCCAGATGCTGGAACATCTGCATGCCAAAAGGCCCGCTTCAGTGTCACACTAATTGTTAGGATTTCTAATCAGACGCTCGCGAGTGGGAGTCGTAAAGTGTTTCTTGAGTTGATTTGTTTGATGAGTTGGATGCGGATATCGAAAGCTGGAAAAACGCTCTCACACCACTTGGCGCGTTCGGGATGCTGGCCGGGGCGGGCCTGGTACGGTCACCATATTAAATTGGACAAGGCTGATTGACACGAATATCAATCAGCCCCACCTTCGCTCATTTACCGGATTTCGCGTTCTGGAAAACCACCTGGCGTTTGTCCCAGGGCTTATCCCCGATTTTGACTCCCAGCATGATTTTGACTTCCAGCACATGCGGGCTATTGGCATACATCGCCGTATCCGAACTGAAGTCGGCATAGCGGAAATCACTGTCTTTCAGTGTGTCCGTCAACAAAGACAACAATGTAGCGATTGTCAATACCCCTCACTTTTGACTGGAGTAATTTAGTGTTCGCCCAATCTTTGATTGCAGATGTTTTAATTCCGCCAAGCGATTTTGAATAGTAATAATTGCCAATTTCCCCTTGAATTTCAGGTTCGGCATAATATTTTACATTATTCTGCCAATTAATATAAGGAGGTAGCGTTTCTTTGTGATTTGCCGCATACCCTTGAAGAATTGCTTCCCCTAATGCGTGTGCTCTACTTTCATTTTTAATCGCTTCTGCCTGTTGTAATTTTTGATAATATGTTACGGGAGTCGCGAGTGGAGGCTTCTGTGAGTTCAGCCCGCATCCAGAAGCACACAAAGAGGCAAAGAATATAAGCCATTTTTTCATTGAACACATTGATTATTACTCGCGGCAATATATTACAAGCTCCCAAGATATACTCTTGGGAGCTTGTAGACATTCATCTCACATATTTGTTAGCCGGTAGCATATTGCAAGCTACACTTAGGACTATTTTTACGGATGCCGATTGAACTGACCCGCCAAACGAAGCGGTCATTGAAGTTGTAGGCGGCACTCGTCCGAAGAAATCGTAGCGAGGGGTAGCACTAATTACAAACTGCCCCGATACTGCCCCTGCCGGGATAGTAAAACTGGATGGAAACTGTATTGGCACAACGAGGGAACTGCCGATTGTCACTGTTGCCCCACCTGCCGGGGCCGCTGCACTCAATGTCACCGTGCCGGTCACACTTGAGCCGCCAGTGACTGAGTTTGCAGAGAGAGTTAGCCCTGAAACGGTTTGGCTAAAAGCAGCCGGGGCAAACTGTAGCAAAGTCAGCATGAGTAAGCAAAGTGCGAAGATTGGCGAACGGAAGGGCAGAGAAGGCCGGGCAGGGAAGGCCGGGCAGGGAAGGCCGGGCAGAGAGCTTAACATCGTTGGACTCCTTCATCGGAATGCGCCGTCACAATTCATGATCGGCGGTCTTACAACGTGCGTCATTTTCGTCTGCCCAAATTACAACAGAACTTTCTGCCAAAAATGAAGAGCTGGCCGGTACAGATACCAGCCGCGATTATTCTAACACGGAACTCTCACTCTGTCAAGAACTATTTTCGGCCCAATTCTCACTTCGCAAACACCACCTCAGCGACGGCGGCG
The DNA here is from genome assembly GCA_025354405.1 of Armatimonadota bacterium. GTDB lineage: Bacteria > Armatimonadota > Armatimonadia > Armatimonadales > Capsulimonadaceae > JANXMY01. The sequence goes on from JANXMY010000050.1 coordinate 21,102, forward strand.
GCCCTGCCGGGGATTATCGACACTCTGCGCTCACAGGGGTACCAATTCGTGACCATTAGCCAGATGCTGGAACATCTGCACGCCAAGCGGCCCACAGCACCGCAAATTTCGCCGCAGAACACGCACTTGACAACTATCCTGCCTGATAGGTAAACTACTTTCGAATTTATATAAACTTGCCGCGCTGTACACGGCTGTCGGCGTCACCGAAGAAAGTCTCATGCGTCATGCCTTCCGTCAAGCCGGTTACTCTCAAAGATGTCGCCGAGCGGGCTAAAGTCTCGCAGTCAGTCGTCTCTACTGTTCTTAATGACCGGCAGAATGGTATTTTTGTGTCGGATGGCACCCGGCAAAA
>JANXMY010000141.1 GCA_025354405.1 Armatimonadota bacterium
GGGGATGATGAAGTCGCGCAGAATGTCATCCAGCTGAAAAACCTCTATGACAGCTGGCAGCACACGATCCCGCTGACGGAAGCGGTCGAGTGGCTGTCCAGCAACGGGCCGCCCGCCCGATGAAATTTCTCCTCCCCACGCTTGCCCGCTGGCTGCATTCGGTCGCGCTCTCCGTCTGGCTCGGCGGTCTGCTGGCGATCGGTGCCCTGGTCGCCCCAAAAGCGTTCGCGGTGCTGCGCGGGAGCCCTCTGCTGACCTTGACGCAGGCAAACACACTGGCGGGGCATGTCGTCGGGGATAGCCTTGCGCTCTTTGCCATCGTCACCTATGGCTGCGGGGCACTTCTGCTGCTGTCCAATTTTCTGCTTCTGCCCTACGCGAACCGCCCTTTGGTGATCCGCAGCCTCCTCATCTCCGCTCTGCTGCTGGGCTCAGCCCTGCTGCTGGGCCTCGTGCTGACACCGGCGATGGATGCCGCGCGGATCAAAGGGGATTTGCCGACCTTTGACCGCTTCCATCATCTGTACGAGCGGACTTCGACCCTGGTGCAGTTTCCGCTGCTGCTTCTGCTGGCGTGGATTGGGGCGCTGCGGGACGGCCTGCCGTCTTTTCCCTCCGCACCATCGGCAGCACCGCGCCGTCAATGAACCGGGTTTCGACGTGCTGCGTGACGGTGTATCCCAGCTCCGAATCGGTGACGGCTTTGTATCGATCTCTGCCGAAGAGCGTTTGCCGCTTGCTCCATCCGCCACTTCCCACTATTCTTCCGTCACTCTCTGCGCCATAGTACGCACCATCAGCAATAAGCTGCGCAGCAATTCCAAACAAATGGGTTAGGGCACTTTCAATTTGTGAGGGAGAATAGTCGTCGGTACTGAGCGTGCGGACAGAGGCCACGCTGAGCTGCTCTAAATCGGGACGACCGCCATGAAAATCGTTTTCAGAGGAGCTTGCGTTTCGCTGTTTGCCCGGTATAATACACTTAACGATTCGGTCTCTCATCTGTATTTCAGCGCGTCTGTTCTTCAGGAGGAACGATTATGTCCCAGCTTTCTCGGAATCTCGCACTCGCTGGCCTCTGCGGCGTCTTCGGCACAGCGCTGGTGACGGCGGTGGTCATGGTTGGCAGTCGGCATCGCGTTGCCCTGACCGTCCCGCTGACGGTCGCGGAAAACAGTCCGGTTCTCCATCGCGGCTTCGGGCATCTGCATCTGGCTCCAGCCGTGACGTACGCAAATTTGACAATCTATCCAGTCTATGCCGATGGCACTCTAAGTTCTGCGAAGCCTGCGGCCCCGGAGTTTACGACACTCGCGGAGGGGATGGACCGGGGCGCCGTGCAGGCGCGGGAAGCCAACTGCCAGTGTGCTCCCGATTCTTCTCCTAACTCAGAGGCGGCTGGGAAGCTTCCCGCCGGAGTGACGATTCCCGGGCCCGAGGCGACCAATGCAGAGCAGGGTGACAATCATCGAGGGGCGAACCTGCTCATGGTGACGAATGTCAGCCCAAAGCCAACCTATATCCCTGATGGGCAGGTGGTCCCCGGCGGCGGCCAGGACCGGGGCACGGCGGCGGATACCATCGTCCCAGCCCGCAGCGCACAGGTGAGTGTGGCGGCGTTCTGCGTGGAAGCCAATCGGTCCAGCGGCCCATCGCCGGAGTTCCGTAAAGAGGTCGTGCTGGCGATCCCTTCCTTACGCTATGCAATGCAGGTAGTTGGCGATCAGCAGCCAGTCTGGAACTCGGTCGCAGTCGCTACGCGCCACTTCGGAGCGACGACCGAGACTGGTACGTATGCCGCGCTGAACCAGAGCCGGTCCGCCCAGAGCGCCGTGCAGCCCTACACCGAGGCGATGACTGTTGGGGTCCAGGCGGCGACGCCGGGGCGTGTGATCGGGGTGGTTGCGACGATCAACGGGCGCATCGTTTGTGCCGATCTTTACCGGGACCCAACACTTTTCAACCAGATGTGGCCGGCCCTGCTGCGCTCCTATGCCCTTCAGGCGGCAATGGTTCGTCCGGTGGCTCCTCGCAGCGCTCCCGGCATCTCGGTGTCGGCAGCCGGGCACTGGCTATCCGCCCTTGACACGGCGCCTAGCGCTCCCAGCCGGACATCGGCCTATACGCAGGTCGCGCGTATCACCACAGCCACCGGCGCCGGAAACCGCACTGCGGCAGTGTCGGGGCTGGCTGGCTCGTCACAAATGGCTTTGCTGCATGAGGCGTTTTGGACCTCGGCGGCCGCGCTAACGAATTAGGGAAGAGAGCCGTAGAGTCAGTTATGTCCAGTGCCGTTTCAGCCACCCAGAGCGAACCTGTCCGCCAGATATGTACGGTGATTGAAGCGGCACTTTCGTTTGTCGGATCAGGAATCGCAGGGACGCTGTGGTGGGCAGATAAAACGCGTCAGGATGTCCCCTGCAGCGCAGATGGCGGCTGCGAGATAGTTGCAGCAAGCAAGTGGTCTCACGTGGACTTGATTTTCTTTCATCATGTGCCGGTCGCTCTGTTGGGGCTGCTCGGTTATCTTTTTCTGCTCAGCACCGCCATGCTCCGGCTTGGCTGGGAGAGTGAAAAGGCTCAAAAGAGCCTGCACGGCCTGATCTGGCTGATTACGGCGGGTGGGGTGGGGTATTCGTGGTACCTGCAATGGGTGGCGCACTTCGAGATCGGGGCGTACTGCCCCTGGTGCCGGGCCTCGGCGATTACGATGACGGTTTTATTTTTGACGGCGACAGTGGAATGGGCGGCGCAGAGACGCCGGTATCATAGGGGAATCTTAGCGAATGAGTAACGGGACTGGAAAGAAGATCTTGCTGCTGGCGATTTTTCTGGGGCTGATGATTGGGCTGGGCGTCTGGATCACCAAGTTTAATCCTGAGAGTGGCAGTTTGAGCAGCACTGTTCGAAAGCCGCAGCCCGCCCCGACGATGGATACGCTTAAGCTCGACGGGCAGTGGCCGCAGATCGTCGCCCATTCGGCGGCTCCGGCACGCGGCAGAGCCTCGGCCCGGTACACACTTGTTGAGTTCGGTGATTTTCAGTGTCCGCAGTGCGGGAAGGCTCGGCCAGTTCTGGAAAAAATTCTTCGGAAATATCCTTCGCAGGTCAATCTGCTTTTCATCCATCGCCCGTTCCCGCAGCTGCATAAGTGGGCGATCCCGGCCGGGAAAGCCTCAGAGATCGCCGCCGCTCAGGGCAAGTTCTGGCCCATGTACGACAAGCTATACAGCCAGCAAGATAACCTGGAGCCAGGCTATTACGGCGAGTACGCGGCGCAGATAGGGATGAACAAAGCCGGGTTCCAGAAGGCATTCGACGCCGGGGCTGGCGAGGATAAGCTCACCGCAGCGACGGCGTTCTCCGATAGGCTTGGTGTTCAGCAGACGCCCACGACGCTGCTCCACGACAACCTCAAGCACACGGTCACGATCTACGTGGGGCTGGACGGGACGAAAAATGCGGATGGAACACTCCAGTATCCGGGCGTAAATGCACTGGCCGCCAAGCCCCCGTGGGTCGGATCTACAGCAGCTCTTGCGTCACTACGATAAACTGTTCCAGCGTATTCAGACCAAACGCCGTCGTCATCGCGATATCTACCGCATCCCGCCCGCGCGTCATGAGTATCCGTCCAATGCGCGGCGTGTTGTGCCGTGGGTCGAACATATGCCAGCGGCCTCCTAAATAAACTTCCATCCACGCATTGAAATCCATCGGGTTCGGGTCGGCGGGGACGCCGATATCGCCCAGGTAACCGTTGCAGTAGCGCGCGGGGATATTCATACAGCGGCAGAACGTCACCGCCAGGTGCGTGAAGTCCCGGCAGACCCCGCGCCGCTCTCGGTAGACATTCCGCGCCGTCTTCGCAGGGGAGGCGTACTGATAGCCAAACTCGATATTGCTGAAGACCCAGTCGCTGATTGCCTGCACCCGTGCCCACCCCGGCGGCGCATTCTCGAACATCTCCCAGGCAATCGGCATCATCTCCGCCACTTCGCAGTACCGCGAGGCGAGCAGAAACGGCAAACATTCATCCGGCAGATCTTCCACCGGATGCTCCCATGCTTCCGGGAATCCGACTTCCGGCAGCCCGCTGTCTTGGGCAATCGTTTCGCTGAACAGCCGCATCCGTCCGCGCGGCGCGACCAGCCGGTGGCTGATATTTCCAAAACCATCCACAAATTCCCGGATCGGCACCTCCGGCTCCGCTCGGGGCACGCTTGGCTTCTGCAGTCGGTACATCTCGGAAGGGTGAGGGCTTAGGAGCAGCACCAGAGGGGTCGGCGCGGCGAAGTTGTAAATCAGGTCATAGCCAATATGAATTCGCATTTGGGGGTTCCGGGTGGTAACATAAGTGGGATGGCGGCATTGCCGGAGGATTAACTTTAAGGATTATAGCCGATCGCCAGCGAAAGTAAACGCGGCCAGGTGGGTAGAAAATTATTCCATGTCTCACCCGGATTGGAAATCCGGGTCTTTGGTAGAGCGATTGTCTACTGCGTAGACATAAGATAGTCTGCCGTGACCGTGTTCTTTGTCCGGCGCATTCTCTTTGTCCGCGCAGCCGGACACTCGCACTTCTACAGACCCGGATTTCCAATCCGGGTGAAATCGAGCGCAGTGTCTGTAAATAAACTATGAGTATTCAGGAAATCAAAATTGCTGGCTGCCAGCTCGCTCACGAGAAATCCTGGTCATTGATGGACCGATTCGAAAAAGACTCCGCCGAGGGCCGGTGTACCTCACTTTGATCGCTGTGTTTAACAAAGTGATGGCCATTGTCGCAGAGGAATTCGATGTAAGCGTCGGCAGCCTCTCGTTGGAGACACGCTTTCTCGAAGACTTGAACGCGTCTCTTGATTTCACCGAGATGATTGTGGGCTGTGAAGAAGTGTTCGACATCGCCATTCCAGACGAGGATGCCGAAAAATCGGTCACCGTAGGTCTTCTTGCCGCCTATCTCGAAGCCCAAGTCCATACTGGGGCCGCAGCATGGCCTCCCCCTCCCAAATTAACGGGATACGATTCATGAGGGCGACAATGATCATAGCCGATTCACCAACCATGCCGAACTACGAAAAGCGTCTCGACGCTAATCGCACCTGGGCACTCCGGGAGGGCGGGATGTTCTTTCAGAACGAGAGTGAGGTGCAAAAGTCGCTGCGCCGCATCACGGGTCGCCTTCGGGACCTCGGGATAGAGCATGCGGTGATAGGCGACATGGCACTCTTTCTGCACGGTTATCGGCGGTTTACGGAAGTCGTGAATTTACTGTTGACGCCGGATGGGCTGGCAAGGGCGCACGCGTCCCCAAGAGTCAGAACTTGCGGGACACGGAGAATGGCGTTCGGACTTGTCTGCATATCGCGGAAGGCGAACATAAGACGGTTGAGCGAGAGGGAGTCACCGTACTCATCTTGCCGGGATTGATTGAGTGGAAACTGGTATACGGTATGTCAGGCACGTGCCGACTGAAAGACTTGACGGATGTACAGGAATTGGTTAAAGTGCTGCAGTTGTCATCAGAGTATCAGGACCAACTCACCCCTGGCATTCGCGCGAAATATATGGAGTTATGGGTGCCGGTCAGCGAAATGTCCGGACACGATCAGTTAGGATAAACACATGGCACAGAGCGCGGTCGATACGGAGCTGGAAACGCTGATCCGGGCGCGGTACCCGATCATTTATGTCGTCTCCTGGGAGGAGAAGCGGGTCGAGGAGGCTCTGCGGGCGATTGCCAAAGCTCGG
>JANXMY010000162.1 GCA_025354405.1 Armatimonadota bacterium
GGAACGGGCGGCCCTGGAAGATGATCTGTACGGGCAGATCCCGCTCCGAGTGAAGCAGATGGCGATGAGTGCCAAGCAGCATCTGGACAGCCTGACATTTGGGGTGCTGGCGTCCGGCTTCACGACACCCTGCTATGATGGGCAGCCATTCTTCGGAACCCATAACCAAGGGGGAGCGCAGAGCAATAAAGGGACTGAGGCGCTGAACTCCGCTGGGCTGCAGGCAGCGGTGACGGCTATGATGCGTTACACAGACGATCAGGGCAAAGTGGCGGGGGTCAGCCCGGATTTGCTGGTGGTCTCGCCAGAGCTGTACTGGGAGGCGCGAACGCTATTGGAGTCCACCTACTATCCGGACCCGCTGGCAACGGCAAACCAAGCCCTGGGGATCAATCCACTGATGGGCAGCCTGAAGCTGCTGACTTCGCCCTATCTGGCTTCGACCTCCAACTGGTACATCATGGACACGAAGCGGATCGTTCGGCCCGTGGTGCTTCAGCTTCGCAAAGACTTCGAGTTTACGGCACTCGACGACGAAGAAAACGCCTTCATGCGGGATACGTTTATGTACGGGGTTCGGGCGCGGTACAACTGCGGCTTTGGAGACTGGCGCGGGGCGTATGGGTCGTTGGTGGCGTAGAGCTTAGTCCCGGCCTTGCAAGGCCGGGCTATTCGGAGAAAGCCCGGCGTACCCGGCGACCTGTCAGAACCTAACCCCGCAGCGAGCTGCGACCCTTCCCTACGAGGGAAGGGTAGAGAGGAAGTAAATTATGGCTTTACTGACGATTGTGACGGCGGATATTAAGCGGCTATGTGCGATCCCAGCAGGGGACTTGTCCCACGATGGGGATATCGCGGCACTGCTGGCGGTGGAACAGCCCGCCTGGGAATATGGGATCGATCCATCGGTGGCGACGGCGGCGAAGGCGTCCACGGTGGCTCCGCCGGCACTGGATAATCCGGGGCTGAACTCGCTGCTGACGCTGGGGGTGGGGGAAATCATGGCCGGGTCCTATCTGGTGCAGGTGGGACGCTCTCCGACATTTATGGACGACCTGGTGCCGGTCTCGCTGGCCCTGGGAAGTTCGCCCCCGGTGCTGGTCGTGACGACGGCGGAGGTGAAGCGGCTGTGCCAGATTGCGGTGTCGGATACAACGCAGGACAGCGACGTGGCGGCACTGATCTCGGCGGAGCAGCCTGCCTGGGAATATACGATCGACCCGGAGGTACTGGCGGCCGGAGAGACGGACGCGCGGCTTTCGGCACTGCTGACGCTGGGACTGGCGGAGAGGATGGCAGGAAGCTACCTGGAGCAGAAGCTGCGGCTGCCGGGCTACACGGACGACTTTCATATCGGCGGTTTGGATGTGTCGGCCTCCAAGACGGCGAACCTGGCGCAGCTTGCGGTGCGGCTTGCGGATGCGGGGAACGCGCGTCTGGAGCCTTACCTGTGGGCGGCGAGGCAGGCGGTTCGGCAGAAAGCGGCATCGAACGCGGCGATTCTGGATACGCGTGGTCAGGCACTCCACAACCGGGGGCTGAAGCGCATCGAGCCGTTCCAGGTGGCGGCGCGGCGGGTTGTGACGGAGGCGGTGAAGCTGCTCTCGGGCGGTGTGGCGGATGGTTCCAGTAAAGTGCCGCTGCTGTCAGCCTCGCCAACGTCCGGGTCGGTGTTTGATGAGGTGAGCTGACATGGCCGACGCGCGTGCCCTGGTCTATCGGCTTCGCTTGAACGCATTATTTTCGCTGCATGCAGAACACTTTACTCTTGTTCGTTCCGGTGACGGGAGCGACCAACTGGGGCTGTTTCTGCCGATGGATAATAGCCTGACCAGCACGTTCTTTGATGCCAATGAATCGGTGGGGTTGCAGAAGCCTGCGCTGTCGCTGTACCTGGAACCTGGTGACAATCCTTCTTCGCTGTGCCGTGCCAATGATGTGTTCACTCGTGACGACCGGCTTTGGACCGTGCGTAAGACGCATGTGTACCGGATAGGCACTACCCCGCTGGTGCTTCTGGTGCTGTGTGACTAAAGACCTAACCCCGACGTTCCGCGTCGACCCTTCCCTGTTAGGGAAGGGAGAGGAATTATGAAGAACCCATTAACCAATTTGTTTCGCAAACGACCGCCGCTGACGGAGCAGGCGGCGGTGGATGGGCTTTCAGGAAGTGGACGGCCGGGCATCCTGGGGGCACTCACATCGCTGGCAACGCCGGGGGAGGGGGTTCCGGGGGGCTATGGTACGTTTCGGAAGATGCAGGCCGACCCGCAGGTACGGGCGTGTCTGTCCACAAAGAAGTTTGCTGTGCTGTCTCGTGGGTGGGAAGTTCATGCGGCAAGCGCAGCCCCGGCAGATAAAGAAGTCGCGGACTTTGTGCGAACGCAGTTTGGCGAAATGCGTGGGTCGCTGCTGGACAACCTGTATGACGTGCTGGATGCGCTGGCGCTGGGTGTTTCGCTTCTGGAAATCAACTACCGATTGATCGGTGCCGGACCCTATGCGGGGCGGGTGGGGCTGGTCAGCCTTAAAAGCAAGGACCCAGAAGATTTTGTAATTGAGACGGATGGGTTTCTCAATATTACGGGGCTGCGCGGATCTGCGGGGGCTGCGTATGACCCGGATAAGTTTATCATCTACTCGTATATGCCCGCCTATGAGAACCCGATGGGCACGAGTGATCTGAGGGCGGCGTATCGCCCGTGGTTTATGAAGGTGCAGCTTTTGCAGTGGTGGGCTAAGTACCTGGAGAAGTTCGGTATGCCGACGGTGATGGGCAGCTATGATGCAGGGAAAGGGTATGGGACGGACCAGCAGCGGGAACTGCTGTCGATAGTGGCGCAGGTACATAACGAAAGTGCGGTGGTGCTGCCGTCGGATATGTCGCTGGGGCTGCTGGAAACGCAGCGGGCGCAGGGGGCAGACTTCAATGAGCTGGTGGGATACCTGGATCGGGCGATCGCCAAGAGCATCCTGGGGCAGACGCTGACTTCAGATAGCACGGGGGGCGGCTCGACGTATGCGCTGGGGCAGGTACATATGGACGTGCTTCGGTTCTTCCTGAACAAGCTGCAGCGGGATTTAGAGCAGAACGTAGTCGGGGAGCAGATTATCAAGCGGCTGGTCGGCTACAACTATCCGGCAGGAACGGCTTGCCCGACGTTTAGCCTGGGGAACATTAACGATGGACAGCTGGCGGCAGCGGGAACGCTGATCAAGGATCTGGTGGCCGGGAAAGTGATATCGCCGGAGGAACCGTGGATCCGAGGGTATCTGGGTCTGCCAGCTCGGGAGGGTGTAGTTGCGGATTGAACTTATGCTGAAAGAACGTAACCCTTTAACAAGTCATGTTCAATCCATACCGATTCTTGACATCGGGCGATGGCCTCCTTCGCATTTATTCTCTCATGTCCTTTTTCAACAAGAGCCTTCACAATCTCCGAATGGGAAACCGGCTGTGCCGCTTTCGCGAGAATGTCCAACACATCAGATGCCGGACCGTCAAAGTCGTCTTCCGCTCGTCTGGGTTCTGGCGCGGCTGGCAGCGGAAAGGACGGCCAGGTTTCACCGGATGTCATCGGCGAAAGTTCCGGCAGTACTGTCAGGTTCTTCGTGTCTCGCGCCATGTCTAAATATCGGCCCATTTAGTCTCTCACTTTCCGCGCGGAAAGCGCGTTTAGCGCGGTAAGTCTTCCTTTGGTCGAAGATACCGCGCTTATGGCGCATTCCGCGCAGCCTTTCAGCGATCTGCCGCCGTGATTTGTACGCCCTGTCCGACAGCCTGCCACCACTCAGCTGGCCGTCCGCCTGTCCCTGTCTGTATGGTAACCCTCGCCCGTCGGTGCTTGACCAATAGGGCTAACGCCTGACCAACCCGATCACTGGACTGATGGCGCTGGAACAGTTCCCGGATGTCTGTGCGGTTCAATCCGTTTGGAGACGACCGCAGGGCGCGTAGGATGTCATCGGCAATGGGGTCGCCCAGGCTGTCGCCAAATACATGCCTTGCCGAACTCTCGACATACTCCCAGAGGGCAAGGGCGGCGGTCAGGTGCTCGTGGCGAATGCAGTCCGCGCCGTCGAGCAGGGCATACAGAAGTGCCAATCGCATGGTTTGAGCTTCACTACGTGAAGTCACGGCACCGGCAAGTCCTGGCTCGCCTTCCGAGAGGTCGTGGTAAACACCACGCCAGAGGGCGCGGGCAGCGTCATCGCGTCGTAATTCTCCGGTCTGCTTGGCCGATTCGATGGCAACTGCTAACCGCCCAATCAAGGGCTGTAATTCTTCTGCTTGCAGGGAGCCGCCTTCCGGGAGTTCTTTGGAGCGTTTGGCACAAACCCACAAGAACCGATTTGCGAAACCGTTAGCGGCTTCCGTGCTGGAGAGTTCGCGCCGCAGTTCGTCTGCAGTGACATGTCCAATAAGCGAGACATGAGCACCGGTGGCTCTGGCCGCACTGTTCTTGGTCATGGTTTGCAGGCGTCCTTTGTCCCACGCATCCCGGAGGAGGGCCGACAAGGTGTTTCCATCCCGGCCGGCCACACGAAGAACGGAGGCATATTCGCTTTCTTGGACAAGCAGACGTTTGTCGGTGACACCAGGGTCTATTTCCTCCAGTACGGTTTGACCTGTCTTCTTGTCCTTGATAGGTTTTTCCACTGCGTCTCGGACGCTCCAGATTAAGCCTTCGCCGCTGGACAGGCCGGATTGCAGGCAGAAGCTTTCCCAGTGCTGGTCAGCATGGGCGAAGAGTCGCCGGATATGACCCCAGCTAGTACCCTTGCGGCCTTTAGAGCTGATACCCACCAGCACGACAAAGAGATTGCCAAAGTGTTTGTCAGCTTCCGCGGTGAAATGGGCGCTTCTGCCAATGGCGGATCCGAATGCAGCCAGAAGCTGGACGAGCAGAGCGACGGGATCGGCTTCAGTGTGCGGCTCAATAACGTGCACGATTTCCCCGGCCAGGCCATGAAACAACTCTGGCGCGGCGACAGGCCAGTTGTCGGATACAAGATAAGCCTCGGGAAACTCTGGC